>DASSGJ010000100.1:0-13972 GCA_035693545.1 Candidatus Acidiferrum sp.
GGCAGCCAGACGTAGAGCGGAATCTGCGCTGATTTTCCGGCAGCCCCGATGAAGAGAAGCAGGGCGATCGCGGTGAATATCGGCGCACCGTAGATAAATTGCGGCTGCCCAACCAGCGCCGCCAGGGCCTGCAGGATCCCAGGGAACGCCGGCGGGTCGGCGAGTCCTTGCGAAGTGAAGCGCACCGTGCCGAACGTTGTTGCGACAAGAAGCAGACCGAGCAAAAACCCCGCGTCGCCGATTCGATTGACGATGAATGCTTTTTTCCCCGCATCCGCGGCCGACTTTTTCAGGAAGTAAAAGCCGATAAGGAGATAACTGCAGAGCCCTACGCCTTCCCATCCTACAAAAAGGAGCAGGAGATTATTGGCGAGGACCAGCGTCAGCATGGCAAACATGAAGAGGTTGAGATAACCGAAGAACCGGTAGTAGCCGCCTTCGTGGGCCATGTAGCCGATGGAATAAACATGAATAAGAAAACCGACGAAGGTTACGATGATGACCATCACGCAGGAAAGCGGGTCGAGCAGATATCCCCAGTCGGCAACAAAATTGACCAGGCCTGTCGCGGTGGGCATGGCCCCGGGCGTGACCCATTGAAAAAGAATTTGCTGGTAGATGCGCTGGCCTGCAGGCAGTTTGAGGACCGCGCCAAGAGCATGCAGGAACGAGAGAAAAACGCTCCCAACGCAGAAGAGATTCACGGCTTCTTTCGACAGGCGGCGGCCAAAGAAAAACATCAGGGCCGCGCTTGCGAGCGGGAAAAGCGGGATCAGCCAGAGATGCGAGAGAAAATAGCCGGGCGCGTTCATCGGCGGGCCTCGGGAACGGAGCGCGATGTGGCGCCGGCTACCATTTGAGCAGGTCCATCTCGTCAGCGAGAACCGTTTCGCGGTTGCGGAAGAAAGCGATGATGATGCCTAGGCCCACCGCGGCTTCCGCAGCGGCATCGGCGATGATAAAAAGAGCGAAGACTTGCCCCGCGACGTCTCCAAAGTAACGCGAGAACGCCACCAGGTTGATGTTGACGGCGTTCAGGATCAATTCAATGGACATGAGGACGATAATGACGTTGCGGCGCGTGATGACCCCAATAGCACCAATCAGGAAGAGCGCCAGGCTCAGGAACAGGTAGTGGCCGATGGGCATCATGCGTCCGTCCTCTTTTTGGCCATGACGACCGCTCCCACCATGGCCACCAGCAGCAGCACGCTGGCAATTTCAAAGGGCAGAAGATACGACTCAAACAAGCTCCTGGCGAGTTCTTCCGTATTGGGGCGCAGCTGGCTGGCCGGCGCGGCGTTTGGTATCAGAAGACCTTGACCGTCAGCCTTCCGCGCCTGCCAAATCACGAATCCGGCTTCAAGCCCAACAGCCAGCGCGACCAAAAGGGCGATCCATTTCTGCGTGCGCGAGCGAATTTGCGGCAGAGGAACGTCAAGACGAACCAGCATGATTACGAAAATGAACAGCACCATGATCCCGCCGACATACAAGATAATCTGCGAGATAAAAAGGAACTCTGCACGCAACTGCAGAAAGATTCCTGCCGTGGCCAGCAGCGTCGTAATCAGAAACACGGCGCTATGAATGGCGTTGCGGCGCGTGACCATCAACGCCGCGCTGATCACCGCGATGCCCGCGAAGAAATAGAAAATCACGCTATCCAGCATGCGAGTCCTCCACGATGGAGGAGTCTGCTAACAGCGCGGCAGATGCGGCGGCGGAATACTTGTCGTTCCAGCGCAGCAGCAGCATCGCGGCAGCGAGTGTGACCCCGGTTGTAACAAGCATGGCCAGCCACCGGTTTACGCCAAATTCGGAAGACAGCGCCAAAGCGATTCCGACGTTAACGACATTGACCAGCGCCAACGGGATCAGGATGTGCCAGCCGAGGCGCATTAACTGATCGAAGCGAAAGCGCGGAAGCGTAAAGCGCAGCCACATGAAAATATAAATATAAGCGGACACTTTGAGGAGAAACCAGAACGCCCCATACAAACCGTCGTGCATGAATTGGAGTGGCAGATGCCTGAAGGGTGCTGCAAGCGCGAAAATCGCGGCAATTACAAAGCACCCCAAAGCCACAGCCCACATGAAAAGGGATTGAACACGAGCGGGCTGCTTCCCTGCCCTGAAAACGCAATACACGCCGACAACTGCGAGAAGCAGCGCCGGAGCCGCGTCCAGCCAGGCGAGCCACCGGACGTTGGGAAACGGCCGCAACCAGCCGCCAAGAAACAGGGTCGTGCCAACCGAAGCAACCACGATCATGTTGGCGTATTCCGCAAGGAAATAGAGCGACCAGCGGAAGCCGCTGTATTCGGTCATGTAGCCGGCAACAAGTTCAGATTCCGCCTCCGGTAGATCAAAGGGAGCGCGATTGGTTTCCGCGATCGACGCAATGAGATACGTAAAGAAACCGACCGGGGCAAGAAAAATGTACCAAGCCTGGTCGGTCCGCTGCGTTTCCACGATCGCCCGGACATTCAGCGTTCCCGCGAGGAGAAACCCGCTGACAAGCGCGAACCCGGCGGTAGTTTCATAGCTGATAAGCTGCGCCGTGCTGCGCAGCGCCCCGATGATCGAATAGTGATTATTCGAAGCCCAGCCCCCCAGGACGATGCCGAAAGGCCCTAGCGCGCTGACCCCCACGACAAACAGTAGGCCGATGTTGATGTCTCGCGCGACCTGAAACCACGGGCCGAACGCCACCGCACCCATCGAAGTAAGCGCCGCGGTCATCGAAAGAACCGGCGCGACCCAGAAAATAAACTGGTCGGCGTTATCGGGAATCAAGTCTTCCTTAATAAGCAGCTTCAGCGCGTCGGCGATCGGCTGCAGCAACCCATGCGGGCCAACCCGCATCGGGCCCAACCGTGCCTGCATGTCGGCCATCACTTTGCGCTCGACCAGAACGATGTAGCCGGCGATCAGCGGCACCACCACGATGATCAGGACCGCGCAAAGCAGTTCGACCCACCAGGTCTGCACAAACGCGAGAATGGAATGGAGCATGGGACTCATCGTCAGCGATCCACCTCGCCAAGGACGATGTCGAGCGTCCCGATAATCGCGACCACGTCCGTAACCAGGTGGCCGCGAACCATTTTATCCAGAGCCTGAAGATTAATGAACGACGGCGGGCGAATCCGAATGCGATAGGGCTGCGTGCCGCCGTCGCTGACGATGTAATACCCCAGAATCCCCTTCGGACCTTCGATAGCGTGATAGACCTCGCCCGCCGCCGGTTTCAACACTTTCCCGACACGCGCCATAATCGGGCCTGCCGGAATATTTTCGATGGCCTGAAGACAAATCAATCGCGACTGCCGCATCTCTTCGATGCGCACCATGTAGCGGTCATAGGTGTCGCCGCGCGTCCCCACTGGAATTTCAAATTTGTACTGATCGTAGGCCGCGTACGGCATGGCTTTGCGCAGGTCCCATTTCACGCCGCTGGCCCGCAGCACCGGGCCGCTGGCCCCAAGCGCGATGCAATCCGTCGAATTCAGAAGGCCGACGTTGCGCGTCCGGCCAATCCAGATGCTGTTGCCGGTGAGCAGGTCCGAATATTCCTGGATGCGGCTTTCGAAATCCTTGCAGAACCGCTCGACATCCTTTTCCAGAGTGTCGTAGGCGTCGTACTGCAGGCCACCGATGCGGAAGGCATGTGTCGTCAGGCGCGCCCCGCAATACTTTTCAAATATTTTCAGAATCTCTTCGCGCTCACGCATGCAATAGAAAAGTGGAGTTAGCGCGCCGATGTCGAGAGCGTGTGTACCCAGCCAGAGCAGATGGCTGGCTATCCGTTGGAGTTCGGTCAGAATGGTGCGAATGACGCGGGCGCGGGGTGGAGCTTCGACAACCAGAAGCTTTTCCACCGCTTCACAATAACCGAGGCCGTTGCTGACGGCTGCGACGTAATCCATGCGGTCAACATAAGGCGCGAACTGCTGGTAAGTGCGGTTCTCGGCGATTTTTTCGACGCCCCGGTGGAGATAGCCGATGACGCATTCGGAGCCGACAACGCGTTCCCCGTCGAGCTTGAGCTTTACCCTTAGAACGCCATGGGTCGAGGGATGCTGCGGCCCCATGTTGATGACGAGTTCATCGGCGCCAAAGAGTGTGTCGCTTTTCTGTGCGTCGTTTTCGTGTACGGTATCAGCCAAAATTTTCACACCCTATTGGCCGCTCTCGATGCCAAGATTTTCCCGGACCCAGGCTGTGTCCTGCTGGAGAATGTCGTAGTCCTTGCGCAGCGGATGCCCCTGCCATTCATCGGGAAGTAAAATGCGCTTCAAGTTGGGGTGACCGCTAAAAACGATTCCAAAGAGGTCGAAAATCTCGCGCTCGAGCCAGTTGGCGGCCGGCCACACAGGTACGAGGGTAGCGGGTTGTTCCTCAATGCCAAGCGGAGTCTTCAGGCGAAGACGCGCGTTGTGAGTGAAAGAATAGAGTTGCGCGACCAGGTCAAAGCGCTTTTCTCGCCTCGGCCAGTCCACCGCGGTGTAATCCTCAAGCAAATCAAATTTCTCCTCATCGCGTGAGTACCGGGCTATTTCCACCAGTTGCGCGGCCTCGACGATCAGGATGGATTGCTTGCGGTCTTCGATCTCATCAAGGATTGCCGCTCCAAACCGCTGGCGATAGCGGCGGGCAAGTTCGTTATCTAGCGGAACCTGTAGCAGCACGGAGGCGGCCGGCTTTGCGGAAGCGGACGGAGAAGCACCCGCAGTGGATGGCGCCGGAGAGGAGCCAGTAACCTCTGGCTGTGAACTTTCGGGCGATGGGGGTGCCTTGGACTCGTCTGCCATGGACCCTGGGACCTTGGGCTGCGCTTGGATTGCCTGGCCCTTCAAAAGGACGCAGGCGCGAACTTATTCCCCTGAGAATGCCGCCAAATACACAGCTCGCGAAGGGTAGGAGCGAGGCGCACGAGCTGGATTTGAATCAAACACGGTCTGAGCGGCCTGGCGGCGAATGAGTCGCTCACAGGGTTTCTAACATACGCCTAGAGTGCCGTCAATGCGCTTCCCCACACATGAGGACTAAGTACAGCTTCCCGCGGAAATCAGCGCTCTTCTGAGGAATCAAGCGAGGTCCAGCGCGCCTTTCTTGTAAAGCCAAACGTATCCGACGAGAAGGATCCCCAGAAAAATAAACATCGAGAACATCGCGAAGGCCGCAAGATGATGTGCAAGCCAGCCGCGGAACAGGATGGCCCAGGGAAAAAGAAAAATTGTTTCGACGTCGAAGATCACGAAGAGCATCGCAATGATATAGAAGCGGGCAGAATAGCGGCCGCGCGCGCTGGTTTCGGGCAAGATTCCGCACTCGTAAGGCTGAAATTTGGCTGGGCCTCCGCGAGAGCCGGGGCGTATGTATTTAAAGACGATCAGCGTCACGACAGGAAAAGACAGAACCAGCAGAGAAAAGAGCAGAAGCGGAATGTAGGCGGCTGGCATCGAGTGGCCTATGCGCGAATGCTAACACAGAACGCAGAGGAAGTTGGGTACGAGAAAGCAGAATCTAGTTCGGGTGTGCGAGGGTGATTTGTTCGGCGACGCAGACCCACTGATTGTTGCGAAGGACCCAGACGTCGGTGAAGCGTTCGTAGCGATGCGAGATGGAACCGTCGCGCTGGCGCAGGCTGATGTCGTCGAGTCCGGTGGCAACGACGGTGTCGTTACTAACCGCGTGCGAGACCAGAAGGGTCATGCTGATCGTGGAGACCGAAGAAGCCTCTTCCTTGTAGCCGGCGATCATGGAATCGCGATCGCCCAGGCGCCCGTCGGATTCAATCAACTGGAAATCATCGCCGAGGAGTTGGCGCAATTTATCCCAGTCGTGGGCAAGCTGAATTTTGAACCATTCCTGCTCCAGCTTGGTGACCGCTTTTTCGGAGGCCGCCCAACCCGCATTTCGGAGAACTTTTGGCGCTGCCGATTCTTTGGCCGTCTGTGCAGGGGCAAGACACGGCCAGAAGAAACCGCAAAGCAGCAAAAGGAAAACACGCCGGGCGAAAAAACGCATTCGCGGATACCTCCCAAACCTTGCAGATTGTCCGAAGAACCGCGGCGAGCGGCCTTAGAGGTACCGTACAACGAAAGGATTATTTTTCGAAGAGAAGTTCCCCCGCGCGTTGCGTAGCTTTCACTACAGCCTTAATCAATGTAACGCGGAGTTTCCCTTCTTCCAGTTCCATGATGCCGTCGATGGTGCAGCCGGCGGGAGTCGTGACGGAGTCTTTCAGCAAAGCAGGGTGATCCCCAGTCTCCAGCACGACGCTGGCGGAACCTTTCATTGTCTGTGCGGCAAGCAGTGTGGCTACATCCCGGGGAAGGCCGACCTTCACCCCGGCTTCCGCAAGCGATTCCAGGATGATGTAGGCAAACGCCGGACCACTGGCGGAAAGCCCGGTCACCGCATCCATGTTTTTCTCGTCAACCACGACGGTGCGCCCGACGGCGTTGAACAGCGCTTTCGCAATCTCCAGATGCTCGGCTGAGGCGTGGGCCCCCTTGCAAATGCCGGTCATGCCCGTGCCGACGATCGAGCAGGTGTTGGGCATGGCGCGCACAACGGGAACTTTTTCCCCAAGACGCTGTTCGATGTAGCTCGTGGGAACGGAGGCCGCAACGGATATCACCAGCGTGTCCTTGGTCAGCTCCGGCTTGATTTCCTTCAGGACGTCGCCGACAACTTGCGGCTTTACGCCCAGAATGACGATGTCCGCGCCCCGGACGGCTTTGCGGTTGTCGGTGGAGGAAGCAACCCCAAGCTCCTTGGCGAGCGACGCCGCTTTCTCTTCATGGCGGACGGTTGTGGTGACGTTCTTCGGCGCGAATAGATTTTGCTTTAAATAGGCGCGCAGGAGGATTCCGCCCAGCTTGCCAGTGCCAAGGACGGCGAGTTTCTTGCCGGAGAGTTTGCTGGTCATAGTGCAAACATTGTTACGGAGGGGCGGCGAGGGGTCAACAAGCGAATATAGACGGGTTGGGATAGAATGCGTGGCGCGATGACTCCCGGAATCCTTCGACGTGTTGCGGCGCTGGTCTTCCTCGTGGCAGTTGCGGTCGTATACCTCCGCCTGTCGAACTCTGCCTTCCAGAACAAGAACAGCAGCTATGGGCTCGAAGTACACACAATAATCAAAAACGTTGAAGTGCCGATGCGCGATGGCACGCTGTTGCGCGCGGACGTGTGGCTGCCGCCGCAGAAGGGACGATTCCCCACCCTCGTTTACCGCACACCTTATGGAAAAGAAGATGCGCCAAAGGAGTGGACTACTTTTCAGAAACTGCCGCAGCGCGGGTATGCCGTGGTGATTCAGGATGTGCGCGGGCGCTATGCCTCGGACGGCGAGTTTGTGCCTTATCAAAATGAAGGCAAGGACGGCTACGACACCATCGAATGGGCGGCACAGCAGCCATGGTCGGATGGAAATGTCGGAACATTCGGGTTGTCTTATCCCGGGGCCGTGCAATGGCTAGCGGCTGTGGAGAATCCGCCCCACCTGAAAGCCATGGTGCCGGCCATGACGTTTTCCACGCCGCGAAACTTTTTCTATTCCGGAGGATTGTTCGATGGCTCGTGGCTGGAATGGGTCTGGATGAACATCGCGCCCGATGCGCGGAAGAGAAAGAATTTGCCGGGGCCGCAAACACACGCGGAGGCAAAGGCTGCCTGGAAAACGGAACACCAGCGGATGGAGGGCTATTTGCCGCTACGGGACCTCCCGGATTTACAGCAGACGGCGCCGTTCTATTACCAGTGGCTTGCGCATGCCCCTGCGGATCCCTGGTGGGACTGGGCAGAGCTTCGAAACAAATACGATCGGGTGCATTGCGCGGTGCTGAATTTCTCGGGTTGGTACGACGAAGCCTACGGGCCGGACGGGGCAACCACCAATTTCAACGGCCTGCTGACTGCGCGGAAGGGCCAGAAAGATTCGGCTACGCGTACGATCATCGGGCCATGGACCCACGGCGCGCAAGACACCAGCAAAAGCGGAGAACGCGAATTCGGCTCCACGGCACCCATCGATTACGACGAATTGATTCTGCGCTGGATGGATCATTATCTGCGCAGTATGGACAATGGGATAGAGAAAGAAGCCCCGGTGCGCATTTTTGTCATGGGGACCAATGCATGGCGTGACGAAAACGCCTGGCCTCTGAAACGAGCCCAAAGAACTTCTCTCTTCCTGGCCGCGAACTCACCGGACACCCGAACTGGAAAACTTTCGCGAACAGACGAGAAGCCGAGAGCGAAGACCAGCTCTTTTCTTTCCGACCCGGCGCATCCCGTCACGGATGTTTACGACGCCTATGGCGCTCACGACTACCGCACGTTGGCTGGCCGCGAAGACGTCCTGGTGTTCGACAGCGAACCGATGGCAAAAGATACCGAAGTAACTGGACCGGTTGTGGCGGAGATGTACGTCTCGGCGGACGTGAAGGATTTTGACTTGTGGGTAAGGCTGTTGGATGTGGCCCCCGATGGGACGGCGTTCAATTTGATGAGCCCGGGCTTGGATGTGCTCCGCGCAAGCTGGCGGAATGAATCCGCAAAAGCGGAACTCCTTGAACCCGGAAAAATCTACAAGCTGACGCTGGATCGTATGCTGACGAGCAACACTTTTTTGAAGGGGCATAAGATTCGCGTGCAACTCAGCGGGGCGTTCTATCCCCATTTTTCACGCAACTTACAGACCGGCGAATCCGAGATTGTTTCTAAGGAAAGCCGCAACCGCCGAATTGTCGTGCATCACGATGCGGAACACGCCTCACGAATTATATTGCCCATCGTTGAGAAATAACTTCCGGGGCCGATCGGATTTTCCAGCGGTGGAAAGTGACTGCCGGGAAACGCGGGTGGAATTGAAGAATTGCATTCGGTGTGCGGTGCGATAATTGGGCCAGGATGAGTCCACAATCACAAGTGAATCCCAAGGCAGAGGAACGGCCTCTCGTTTCCGTGGAAGAGCAGCCAACGGGTGTGCGGGCGGCACTGTATTCGGTTTTGGGACTATTGCTCCAGGTGTGCATCGAATGGCTGGTCCGCCTGACAGGGAAACGCATTCGCAAGACCGAATCTCCTTGGCTTGATTGCGTGCTCGGAAAACCGGGCGTCATCGGAACGGGCGTCTACCAGCGAATTGCGCAAGAAGAGAAACTGGAAATCGGCCAGCCTCCGGATGCGGGGCTGATCCCCAGCTTTGAGAGCCTCCGCGGTCCGTCCTTCGATCCCGATCGGGTGGACCCGCGAATCCGCCATTTTTACGAGCACACCGCGCTCTACAAGCTGGAAGTGTGGAGCGAAGTTTACTTCGCGGGAAAGTTTGTGCTGTGGCTGTTGGTGGAATTCATCAGCCGCCGCATGGACCAGCTGAACTTCCCGATATCTTCGCTGGAAGTGGCCAAGGGCATGACCAGCGAAGTTGTGCAATTGCGCGAACCGGCCTCCGGGCGGTTGGCGTATACCGGCTGGCTCCGGCGATTTCGCGCCACCGGGAAAGTGATTTACGCCGGGCTTTATTCCGTAACGCAGGTGCCAGGGGAAGCAAATCCTTGTGTGAAGGTCACATTCCCCTGCTATGGAAGCAGCAGCGTTTATCTCCGGCCTTGCGTCTACGCGGATGCGACCTTTGGATTGGTCTCCACCGGGGCGGCGTTCGGGAGATCGGGATTTTATCGCGTAGTGGAATCAGGCCCCGACCACTGGCGTGTGCGAAACTTCACGACACTCCATGAGATCTTCCATGTCTATGCGGATGAAGACGGTATACTCCGCACCGATCACGAAATTACGTTTATTGGACTAACCATCCTGCGCCTGCACTACAAGATGACGCTGGCAAAAACCGCAATCGCAGAAGACTCCGCATCTGTTCGTAATTCTCTTCAGGCCGTCTGAACCAGGAAACTAGCAGACTCGAGTTAATCGTGGCGGGCGCCGTGGAGTACCTGTAGCGCGTGTGGAAGGAGTTGGGCCAAGGTGTCGAGGGATTCGACCGCGCCCTTCGGACTGCCTGGAAGATTGAGAATGAGGGAGACGTTGCGCACCACCGCGACGCCACGAGAAAGCACGGCGTTCGGTGTTTGCTCGGCGCCTTTGCGGCGCATCTCCTCGGCGAGCCCTGGAATCACCTTTTCGGCCACATCCAGTGTAGCTTCAGGCGTGTTGTCGCGAGGGCCAAGCCCTGTGCCTCCGGTGGTCAGAATAAGATCCACCCGGCGCGAATCGGCAAGCTGGCGGAGATGGGAGCGCACCTGGCCAGGGTCGTCGGAACATTTCAGCGAAGAAGTAACTTCCCAGCCGAGTTCGCGACAGCGCTGGACGACGGCGGGGCCGGAGAGGTCAATCCGCTCTTCGCGGGCGACGGAATCGCTGATGGTGAGAACGGCAACGCGCATAGGGGCGGTCAATTCGAGGGAACCGCGTCGCGGCTTGCTTCGTCCATCAGGCGCATGGCTTCCATCAGGAGCCCGGTCGTGCTACGCGTAGTAGTGGTATTGGACGAAGCGTTCGCGGCGTTGAAGTCAATTTCGAACTCGCCTTCGGTCCACAACAAAACCTTGTAGACGGCGTCGTCGCCGACCAGCGTGCCGGCTTTTGCGTCCTTGCACTGGCCGCTGGCGAAATAAAGCTCGCCCGCTTCGGCGCCTTTGTGCACTTGCAGGCGGCAGGATTTTTGCCCCATCTCCAGCGACTGCATCAGGTCGATCATGCTCATTTCTTCCAGCCGTCCCTGAATCACGCCGGGGCGCGAAGCCCGCTTCTGCAGCTTTTCCAGATGCAAACGGTCAACGATTTTCTTGGCCGTGCGAATAAGATCCTTGGCCAGAAAAGGCTTGGATATGAAATCTTCAACGCCGTCCACCATCGGCCTAAGTTTTTCCTCGATATCGGTACGGCTGGCCATAAACAGGAACGGGATGTGCCGCGTGGCTTCACGGCCGCGAAGTTTTTCGAAAAGCTGGCGTCCATCCAGACCCGGCATTTTGTAATCGCAAAGAATTACGTCAGGAGGCTCGTCGATGACTTTGAGTAGCGCATCGGCGCCGTCGTTTGCAATCAACACTTCACAAAAAGGCTCCAGGGATTTTGAGACAAGGTCGCGGATCAACGGATTGTCATCCGCAAGCAATAGCTTAACGGTCTTGCCGGCGGCGGCAGTCATTTGCGGCCTGCCCGCGCTTTCCGGCCGGACGGGCGCACGTAATCGCCGCTCTTTCCACCCGTCTTTTCCAGCAGGTGAATATGCGCGATTTCAATGCCTTTATCGAGTGCCTTGCACATGTCGTAGACCGTGAGAGCGGCACAGGTGACCGCGACCAGCGCTTCCATCTCCACGCCAGTTTGCGCCGTAGCGGTTGCCCGGGACTGGAGTTCCACTCCATCTTTGCATAGCCGGGGGGTCACATCAATGTGGGTGAGGGGGATGGGATGACAAAGAGGTATCCACTCCGCAGTGCGCTTGGCAGCGGCGATACCGGCAATCCGGGCGATTTCAAGGGGATTGCCCTTGGGGTTCTTCAGCCGGCGAACGGCCCGCAGGACGCGGGGCGACATGCGGACGAAAGCGTGCGCCATGGCGGTGCGCGTGGTCACGGCTTTCGCGGAGACGTCCACCATGCTGACTTCGCCGCGCGTGGTGTAGTGAGAAAGTTCGGCCATTTTAATTGTGAGGTGGTTCTTTACACCGCATTCCAAATTAGATTACGTCGAGCCGCGGCAGAACGGAAACTTTCTCTCCAGCGGGAATGTCCTGGCGGTCTGCCGGAACGACGATAAAGCAGTTGGCGTGGGTAAGCGCCGCGATGTCGCCGGACCCTTGCCAGGAAAGCGGACAGACTTCCGGAGAGATGCCGGTCCATTCGAAGTGACCCGGCAGAAAATGCGAGAGGCCCGGCTTTTCGTGAAGCGTTTTGGTCAGGTTGGCTTCGAGTAGCGGAAGCGCGCGCGGGTGCGCGCCGCCAAGCACATCAATTGCCGGCGTCACGAAAAGCTGGAACGTGACCATCGTGGATACGGGATTGCCCGCCAGCCCAAAGACAAACGTGTCGCGGCAGCGTCCGAACACTGCGGGCTTACCCGGCCGTATGGCTACCGCGTCGAAAAAGAATTCGGCGCCGAGGGATTTCAGGACAGTCTCAACTAGGTCGTACTTGCCCATGGAGACCCCGCCGGAAAGCACAAGAATATCCTCCTTGAGCCCAAGCTCAATCTTGGCTCCGAGGTCGTCAACGCGGTCAAGCGCATTGCCGAGCGGAACCGGCTCGCCGCCGGCGAGGCGGACCTGCGCGGCAAGGGAAACGCTGTTGCTGTTGCGAATGTGAAACGGGCCGGGTTGCTCTGTAATGGGAACAACCTCGTCGCCAGTCGAAAGAATGGCAACGCGCGGACGCCGCGTGCAGAGCACTTCTGCGGCCCCGACTTGGGCGGCCATGGCGAGTTCGGCAAACCCCAAGCGCAGCCCAGGCTTGAGTGCAATGTCGCCGGAACGCGCTTCGCTTCCCTTCCTGACGAAGTTTTGGCCGGGGTTCGTGGCGCGCTGAAAGGTGACTTTATCCCCGGTGCGTTCCGTGAATTCGATCATGACCACAGCGTCGGCTCCCGTGGGCACGGCAGCACCGGTCATGATTTGAATGCAAGTTCCGACAGGCAGCGGCTGCGTTACCGAATCGCCTGCTTTGATTTCACCAACGCAACCGAGAGTTGCGCCTTGGGGGGCCTCGGAGGAACGAACGGCGTAACCATCGCGAGTTGACCGGTCGAAGGGTGGATAGTCGCGATCCGAACGAACTTCCTGGGCAAGAGCATCGCCGAGGGCGTCAGCAAGGGCCTTCTTGGAGACAATGCGGGCATGGGAAGCTACATGCGGCGTGGTTTTCTGTATGACGAGTTTACGCGCTTCTTGGAAGGAGAGCATTCAAGGGGTCCTCAGCCAGACCGGCTATTGTAGCGCAGCGGCCGCTCGAGCACCGCCTTTGTAGGGGCGGAGCTTGCTCCGCCCTCCGAGCGAAGCGAGGCGTGTGATCCAAGGTTGCGGCTTTTCCGCAGCATAAATCGAAGAGCGCCGGGCGAGCCCGGCCCCTACCAGCAGAGACGGCCCACGAGCTAGAGCCAACTGGCGAGGAGCGTGCCAGGCTGGACGATGGTGGCATCGCGCTCCGGCCCGGTGGAGATCATGCCGATTTCCACCTGCAGATAGTCGGAGACGAAGCGGAGATAGTCGATGGCTGCTTTGGGAAGCTTGGAGGCATCCTTGACGCCGTAAGTCGACTCGCACCAGCCGGGCAGTGTCTTGTACACGGGTGTGACGCGCTCGTAGACTTCGGCCGACGCGGGCATTTCGTTAATCGGGGACCCTTTGTAGGTGTAGCCGATGCCCACCCGAATTTCGCGCTGGGTGTCGAACACGTCCAACTTGGTCACGACCAGCGAATCAATGCCGTTGATCATTTTGGCGTAGCGCAACTCGGCCAGATCGAGCCAGCCGCAGCGCCGCGGACGGCCGGTAACAGCGCCAAATTCCTTGCCGCGCTCGCGCACTTCCTGGGCTTCCAGGTCCGGCATCTCCGTAGGGAAAGGCCCGCCCCCAACACGCGTGGTGTAAGCCTTCGAAATGCCTAGAACGTGGCGAATCTTGGTGGGCGGAACGCCGGTGCCCGTGGTTGCGCCGCCGGATGTGGCGCTAGAAGAAGTCACAAAAGGATAAGTGCCGTGATCAATGTCCAGCATCGTGCCCTGAGCACCTTCGAAGAGCACGGACTTGCCCTCGTCGAGCGAGCGATTGGCGAGTTCCGCCGTGTCACAGATATAGCCCTTGATCTTTTCGCCGAGGCGCAGCGTTTCCTCGACTTCGTGGGTGAAATCCACATCGGCGCCGTAGGCTCCACGAGCAATGCGATTTTTCTCGGCGACGACTCGCGCGGCTTTCTCGCGAAAAGAAACAGGGTCG
>DASSGJ010000101.1:0-3409 GCA_035693545.1 Candidatus Acidiferrum sp.
CCTCGACCCCAAATTCGATCTCGCAATCCGCCACAACGACGGCAACATCGACATCCCCCGCATGAAAGAAGGCGGGCTCGACGCCATCTTCTTCTCCATCTGGATCTCCTCCAAAATCCTCGGCCCCGAAGCCGTCAAAAAGGCCCTCGATCAAATCGACGCCGTCCGCGAAACCGTCCGCAAACATCCCAACGATCTCCTCCTCGCCACCTCCTCCGCCGACATCCGCGAAGCCAAAAAACAACACAAAATCGCCGTCCTCCTGGGCGTCGAAGGCGGCCACATGATGGGCAACGACCTCTCCGTCCTCCGCACCTTCGCCGCTCTCGGTGTCCGCTACATGACCCTCACCCACATGGACAACAACGAGTGGGCCGATTCCTCTACCGACAAGCCCGCCCACAACGGCCTAACCGACTTCGGCAAAGACGTCATCCACGAAATGAATCGCCTCGGCATCATCGTGGACATCTCCCACGTCTCCGACAAAACCTTCTACGACGCCCTCGAAACCAGCAAAGCCCCCGTCTTCGCCTCCCACTCTTCCTGCCGCGCCCTCTGCGCCGCTCCCCGCAACATGACCGACGACATGATCCGCGATCTCGCCAAACACGGCGGCGTAATCCAGATTAACTACCACGTTGGCTTCCTCAGCCAGGAATTCCGCGACTATGAAAAAGCCCATCCCGAAGCCGAAAAAGCCATCAACGAAGAGGTCAAAAAGCGCTGCGGCGACAACGAAGCCTGCAAACTAAGCGCGGGCGATCAAGTCGTCCGCGAGTTCATGCAAGCCGGCAAACTCCCCAAAGTAGACTGGACCGTCATCGTTGAGCACATAGACCACGCCGTAAAAATCGCCGGCGCCGATCACGTAGGCCTAGGCTCCGATTTCGACGGCGCCGTAATGCCCCTCGGCATGCAGGACTCGACCCACCTTCCTCAAATCACCGACGCCCTCCTGAAAAAAGGCTACTCCGAATCCGACATCCGCAAAATCCTAGGCGAAAACACCCTCCGCGCCCTCTCCGAGGTCGAACAGGTCAGCCGCGACCGCAACAAATAATTCGCGGTTGGTCCGCCGATCAAATGAACTTGAGGGTGCCCCACGTTTCGCGCCTTTTGCGATACGTGGGCTCTTACGATCTAAGTCCGCAATCGTTCCTATCTGTGCTCCCGGGTTCTCTTTTCTGTCATCCCGACCGAAGCGGCCCGACTTTTTCTTCGCGCCGCAGTTTGGCGCGTCGGGCCGCGTAGTGGAGGGACCCGGGCAACCAACGATCCTCGCCACCTCTTCTCTGCGAACTCCGTGTTCTTCCTCTGTGACCTCTGTGTTAAATCTTTCTCTTCTCTTTCTTCCGCTCGTCCCCAAAATATGCAAAACTAGTCCCCGTAAACTCGACTCACCACCCAATCAAAAATTTCCGGAGGCCGAATCAAATGCACCTGAAATCCTGCGCGCTAGCCGCAACCGCGCTGCTCCTCTCCATCCCCGCCCTATCCCAAACTCCCGCACCCGCCAAACCCAAATCCACCACCACCACCACCACCGCCGCCAAGCCCGCCTCCACCGCCACCTACGACCACGCTCTCTTGAAGCCCGCTCTTCTCAAAGACAAAGCTCCCGAAACCTACCAGGTAAAATTCGACACCACCCGCGGTGAATTCACCATGACCATCACCCGCGCCTGGGCTCCCCTCGCCGCCGACCGCTTCTACAATCTCGTCAAGCACCACTTCTTCGATAACTCCCGCTTCTTCCGCGTCTCCCCCGGCTTCGTCGTTCAGTTCGGTCTCAGCGGCACCCCCGCCGTGAACGCCGCCTGGGAAAAAGCCACCATTAAGGATGAGCCCGTCAACCAGAAAAACGTCCGCGGCACCATCACCTTCGCCAAAACCGCTGCCCCCAACTCCCGCGGCACCCAGCTCTTCATCAATCTCAAAGACAACACTTTCCTCGACTCCCAGGGCTTCGCCCCCTTCGGCGTAGTCGACGGCAAAGGCATCAACGTTGTCGAAATGATGTACGACCAGTACGGCGACGCCGCCGGCGTAAACGACCAGGAAAACATCACCAAAGGCGGCGAAAAATACATAGTCGCCCACTATCCCAAGCTCGACACCATCAAATCCGCCACCCTGGTAGGCGCAGCCGCCGCCCCAGCCAAGCCGGCCGCCAAACCCGCAACCGCCGCGAAGCCCGCAGCCAAACCCCAATAATCTACTAATCCCTTGTAGGGGCCGGGTTTACCCGGCCTCTTGCGGACTACCGACTCCTGACTACCGACTCCTGACTGCTTTCTGCACCCCATGTATCCAAATCCCCCATACATCGCATCCAATCTTTTGAAGGCTACCCGCATTGACATCACCCTCAACGCCGCGTAGCCTCTAACAACATGCGCAACTCTTGCCAGATCTGTTGTTGTACCGCGGCCGCCTGCTGTTGCTGTCGGCTGCTCACATCTGGCCTGAGGTGCTCTCGAACCTAAGCTCTTTTTGAAGTTTCAGCTTCGAAGCCCACGTGCCAGATAACCGGCACGTGGGCTTTTCGTTTTTCTGGCCGTTTTCTTCGTTGTGTAGGGGCGGCTTTACGCCGCCTCCCGGGCCGAATGTACGACATGTAGCGCTGGCTTTTATGCCAGCGCCTCTTGGGTTGCTCTAGCTTTTGTAGCGGCCGCCTTCCGAGGCGGGCGGCTCTTAGGTTTTCTGAAAGAAGGGAATCGCTCTAATGCCCGAAGTCAAAGAAACCAAAGCCCAGCGCGTCGAACGCCTCAAACGCGCCAAAAATCCCTGGGACCACCTTGACGAAATCCGCCAATTCGCACGCGACGGTTTCGCTTCCATCCCTCCCGAGTGGCTAGGCACCTACTTCCGCCCCTGGGGCATTTACACGCAAGGCGACGGCGCCGGCGTAGTCGGCGGCAAAAACGGTGAAGGCAAATCCGTCCCCTACTTCATGGTCCGCATCCGCATCCCCAACGGCCTCCTCACCAGCGAACAAGCCCGCACCATCGCCGATCTCTCCGACCACTTCGGCAACGGCGTAGCCGACATCACCGTCCGCCAGAACATCCAGCTCCACTGGGTCGCCATCGAAAACTTGCCCGAACTCCTCGAACGTCTCTGGTCCGTAGGTCTCAGCACCACCGGCGCTTGCGGCGACGTCACCCGCAACATCACCGGCTGCCCCTTAGCCGGAATCCACGAACACGAATTAGCCGACGTCTCCCCGCTGGCCCTCGCCCTCGACAGGGAACTCGCCGGCAACCCCGACTTCTACAATCTCCCCCGCAAATTCAAAATCACCGTCACCGGTTGCGCCGATTGGTGCTCTTATCCCGAAATCAACGACATCGGTCTCACCGCCACCCTCCGCCCGCGTGGCACAGGCACTCCTGCCTGTGCTCCG
>DASSGJ010000102.1:0-6019 GCA_035693545.1 Candidatus Acidiferrum sp.
CACGTACTTCCCGCGCCGCGGCGTGCAGGGTCGTTATTGAGCCGAGAAGCACAACCAGCGCGGCCCACGCAACGCCAAATACACCGAGCCGGCGATGCCACTGGACACGATGAGCGGCAATCAGACTACTTTGAGCGACGAGAAGCACGACCCAACCGGTCATCACTGCGCCGTGAATGCGCAGCAGGGCCGACAAAGGAGGCATACCGAAGAACGGACGCAGATAGAAGGTACGCGCGAATGTCCAGAAAACCAGCGCAAGGAAGATGAGGCTGGCACCCAGGTACAGACGGCGGTTAAAACGAGGTTGCGATCGAACGCCGGTATTCATTCGATGTTTCCCACTTCATGCGGCGGGGTTTCGTTTCGCGCTATCCGGCGCAGAATTCATCCATGCAGTCCGCCGCCGGCTGAACGTTGGCGAAATCATACAACCACATGCTCAGAGTTCAAAAAAGAATACAGGTCAGAACGTGCCGCCGGCGGGAAACGGCGTGGCGCGTGCAGTTGCGGAAGGAGTGTTGTTCGTGGCTGAGGCCGCAAGAGCACCGGCCGAAGCGCGCTGGAGATTATCCCAATCCTGACGGAATTCGAGCATGGGTTCGCGGCGATGCTTCGGGCTTTTCAGAAACGTGGAAACTCGTGCGAGCAGAAGCTGGTGGGAAAGCTGCGGATCGGACTGAGCAGCCAGGACGTTGCCAGCGCTGACGCCGACACTGACCGACTCGCCATGTTCGGAGAGTTGCATCCAGGCGGCACCGTCTGGGTCGAGAGCGGCAGTTCCCTTTTCGTCGAGATGCTTGAAGAAATGGAAGCGGTCGCGGGCATCGGGGGAGTCCTTGTCGTCCTCGATTTCCGACTCAAAGGCTTTGCGATAGTTTTTCCATTCGGCGGGCGTGCCGACAATCCGGGTTCGGTCATCCTGCAACGTAACTGTCTGCAACTGTGAAGCGGGTGTGAGGCTGTCCGCAGACAGGTTTGTGGCCGGATGCTGCTCAAACTCTTTTTCCGGATTGAAGCGGCCGGTGGAGACGTAGGACGCGGCGACGACGGGCAGCGCCTCATAGGCGAAGACCGCCATGGGAACAAGGAGTTTCTTGGAGCGAAGGAGTTGTTCAGTGCCGGCCCGGACTTCGCTGCTGCGCTTGATGGTGCCGGGGACCTGCGCGAAGTGCATGACGCGGAGATTGAGTTCGGGGTGACGCTGCGCGTAGTGGGTGAAGGTGCGAGCGACGGCCTTGGGGCTGGTCATGCCGAAATCGTTGAGGACGTCGCGGCTGGCGGCGTGGGGGAAATAAGTGTTTACGATGCGGCGGGCGAAGTCGGCGCAGTTGTTGGTGGCGCCGTTGAAATGATTCTTGTTGGGCGCATTGTTGAGCTCTTCGACCAGTTGGCGGTCCTGTTCGATGGAGGTGTCCACCACAAAGAAGTACATGCCGCGGATCAGAGTGGCGGCGACCATTTCGCGCCATTCGGCCTTGTTGCTGGTCTGGCAGGAGGGTGTTTCGCAAACGGCGGAGAGATAGTTCTGGCGGTAGCGCTCTTCGAGGGCGTGCTTGATTTTGAAGGAAGCGAAGATGGGACGATTGCGGGGATCTTCGACGCCGTAGAGATAGATGTCGAGGGGAACGATGTTCCACTCGACGGAGTGGTCTTCGCCGATGTTGATATACGTGCTCATGACGGAGCCGGATTCGCCGGGGCCGCAGAGGCGGAGTTTGGTGGGCGTTTCGGCGCAGATGCGAGAAAAGTAGATAGCGGTGTGGCCGGTGCCGGTGATGCGGTCCATGCTTTCGTCGAGAGACTCATTGAGAACAACGCCGACATCGGCGGAGGCGCGGGGAGTGACCATCGGCAGAAGGAAAGTTAAGAATAGAATGGGCAGGAGGGCCAGACGGAGCCCGTGGCCCGCGGAGGAACGTTCTCGGGCCAGTGGGCACAGGTTGGAGACAGAAATCCGCAAACAACCCCCTCGGGGACGGTCTGGCATAGCCCCACATAGATAGAACACGGCGGGGGGCGAAGAGTTGCCTGGAAATTTGCTAAGTTATTTAGAATTAGAGAAGTACAGGGTATATCGGAGGGGCTTTTGGGGGAAAAGCCTGAGTGGATTTCGAGGGCTTTCCGTGGCAGCAGAGGGAGATCTCTACCACCCCCTTCTGCCCATGCGCGAGAGGATGATGGCGCTGTAGTTGTTCATGCGCTCGGGCCGCCGCTTCAGTGGAGCCGGCAGAATTGCCGCGAGGCGCGCCGCCTGTTGCCGGCCGATGTTGCGGGCTGAGGTTTCATCGTAATAACGGGCCGCGGAATCCGCGCCATAAATGCCCGGGCCCCATTCGACCACGTTGAGGTAGAGCTCCAGAATGCGTCGTTTGCCGAGGGCGAATTCGGCGACCGGGACCAACGTGGCTTCCGCGCCCTTGCGGAGGAAGGAGCGGCCGGTTCCGAAGAACAGGTTTTTTACGAGTTGCTGCGTGATGGTGGAAGCGCCGCGAGTGCGATCGCGCTCCAGATCCTCTTCGGCGGCGATTTGAATCTCGCGCCAATCGAATCCATGGTGATGGTAAAAGTTCCCGTCCTCCGCGGCGATTACAGCGTGCTGGAGGTCCGTGGAGATTTGGCTGAGCGGAACGAAGTTGTAGCGTTCGCGGTAGGGCTTTTGCTGAATCCAGGCCTGGAAGCGGCGCTGGAGGTGAACGGCGGTTGTGGGCGGGTTGATCCACTTGGCGGCGACAAGGAGCAGCGCGGCACAGGACCAGAGCAGCACCGCGGCGATGACAAGCCAGCGAAAAAGAGATCGGAGGAAGTTGGCGCGAGGCGGGGGATGGATCTGGACGTGGGTCTCGATCTGAGGCGCGGCCTGGGTTTCGGTGGGGGTCTGGGTAAGCGCGTCCGGCATTGCAGTCACATCTTCAATGATAGCTTAGGCTGCCGTGGCGCTGATGGGGATCTTGCGTAGCGCGAAGACAAATCGCTACGACAGGCGCAGAGCCTAAGGAAGAGTTCGTAATAGCTCAGAGAGCTGCGGTGTAGTGGCGATTGAGTTCCGTCGCGGGGAAGCTATACTTTTTCGTATGCAACCCGAGCAAGAGATCATCAACCGATGGAGCGGCTCGGCACCGTTCTGGGAAAAGCACCGCGACATCATCCGGCAGATGTTTGCTCCAATTACGGAGGCGCTTGTTGAGGATGGACAGATCGGCAGGGGGCACACGGTTCTGGATATTGCCACCGGACCCGGCGAACCGGCATTGACGGTTGCTTCGCTGGTTGGTCCAGAGGGCAAAGTGTACGGAGTTGATCCGATTCCAGAGATGGTGGCAGCGGCGCGGCGGGAGGCGAGCCGTGTGGGTTTGCAAAACGTAGAGTTTGCGGTGGGGTTTGCGGATCAGCTTCCGCATCCGGCGAATACGTTCGATGCAGTGATCAGCCGGTTCGGAATCATGTTCTTCCCTTCTCCGGTGGACGGCGTTCGGGAGATGTTGAGGGTGCTGAAGCCTGGGAAAAGATTGGCGGTGGCGGTGTGGCATTTTGCGGAAAGGAATCCTTTTCACTACTCGCTGTCACGGGTCATGGACCGGTATGTGCACGCGCCGCCGCCGGAGCCGGATGCACTGGATGCGTTCCGTTTTGCGGAACCCGGCAAGTTGCGGAAGGTGTTTGCGGAAGCGGGTGTTGCGGAGTCGACGGAGCGACTGGTGCGATTCGCCATCGAGACGCCCTTGCCCGCGGAAGATTACTGGACGCTGCGGATCGAAATGTCCGACAAGCTTCGCGGAAAAATCCGGGCGCTTTCGGAACGGCAAGTGGCTGAGGTGAAGCGGCAAGGGATCGAATCGCTGCGTGAGTACTCGACGGAGCGCGGGATGAGTTTTCCGGCTGAGGTTCTAATTGTAAGCGGAGCCAAAGGGCGAGTCTGACAGGCAATCACGGTTGGGATAGAATCCGCACATGAACCGCGTATTCGCACCTGACGAAAGACTCTTTGGCGAGGGGCAGTGGCCACCGACCTTTGGCTGGCCAAATGATTTTAGAAAATTGATGTTCTGGCTATTCGCTTTTACGACCTTAAGCACTATCGGCGTGGTTCTTTACACCATACCGCATCACCCCAAGTTCAGCCTTCTGCGAAGCCTGCTTGGAGGCCCGATTTTCCTTGTCCATTTTGCCGCTTTGAATGGAATTGCCGCGTGGACTATCTGGAAGGCTCATGCTTGGGCGAGGGGTTGGGCGATTGCTGCCAGTTCAATGCATCTCGTGTTTTTCGTGAGGCCTTTCCTGGTCTTCGTCCGGCCGACTTGGGATCATCACCTGCTTTCCTTATCGGTTGGTCTTCTCGGAATAGCCTGCTTTGCATGGCCCGACCGCGACCCTAAGCCAACCTATCAAGATTCGCGGTCATGGCTCGATCAGAAAACCCATTCCTAAGGTAGACTTTCGGTTCGGCTCAGCCGATGGAACCTTACAATTACCATGAGCGACCAGCAAATCTTGTATTGGGTAATTGCCGCAGGATTTCTTTTTCCCTACAGTGCAGCGGCGTTGATCCGTTGGCGCAGGCGTTCCCAGGAGCTTCGGGCTCCCGAAGCCAAAAAGGCGAATAACTATGCCGGTCTTCGCGCTCAAATACTAAATTGGAAGTGCCCTCAGGTCGGTTCATCCGGGGCCGACAGGCCGGGCAATCCATGTGCTGTAGCGATGGACTGGGCGGTTACGACTGGAGTCGCCACTGTAGTGGCTGTTTCGGACGGAACGGCCAGTATTTACTACAGCAGCGGGGGCGGATCAATCGGAGGCGGGTATGCACGGCCGGCTATTCGCGACGCAGCGTTGCACGCCGTTTCGATCGCCGGCAAGTTTCTGGACAGTATGCAGCTGACAGACAATTTTCCTCTGCCCGAACGTGAAGGCGTGATCTTTTACGTTGTCACTGACACGGGAGTCTTTACGGCAAAGGCTTCGGTAGAGCTGCTGACTACAAATCGCCATCCTCTCTCGGAACTTGGCAACTCCATGCAAACAATCGTTACCGAGTACCGAATGCTAGAAACCACTGTTCAATAAGCGCATTCCCGGGGCACGCGTTGACGATGAGTTTAGTCTTCTGTTTTGCTGTCCCAAAACAATTAGGCGCATATGAATCAACAGTCGTGTCTCTAATAGTCTTAAAGCTCTAGCGTTTGTTTACGGCGAGCCAGGGGATGGTGCGATAGGAGTCGGCGACTACCCAGGCGGCCGCCGTCAAGGCTGCGGAGACGACGGTTTCGCTCCATTGGAAGGTGGTTTTGGCGCCAGCCACCACTACGGGTCCCCAGACCAACAGAGTGAACAGGGCGATCTCGAGGGCGGAGAGCGCGGCTGCGAGGCGCGCGTACACATTGATGACCACTGCCACGCCCGCGGCGATGAAAGCGCAGCCGGTGAAGTACGCCCAGAAGCCAGGCCAGGGCAGCCAGGCAGGCACCAGCGAAACGGTATTTTTGAGATAAACGAAATGGGCTATGCCGAAGGGGATCAAGGCGAGTCCGTAGAGGATCCTGGCGATGCGCCGACCTTTGTCGCCGGTGGCGAAAGCGAGGCGCTGGCGGTCCGAGTCAGCGGCGAACGAGGTAAAGAGCACCCAAGCGGCCGCCGCCATCACCGCGATTTTGCAGGCTGCCCACCAAAAATCCACAGTGGGTGAAAGGACGATGCCTGGCAGCCGCAACAGGAGCAACCAAAGAAGGAAATAGCCGAGCAGGAGGCGGGCAGCGGGAGCGGCGGTGCGCTTCCAGAGGAGGCCTATGCCGGATACCAGAGAGATAAAAGCGCAGAGATAGGCCAGTGCGGGAATACTTTTTGGTATCGGATCCCAGACCGGATTGAAGTCGGCTTTGATCAGGCCCAGGATTCCAACGGCGATCATGGTTGCCGCAAAGACTGCATGACTCACGCTTGCGATGCGCATCAGGTGTTCTCTCGTGTAGAGCGTTTCCGTTTATCGGGGCTGGCGCCATTGCAGGCGAGATGCGACCAGCGT
>DASSGJ010000103.1:0-2059 GCA_035693545.1 Candidatus Acidiferrum sp.
CCGCAATTCCCGCACGAAGGGCTCAGCATTCCGCCGGAGATTCATTACAATAGGGCGAGGTTGGATGTGAAATTTGGGATCGCGGGAACAGTTTGACAAATGTCATTCCGAGCCCGTTCGGTTTTTGAACGGGGCGAGGAATCCGCTTCTTCTTCGGTCTTTGCGACAAAGCAGATCCCTCACCTGCAAACGGCGCAGGTTCGGGATGACTGTTGAAGGGGCTTTTTCGTAAGCTGGGTGGTCAGGACCTGGCGTCGATCATGGACACAACGCTCTCCATACGCGAACTTCTTTTCACGCTGCTCCTCAAGGTGGGCGTCGCGTCGTCTATCGCCGCGTTGTTGGCCCGGTGGAACACCTTCCGCCGCGTGCTTTTCACCGAGGAACGCGATGCCGACCAGAAGTTGAAGCTGATGCTCTTCATGACTCCGCCGCTGATCGTTGGGGTCACTTTGCGCCTGGTCAGCCCGTACTATCGCTTCGCGGATCTTTCCCTTGAGGGCGCGTTCCTGATGGGCTTGCTGGGAGGCCGCGTCGTGGGCCCTATCGGCGGTGCCATCATCACTATCCCCGCACTGATGGCGCACGAGTGGCTCGGAATGCCCGCCGCCTCTACCGCTGGATTGCTCGGCGGCCTGATCCGTCAGGTGATTCCCGACAAGGAAGCGCTCTGGAACTTTGGCCCCTTCACCTTTCTGAATATCCCGAAAGCGCTGATGCGCATGATTCGCGACACGGAAATCATGTGGGAGATGCTGCCGCTCCTCACGTGCGTCGGCCTCGAACTTGGCCGTGTCGCGTTGGACGTAGCGACCAAGCCCAAATGGCTCTTCGCTCTCGACCCCCACTGGAACTGGCAACTCGCCCTGGTCCTGATCGCCACGCTGATGTCCGTCGCCTCGCCCCTGAAAATCTGGAACAACACGCGTATCGAAATGAATCTCGAACGTCACCAGCAGCTTTTGCTGCGCGCCAGGATGGACGCACTGTCGAGCCAGATCAATCCGCATTTTCTCTTCAACACTCTTAATACCGTGTCGGCGCTCATCCGCATTGACCCGGATTCCGCCCGCGGTGTGGTGCTGAAGCTCAGCAACATCTTGAGGCGATTGCTGCGCAAGCATGAAACGTTTGTGCCGCTGCGCGAGGAACTCTCGTTTATTGACGACTATCTCGATATCGAAGTAGCCCGGTTCGGGCACGACAATCTCGACATTGTGAAAGAAATTGATGAAGTGACGCTTGAGACTTTCATCCCCAGCATGTTGCTGCAACCTATGGTCGAGAACAGCCTCAAGCATGGGCTGGCTCCCAAGCTCGAAGGCGGGCGCATCCTTCTGCGTACCAGCAGTAAGAACGGCCGGCTGCAGATCGAGATTGCCGATAACGGGGTAGGAATATCCGAGGAGAAGATGCCACACGTGTACGTCGAGGGCATCGGGCTCAGCAACGTCCGGGAGCGCCTACGCGTCCTTTACGGCGAAGATTTTCAACTGGACATTGAAAGCCACGAGGGGCAGGGAACCACCATTCGCATTGACGTGCCCGAACTAGCCCCCGCCGTCCCCGAAGTCAGCGTTTTCTAGCCCCTTTTTTGAGTGCGGGAGCGAAGCTCCCCGCTTTTACGGCCTCAGGCACAGCTCCCAACCCGGAAAAAATCCTCTTGACATCCGCCCGTTGATTCTGTATATTCTGTTGTAACAGAAATGACAGACACAACCAAATCGACACTCACACCAGTAGCCCAGAAATTCATCCTCCACTGGGGCGAAATGGGCACCAAATGGGGCATCAACCGCACCGTGGCCCAGGTGCACGCCCTGCTTTTCCTGTCACCGAAGCCGCTCCCGGCCGACGAGATTTCGGAGACTCTTTCGGTGGCCCGCTCGAACGTCAGCACCAGCCTGCGCGAATTGCAGGGGTGGGGCATCGTCAGCCTGGTGCACGTGCTGGGTGACCGGCGCGATCACTTTCAGACCACCAAGGACGTGTGGGAAATCTTCCGCACCGTTTCCGAAGAGCGCAAGCGCCGCGAAATCGATCCGACCCTGCGCGTCCT
>DASSGJ010000104.1:0-2008 GCA_035693545.1 Candidatus Acidiferrum sp.
ATGCTGGTGGTGATGCTCTGGCAGGGAGAGGAGCCGACGGCGCAGATTTGCCCGACAATGGTGTTACCTCCGGAGATTCCGTTGACACTCCAGACGAGAGAAGAACCACTGGCGCCGTTTTCCGTGACGGTGAGCGTGATGCGGTGATTAGCGGCGAGAGTGGCGGTTGTGGGCGAAATGACGATGCTGGGTCCGGGTTGTATGGAGATGGTGGCTTGTGTTTTTTTTGAGGCATCGGCTTGCGGCGTGACCGTGATGACGACGGTGTTGGGTTGTGGAGGCGCGGAAGGCGCGGTGTAGTCGGCAGTGTCCGCGATAGCGCCGCCACCGGCGGATTGCGTGGTGATGACGGTGAGGAGGCCGCAGGCGCTGCCGCTGCAACCGCTGCCGGAGAGCGACCAGGAAAGTACGGCGCTGGGATTGGATCCGGGAACGGGCGAAAGAGTGGCAACAAGGGCGGCGGTGACACCGGGTTGCAGGTTGGCGGGAGCGGCGAGTTGCAAAGTGAAATGGCTGGTGATGGAGAGCGTTGCGGAACTCTGTTTGGAAGGATCGGCAACACTGGTTGCGGTGAGCGTGACCGTGGGACTCGACGGAAGAATGCCGGGCGCGGTGTAGTTTCCGTTGGCATCGACGGCGCCACAACTATTTGGGCAGGCGGGGCCGGCAAGGCTCCAGTGGACGGCCGGGTCGGGCTTGCCGCCGCTGGTGATTGTGGCGTGGAACGATTGGAGCGAGCCGAGTTCGACGGAAGAGGAAACCGGAGAGAGCGAGACGGCGACGTCGCTGGTGATTGCGACGACGGCGGTGGAGGATCTTGAGGAATCGGCGCGGCTGGTGGCGGTGACCTGGACTGAACTGCCAGACGGAAGATCCGCGGGGCCGGTGAACAGTCCGTCGGGAGAAATGGTGCCGGTCTGCGGAGAGCCGCCGGCGACGCCGTTGACGCTCCATAAGACGGAGGTGTCGGACGTGTTGGTGACGGTGGCAGTGAAGGCGAGCGTGTTGCCGAGCAGTACACTTCCGGTATCGGGAGCGATGGTGACAGTAATTTGCGGCGGAGGGGGAGTTGTCGAGCCGCCGCCACCTGCGCCGCCGCATGCAACCAACGAGAAGGCGAGAGCCAACAGAAATATCGATTGGGTCGAGTGGCTAGCCAAGAAAAGGCTCCGAGCAGAGGGGCCTTGTTTTGAGCGCGTTTGCAAGAGAGGGCGCATGGAAGATGGGAAAGCAGACGAAGGGCCAGCGAAACGGCTCGGCGCTGCGGAGGCCGTGACTTGGCGCTCAACGAAAATTTGCTTCCTCTAAAGTGAATCGAACGAACGGTTTGGAGCTGGTGAACAAAAATGCGCGGATCGAAGAATGACCGTGCGGCTGTGTGCCGAAAACTTGCAGAACGTTCCGAATTGAACGGGGTTGTTGGGGTGCGTTCCCAAACTGGGAATTGGCCACTGCTTTGATTGACATTCCCCAGGGCGACTTCAATAATCGCGCCATGGCCAAGCCCGAGACGGTGCGACGGATCAAGAGTTATTCCGCGGCGAACGGATATGTGTATCAGTATTACTTTTATGAGTTGAACCGGGTCTCGGTGAATGGCAAATCTGCTGGGGAATTTGTGTACGCAATTTCGGCGGATCGCGGGACGAGTTTTGGGCTGCGAATAATCGTGATGCAGGCGGCGCTGGACGCTTGGGCGAAAGCGAACGGTCGCTCCCTGACGAGCAGCGAAGAGTATGCGGTGGCGAAGATGCGGTTGTTCCATGCGTTTGATGAGGGATCGGTTCCGCTGACGGCGGAGGCGGCGCGCGAGGTGCGGCTCGTGGTGGACGAGACGAACCTGGAAGTACTGCTAAAGATGCTGGATATCTGACCTTTGGACAGTTTTGGCGTTGAACCGAAACCCTGCCTGTGACGTCTAGTTTGGTGTAACGGAGATTGCGAATGCGGGAGCTGGTCCTGATCCAGCCGGGAAGAGTGCTCGTGGGCCCATCGGAGCGGGAAAGCG
>DASSGJ010000105.1:0-5965 GCA_035693545.1 Candidatus Acidiferrum sp.
CCGAGCGAAGGCCTCGACGTCCGGAATATATTGGCGCTTGGCCAGGCGCACAGCGGCGGATGCCTGCTCCACTTTGGCGTTGGCCTCGGCGATCTCAGGGTGAGACTCCAGCGCGGCGCGAAGGCATTGTTCGCGGTCGCAGGTGTTTGCGACTTGACGGACGCCGGGATCGAGCATCAAGGGCGTGGTCAACGGCAGGCCAATGGCGTCGTTGAGTTGCATGGTGAGATCCGTAAGCTGCAAATCGGTAGTCAGGAGATCCTGCTTCGATTCGAGAGACTGGGCGCGGCTTTCAATGGCCTCTTCCGCCAGAGCGCTGCCGAATTTGACTTGCTGCACGCGTTCGGTCTGCAGGGCTTCGATGGCCTGAATTTTGGCCGCCGCCGCTTCCTTGTGGGATTGCAAGACGAGAACACGGTAGTAAAGCTGATGAACTCGGAGCGCGACTTCGTTCTCCGTTTGGCGGGCTTTGCCACGCGTCCCTTTTAATTCAGCGGCGGCGACGTCATTCGCCGATTTGATTTTCCAAAGTTGGGAAAGCGGCTGACTCAGAGAAGTGCCGCTGGTCACGACGGTGTGTCCGCCCTGGTTCAATATGGTGGACTGTGTGGGAATCGGCGTCCCCGCCGCTGTTCCGAGGCCGCCAGCGGGAATTCCGATGAATTGCGTGTCCGTCACCTGAGCAAGAGTGCTGTCGTTGCGGAGCAGGGGAAAATAGGCGCTCCGTGCCATATCCTTGGTGTGCTCTTTCTCCTGAACACTGTAGGCGGCAATGCGCACGACGTGATTGTGCTTCAGCGCAAGCTGCACGGCTTCATCCAGCGTGATATGGCGGGTTTCCGGCGATTTGCCTTCCTGCGCGCAAAGCGGCCCGGCGCAGAGCAGCGCGAACAGCGCGCAAAAAAGTGGGGTACGTTTCGTCATGATTTTGTCCTCTCTGCTGGCGAGGGCCCGCCATCCGGGAAGCCCAGTTCGCCGTAATTCAGTGGAGACTTGCGGAGCAAGGCGATGAGCAGCAATGCCAACACGCAAGCCCACGCGATGAGATGGAATCCGTCGATGAACGTGAGGCTGAACGCCTGCAACCGCACGCGGGCGCTGGTCAGGCCAACGGCGCGGCCCGTGGCAGCAGCCAAACCGGAAGATTTTCCGTAGAGCCCCGCGGTCATTTGCCGAATGGAAGCCTCGTCCAGCCAATTGCCGCCTTGAACGTGCAAGCCGAGCAGGTTTGAATGAATGCGCTCCCGGACAGCAATGTAGTGCCCCATGAGCACAACTCCCATTTGCCCGACCAGCAAACGAACAACGTGAAAGAAGGCGGAAAAGGTGAGGGCGTCCTGAGCTTTGGAGAGCCCGCCGGAGAAAATGGCCTGCAACACGATCGTGGACACCAGACCGATAAAGGCAAAGGATTGGCCGACACCCATAAGCAATTCCGTGCGATAAAAGTTCGCTGCGGACCAGGCGAAAGTGTACTGCGCGTTGAGAATGCACGCGGCCGCAATGCAGGTGAATCCCGTCGCCATCAAGAGGCGGCCATCCAAGCCGTGCAGGAGAAGCAGCGCGGCGATAAACGCAATCAGGATCTGGGGCAAGGCGGTCCACAGCACCGCCGGACCAATCTGGTCGGCTTCAAAACCGTGAAGGGCGAGCGCCTGGGGGATCAGAATAATCGTGCCAAGCAGGCAAAAGCGAAAAAATCCCAGGGCCACGCCAAGCACAATCGTGTTCCATTGCCGGAGATACGGAAGGTCCACCAAGGGGTTTGGGCTGCGGAACCGACGAACGAGCGAGGCCAGCAGGAAAATTATGCCGCAGAAGAAAAGGCCGTTGAAGAGGCCGGAGCGCCACCAGTCGAGGCGTTGCCCCTGGTCCAAAGCGGCAAAGAGCAGCGCGAATCCGGCGCTGGCATAGAGGAATCCGGCAAAACTCGGCGGAGGGCCAGTGCTTTTTCGGGGTGGCGAGGGAGGAATTCCGAAATGGATGCACAGGGCCATTAAGGGCGTGATGAGTGCGGAATTCCAGAACATCCAGTGGAAGGAAAGATGGTCGCGATACCAGCCATAGAGAGACGGGGCGATATTCACGGCGAAGTCAACGGAGGTGGCGTAGAGGGCCAGCGTGAAGGGCAGAAAACGGGGCGGAATATTCTTCAGCGCAAAAGTAAGCGTCAGGGGGTAAAAGGTTCCGGAGGTGAGTCCCGCAATCACGAGCGCGGTCAGAAGCAAGCTGTAGTTATGAATGAGCGGCAAGAAAAGACAAACCACGGTGAAAGAGATCGCTGCGATCTTAAGCACGCGACGTGGGCCGAGCAAACCGCCGAGATACACGGTGAACGGTCCAATAAACATCAGCGCAACGTTGTATGCGCTGCCAATCCAGGCACCGTCGTCAAAGCCGATACCGAGACTCCCCTTGAGGTCGGAGGTGCCCAGCGTGAGCATACGCCCGGTCAACGTGACGATTCCCGCGCCGAGTACCACCCCTAAAATGCCCAGCAGCGGGCTCTGCGAAAGCTCCGCAGGCAGTCCTCCGGCTATGGCGCGCGCAATTTGTTGCTTGGAAGGCGGATGGACGACTGCTGCCTGGGAAGCCATGGTGCGTTCCACTTAGTGCTTGGTACGCACGGTGGCGATCACCGAAAGGCCGGGGCGCAAGCTGCTTGCCAGATTCGCGTCGTCGAAGGCAAGCTTCACGGGGATTCTTTGAACGACTTTTGTAAAGTTGCCAGTGGCGTTGTCGGGCGGCAGAAGGGCAAATTGCGAGCCGCTGGCGGGCGCAATCTCCAGCACTTTGCCGCGGAACACTTTTCCGGGGTACTGGTCAACGCGGATTTCTGCCGGGTCGCCGACTTTCATATTCGTGAGCTGCGTCTCGCGATAGTTGGCCTGGACCCACTTTGTTTCGGGGACAAATGTCAGAACTTGCGTTCCAGGAGAAACCAACTGGCCGGGACGCACCTGGCGTTCGCCGACCGTGCCATCCGCGGGCGCGGAAATTTTCGTGTAGCCGAGGTTGATCCTCGCCACGGACAGCGAAGCTTCTTTCGCGTGCAGATCGGCAATGAGTTGCTGGTCCTGGGATTCCAGAACCGCTTTGCTGCGGCGCTCCGATTCCACGGCGATTTCGCTGCTGCGCAGGGCCGTCTTAGCCTGTTCAAGGTCTGCCTTGCGGCTGGCCTCCTGCGCGGCGAAGCGTTGCTCATCGGCCACCGCTGACTCGACCTTTTGTTTCGTCGCGGACTGGGTTGCCAGAAGCGCCTCCTGGCGCGCGCGCTCCGCTTTTGTGCGCACGACATCGGCCTGGACGGCGTTGATTCCAGCTTCGGCCGCGGCAATTTGCGCCTTGGCTTGATCAATACCTGCCAGCGCGCGCTCAATTCGCGAGTCTTGCAACGCGCGTTGCCGCCGGTTGTTCTCGATGGCTGCTTTCGCGGCGTCTACAGCTGCGCCGGCTTGGGCCAATTGCGCCTGATAGTCGTCATCTTGAAGCTCGACCAACAGGTCGCCGGCGCGCACCCGCTGATAGTCGGAGACTTTCACGTTCCGGACAATGCCCGCGACCTTTGTGCTGAGAGGCGTGAGATCGCCACGGACAAACGCATCGTCGGTGACTTGTTCGACCCTGCCACCCTCCCATGCATTCCAGTTTCGCGTCAGGCTAATCACAACAGCGGCCGCGAGCAGCAGGACCAGAATCGGGGTTGCGTATTTCATCCATTCCCAACTTGTCTTCGGCTTTGGCGCAGCCGGTTCTGGATGAGTAGCGGGGGGCGGTGCGGGGCTCGCTGCGGGGGTCGGAGCCGGAGAACTTGCGGCGGCCATGATTAGAACTCCTTCTCTCTGCCTATAGGCATCGATACAAGCATTTCAAACACCGCGACTGCTACATGCAAATACCACGAAAAGCAACCAACGACAACTTCTCGGACCGTTGAATGTCGGTTCCCAAGATTAAATACTGACGGTTTCGTCATGGCGCCAGGGGGCTGGCGCGCACATTCTTGAGGGGTTGGATGCTTGAGTCGGCAAAAGGATGGATTTTGAGCTACCGGATCAGTAGCAACAAGACGCTGGTCGGTGGAGTTCCGTTACTATTAGGCCCCAAGCCCGTGACCAAGCAAAAATGCATCATTTGACCCACTCGTACATCCAACCCCTCAAGCGAAGTCCCTGGTTAGAAATAAAGACGCGGCAAAAGGAAAAGTCATGGCAACGGAAAGCGGTCAGGCGAAAGCCTCAGCGAATCTGCAGCCGGTGAGCCCCTGGGCGGCGGCCCTGGAGCAACTTAAGGAATGGGATCCAGCCTGGGCGGAACACGCCGTTAAGCTGACCACGAACCCTTGGACGGATGGGATTCTGCCCGTCAAGTTTATTGAATTGGTGAGCGTAGGATTGAATGCTTCCCGCACAAACCTGAACCCAGAAGGCACGCGCCGTCACATCCGGGCTGCGCTCGCCGCGGGCGCAAGCCGCCAGGAGATCTTATTCGTACTCAAGTGTGCGTCCGTAATGTCCATTCATTCTTTCAGCTTTAACGCGCCTCTGCTGCTTGAAGAGGCCAGTGTGGGCAGCCTGGAGGACTTCGGTACGTTGCGCAAGAAGCGTCTGGAAAAAATTGGAAAGGCGACGCCTGCAGTGGAAAAGCTTAAGGCGATCGGGCACTGGAGCGAAGAGTGGGATTCCGTTCTATTTCTTGACCCCGTTTGGACCGATGACTACATGGCCATGTGCACCGCGCTTTACGCGGAAAGCGTTCTTCCTCCCAAAGAAATGGAGCTTCTGCTCGTGGCGTTCGACGCCGCTTACGTACACATTTATGGCCCGGGCACGCGGCGCCACATCAAGAACGCATTCAAGGCCGGTGCAACGGTTGGAGAAATCATGGAAGTTCTGAAACTCGGTGTGGTGCAGGGGGTGCAGGCTTGCAATCTTGGCGTGACGCTTCTGGCGGAAGAACTGGAGCGTGGCGCGGCGGCATAAGCTGGAGCCGGAAGAACGGACATTTTTTCGTTTTGAAACCACGTATCGGAGATTGAGTTCATGCACGAAAGAATCGTGACGGTGGTTTTGCTCGCCCTGCTCGTTTCTCCAGTCATTGGATCGGGAATTCCGTCAACGGATAAGGCGGCCGAGCCCGACAAGTTTTTTCACGAGTTCGTTGGCCTGAATGACGGCCAAATCCGCGAAATCCGCGAAGGCAAGGCGATCGCAAAGATATTGGACTCCCCGACCGCGGATCAGGTATTTGTTTTTGGCTCTGTGTACATAAATTCGACGCCGGAGCGTTACCTTAAATTCGCAGCGGATATTGATGCGCTTCGCAAACTCCCGAGTTATATCGCAGTCCAAAAGTTCAGCGATCCGCCGCAGCTTTCCGACCTTACTGGTTTCACGATGGATGAACAGGATTTCAAGCAACTGAAGAATTGCAAGCCAGGCCATTGCGAGGTGCAATTGCCGACCGAGGCGATGGAAGAGTTTCAGCATTCCATGAATTGGTCCGCCGCTGACGCGAACGACCAGGCCAATCACCTGGCGCAGCAAATGGCTCTGCAGGCCCTCTTGAATTACCAACAAGGTGGGAACGCGGCCCTCGGAACTTATCGAGACAAGAATCACCCCGCCGTCGTCGCGGAAACGTTTGCTTCCTTACTCAGCCGCTCCAGGGCGCTCCCCGAGTATCTACCCGAGCTGCATGAATACCTCCTTAATTATCCCAAGGCCGATTCCAGCAATATCCAATCCGAGTTCTATTGGGAGAAAGTGAATTTTGGACTGAAGCCGACCCTGCGCATGGTGCAAGCGATCGTCTATCAAGGCAAATCGCCGGAGCGGCCTGCGTATGCCGTAGCCGTGAAACAACTGTACGCAAGCCACTACTTCGAAAGCGCTCTGGACCTGACGGTGTGCGTCAAAGACGACGAGGGCCCCGCTCATCCCGGCTTCTACCTGATCACCATGAA
>DASSGJ010000106.1:0-11956 GCA_035693545.1 Candidatus Acidiferrum sp.
CTGCCGCGCAATGCTCCCGTCAAGTTCTACGATCTTGTTGTGCAGGTGGCCATCATCCGGCCCGGCCCGATCGTCGGAAAGATGATGCATCCCTACATGCGCAGGAGGCAGGGAAAGGAATCCGTCACGTACGCGCATCCCTCCCTCGAACAGGTGCTAAAGCGGACCCTGGGTGTGCCGCTTTTCCAGGAACAACTGCTGCGCATGGCGATGATCGCAGCGAACTTCACGGGCGGCGAAGCGGAAGAGTTGCGGCGAGCGATGGGGTTCAAACGCTCGGAAGAACGCATGAAAAAAATTGAAGCAAGATTGCGGAGCGGCATGACGCAAAACGGCTTCAGCCACGAAGTGCAAGACGAGATCATCACTCAGATTAGTTCTTTTGCCCGCTATGGATTCCCGGAGTCGCACGCAGCGAGTTTCGCTCTGATCGCCTATGCCAGCGCGTACCTGAAGTTTCACTACCTCGCGGCGTTCACTGCGGCACTCCTCAATAATCAGCCGATGGGCTTTTACAGTCCGGCAGTGCTGGTGCACGACGCGCAGCTGCATGGCTTGCGTGTGAGACCGATCAACGCGCTGCACTCCGAATGGAACTGCACGGTCGAACACACGATAAAGGAAAGTAAGGACGTTCCGTGCTTGCGCATCGGATTCCGCTATGTGCGCGGAATGAGGCAGGTGGCTGCGGAAACGATTGTTGCGGAGAGACAGAAATGTCCGTTCGAAGGGATCGGGGATCTGATTCGCCGTGTGCCGGAACTGCAGAAATCAGAACTCGTCACGCTCAGCGAAATCGGCGCTCTCAATTCCCTGGACAAAGGCGCGCACCGCAGAACGGCGCTCTGGCAGGTTGAACGCGCCGCGCGGCAAGCCGGGCCTCTGCTCGATGCGATTCCGGAGCAGTTGGAATTGTCGCCGCTGCGGCAGATGACGGACGAGGAAAGGCTCGTCGCGGATTTTCACGGGGCTGGGATGACCACTGGGCCTCATCCGATGACCTACTGCAGAGAGGGTCTGAACGGGGCGAAAGTAAAGCGGGCCTGCGATTTGGCTCGCCTCCCCGACGGCGAATACACCCGCGTAGCGGGTTGCGTGATCGCGCGGCAACGGCCGGGCACAGCGAAAGGTTTCGTCTTCTTGAGCCTGGAAGATGAAACGGGAGTTTCGAATGTGATCGTGAATCCCGACCTTTACGAAAAGTTCCGCAAAGTGATCAATAGCGAGAAATTCCTGCGCGTCGAGGGGGTCCTTCAGAATCAGGACCACACGATTTCCATCAAGGCTTCCCGAGTCCTGCCGCTGTCAATCACGGGCGCGGAGACGGAGTCTCATGATTTTCATTAGCACCACGCAAGAGGCACGCCGCCGACGAAGCTCTACTGACACCGGACAAATCCGGGAAACGTTGCCAGTTTTCGAAGCCCAATAAGTTCTTTGCTGTGATGCTATTCTAGCGTTGGGGGCGAAAGGGGTCCGGTGACCTTCCCGGCCTTCAAAGCCGGCGATTCGACCCTTCGCGGGCCGAATGGTGGATTCGACTTCCACACGCCCCCGCCAATTCAGCCGTAAGCCATAGGCTAAGATCCACACGCCATAACCTGTCAGGCAGGGGCGCCTTAGGGCTTCGATAAACCCTATTTCGCGGGGATTAATGTGCTGTGGCTGGCGACGCATCGCCAGACGCCGTCGCGTTTGATCCATGTATCGGTGTAACGCGAACGAATTACGTAGTGTTTGCCTTTGTTGATGCCTGACTCGCGATAAATGCCTGTGACTACGGCGGCGTTGCCATAGACGTGAACGGTGAGGCCTTCATCGTAAAGGTGGTCGGCTTTTTGTTCGGGCGCAACGACCCACTTCAGATATTCCGCTTTGTTCATGATCGAACCGTCGTAGTCGGTGTAGACAAGCGTGTCGTCTACGAGATTGGCGACTTCTTTTACTTCTTGTTTGGCCTCGGCTTGATTCCATGCGCGTTCGAGCTGCCGGATTTGGATTTCATCGGAGCCTGTGGGTTTCTCTTGTGCGAACGGCGAAGGCGAGGAGAGAAGAAGGACGATCCCCAGGAAGATGAGATGTTTCATCAGAAGCTCCTCTGACCGGAGTTTCGGGAATATTAACAAGGGGCTAGCGTGCTGGCGGCGGGCGATTCGAGCGGTGTTCACTAACAGTCAGGTGGCCCCAGGCCGGATATCTGACGTTTGCCGTGTTGCGACTCCTGATTGTGGAATTGCTTCATGAGGCATGGCAGAATCCGCATCCAGCATTAACTAACTCAGACCGAAGCCCAGTGCATATCCGGCTTAATCCTATATTATGGATGTGCCCGGTTACCCAATACGCTGAGTGCTCTCGGGCGGATCAGGAGACGACGCGAATCTTCGATGGTAACGCCTGGCTCGAAGTCTGGAAGCGGCGCAAGTCGCCGCCGATTCTTGTTGGCAATGTCGGGATTGGTCATGGCGCTCGCGCTCATGCCTTTTTCCTACAAAGTCGAACGCCGCCTGGAGACAGCCGCTCACATCAAGGGCGGAGAATCCGAAAAGGTTGACAGGGAACTGGCCCAGCGTTTCCAGTCTCCCTACGCCCACCGCTTGGTTGTGGTGATCAGCGGGATTCCGGATCCAGATTCTGCAGAAAGCGCGGATGCGATGAGCTTCTTAACCAGCTCATTGCGAAGCGTGCCTGGAGTCTCGGGTGCGGTCTCGAGCCTGGATTGGCCGGATCCTTTGTTCACCGGGAACAATGGCGGGGCCCTGATCATCGTCGGGTTGGACCCGAAGGATAAAGCCGTCGAGGCATTGGTCCCGATCCTGAGGGCAAAAGCCGACTGGATGGAAGATCAGCTGAGGTCGCAATACCCGAAAATCAATCTGGAAATTACGGGTGAGATACCGCTGACGTACGACCTTCGCAAGGTCAGCGCGGATGACGTCAGACATGCGGAAGAAAGAGCCATGCCGGTAACGCTCGTGTTGTTGTTGCTGGCTTTCGGAAGTTTTGTGGCCGCTGTATTGCCGCTGGGAATCGGGATGCTCTCCATCTCGATGGCGCTGGGCGCGGCGGCACTGCTCGCGCATTATCTGCACCTTTCGATTCTGGTGCAGAATCTGGCGACGATGCTCGGTCTTGGCCTGGGCATCGACTATGCCTTGCTGATCGTGAGCAGATTTCGCGAAGGATTGGCCGAGGGATATGATCCCGGGCAGGCTGCCGATATTGCCGCCGTGCAAGCGGGGAAGACGCTGCTCATTTCGGCCACGACAGTGGCGATCGGATTTTCCGCGCTGCTGATTGTGCCCATCAGCGAATTGCGCTCCATTGGGATAGCCGGCCTGCTGGTAACCATTTTGAGCGTCATGCTGTGTACATTCATTCTGCCCTGGGTGCTTGGTCTGCTCGGGCATCGCATTGATGCCGCGAAAGTGCGACTTCCAGACCGACAACTCAAAACGAACGAGAACCCTTGCGCCGCGAATGAGCGGTGGGTACGGTGGGGCTGTATCGTAACGAGCAGGCCCTGGATAGCTCTGTTCGTCGCGGGCGTTCCGCTATTGCTCCTTGCGTTCCAGGCAACGAGAATCTCTCCCGGGATTCCTGACCACAATTCGCTACCGGGCGCCGCCGAGTCGGTGCGAGCGCTGCACACGCTGCAAGGCATGGGGCGGTCGGGGATTGTGCAGTCGCTCCGGGTGGTCCTGGAGCTGCCGCCCCAGTCTCCGCCACTCTCACCATCTGGCTGGATGGCCGTCAGCCGCTTGACGAAACGCTTCCAGAGCGATCCTAGAGCGGAAGAGGTCCTATCTCTTCCAACGCTCACCGGAATGTCTGACACTGCGGATGCTGTTGACGAGGTACCCGAGCCAATCCGCAAAAGTTTTCTTCGCACCGATGGCCACGCCACGTTGATTGAGTTGCTGCCCACCGCCACTGTTCCACCCAACGAACAGATCCGATGGGTGCGAGAGCTGCGTTCCAGCGATGTCGCGGCAATAACCGGCGTGCCCGGCGCGGTCATCCGCGTCGGCGGGATTGCCGCGCTCGACACGGATTACGACTCGGTTGTAAGAGCGTGGCTGCCGAGTGTGGTCCTTTGCGTGGTATTAGGGAGCTTGCTGGCGCTCCTGATCGGGTTGCGCTCCGTGTTTGCGGCGGTCAAAGCGATTCTGCTGAATCTGCTGTCCGTTGGCGCGTCATTCGGCGCGTTGGTTCTCGTTTTTCAAGAAGGCCACGGTGGCAAACTCTTTGGGCTGGACGGCCCGACCGGCAGCGTATACCCGATCGTGCCGATTCTCTCGTTTGCCATCGTCTTCGGATTGAGCATGGACTACGAAGTCTTCCTGGTGGCTCGCGTGTTGGAAGAACGGCGGCGCGGCCTATGCGAACAGACAGCGGTGATCGAGGGCCTTGCCCGCACAGCCGGGCTCATCACCAGCGCCGCGGCAATTATGATTGCCGTGTTCACCGCATTTACATTGGGAGGCTTTCTCGTCGTTCAAATGCTTGGGTTTACGCTCGCTGTGGCGGTGTTCATTGATGCGACTGTGGTGAGGATGATTGTTGGACCGGCGCTATTGAGGCTTGCCGGCGACTGGAACTGGTGGCCCTTTGGTTTGTCCGGGGCTCCATTAATGTCTGAAAAGAAGGATACGCCATGACAGCGAACATCGTGGACATACCGGTGACCGCAAGGGCTTTGCCAGAACCTAAGTAAGCGCTTCGATTTATTTTACTTTCTCGTCTTGAGCGCTGAACTGGCTCAGATCAAAATCCTTGGTTCCAAGATTTGCCTTTCCCGATCCCCCTTCGACTTCAAGAATCGAGTAGCCGGGCTTGCCTTGCAGCTTTGCCTCGACTTTCGAGGCCCCCCAAGCGCCGCCGTTCTGCCGAAGCCCATAGTTAATGAATTCCTTCTGTTGTCCCGTTCCGCGAACCGTCTTCACCACATGCACGGGAAAGAAAATGCTGCGGTCAATCCACGAGGTTGCCGAATCATAATGAGTCCGGTCTTGCGAGCCGGGCTTGCTCTTCAGGACAAAGCAATCCCGGGCGCCATATTTTTCCGGCGGCAGGGCCTCCTGATTTTTCCAGAAGAACTGATTCTCTACCATGTCTTCATAGGAAAAGTCACTTCCCACGAGTGCGTCGTTCCAACGCTCGAACGGCAAAGTGCTGGCGGTCTTCTCGCCGGGAAGTACGGCCTTGATGGTCACTTGTCCGCTCGCGTTCATAGATAAGAGCAGGCTCGTTTTTTCTGAGCCGGGCCCCGAAATCTCGCAAAGCAGACGCAGACCATCGGGAAACCAGTGACCCTTGGCGACAAACTTGTAGTTTATGCGCTTGCCGTTGCCGTCCACGCGTATAAGGCGCCCGCTCATGCGATAGTCCATTTTCTCAATACGCTGGCGCGAACCAGTCGCCGCGGGGTCCTGGTCAGGGCTCGCGGGCATGGCCAGCGCTGGATGCGTCTGCAACAAAAGCAGCAGCAAAGCGATGGACACTTGGATCGTAACAAAGGCGAAACTCGCCCATCTGACCTCAGGAGTCCGGCCAAACTTGTAGCTGTGAGTGAGCATTACGACGCGGCGCAGGAAGTTCATATCTCTATGTATACAACCTAACTCCTTATAGCGCCATACGTGGATACGTGTAGTGATTCTGAGTCGGTGGCGAGGAATACTCGACCTCCACGCGTCTCTACCAAATCAGGGGACCAATCAAAAAAGCGGGCCCACCCTCTGCAAAACCACTGCCAAGGGTGGGCCACGGAACTCTAGATTTGAAATGCCGCTACTGCTGAGGCGGTGGCGTCGTGTTCGGCTGTGTCTGGCTGTCGTTGTTGCCCTGGACGTGCGCGGCTACTGGCGTAAGCGTGCCCGCCGTCCCGGAGGTCGCTAGCTCCGATGGCCTGTACTTCGGCGCACTCACGTAGCCGTGAATCAGGTTCTTTTCGATGCGATTCACGACGATCTGCACCGGCTGCGACTCGTTTTCGGTGTGAATCCAGATTGGCTCGTAAAGGTTCACCCTCTTTTTGCTCATCTGGTTATCATCCACGATCATTTCGACGTCGTAGTTTTTGTGCTTGGTATCGGCCTTCCGCAGCGAAAGAGTGATCGGCCCGATGCGCTGAAACTGCTTGGCCTTCATCAAGTCAAACTCGGTGTAATTCCGCTCTCCGCGCTTCTGCAGCACCACCAGTTCCTCGTGGGTCTTGGCAATCGAGCCATTCAGCTCGTCGCGCGTCGAACTGATATTCCCCTCGAGGTCGGTGCGATTCTTTGCGACCAGGTCCTGTGTGTCCTTTAACTGTTTCTGTTGCTCGGCGAGCTGCGACTGCAGCTGCTTGTAGCGCTTGTCGGTCACGCCCGACCGCTTCGCGCCGGTATGCGCCACGCCTGCCGCCGTCTTCTTGTCCGCCTGCTTCGCGGCTTCTGCCTGCGCTTGAGCTTGTGCCTGTGCCTGCTGCGCGGCGGTCATGTCGTTCAGCTTGGAAGTCACAGCACTCAATTGCCCCTGCATCTGGCTGATGGTGGAGTCTGCCACCGTCTGTTGCGCTGTTAAGTGGCCAACCAGCATCTGTTGCCGGTAGCCGTAGCCGAGGGCGACACCCGCAACGCCGAGCATCACCACAACGGCAATGACCAGCCAACGGTTTGGGCCGGACGAATTGGAGCCATAAGGACTTTCGTGTTCGTTCAACTCTTCGTGCTCTCGCATTTCCTGCCTCCTCAAACGTTTTTCTGTTTCGCGGGCGACCGGTTGGGTGGCTCCGGGAATTCTCGGCGCCACGAACAACTCTCAGTCATCCTCAGCCCACACAAAGGCTCTGCGCTCAGCACTTTCCTAGCAAGCCTGGTGCCGGGTTTGATTTTCCTGCAGTGTCTCTAAGGCATGGACAATCAATCAGGAAGAGCCCAAGCAAGCGAGTGAAGGAAATGGCGGCAGTACTAGTCCTGGAAATTTTTCCTTGCTTGCACCATGACTTACTCAAAGGTTTACGCACAGTTCGCGGCGGCCTTCGCGATGTGCAATTGTCAGTTGGCCGGGCAGCCCTCTTTATCCAGGTCGGCCAACCGCTTGATGGCCCCGGCATTGCGTTTTTCGGAAGCCACCAGCAGAAGGACCCTTGCCTGGGCGCAACTTTGCGGGACCCCGTCGCCCTTTATATAGAGCTCGGCCAATGCTGCCGCTGCGGTGCTGTTTCCCGCCTGAACCATAGTCCACAGCTGGTCCGGCGTCAGGGGAGTTTTTTGCCGGCTCGTGCGAGCTACAGGATCAATCGGCAGAGACGGTGGCGCCGCTTGAGTTCGTGTCGTCCCGCCGGCTTTTCTCTGATTGCCTATAGCAAAGACATCGGTGCCAGTTTGGCCCGTTGCTTGTGGCGCGTTCGACGTTGGCCCCAGCGCGGGCGCCGTTTGCGCAGGTGCCTCTACGGTGGGCTTTGCCGTTGCTCGATTATCGTGCAGGAATTGAGAAAACTTGATCGCGATAAATACGATGATGGCCGCAGCGCACGCGCCAATCGCCAGTCCTATCATCAACTGCCGCCGCATCGCCGCAAGGTGCCTTTGCATGGGCACCAGGACACCGCTGGAGGCTGCTTCCAGATTTGGCCGAGGGAAGGCAACCGCAGGATCTGCTTTTTCTTTTCTGTTGGGGAAAAGCGTGGATTCCCGTGGCCGTGCCCTCGATACAAAAGTAGCTACCGCGTCGCCTTCGTGTGCGGCGGGTTTTGGGCCAAATTTCTGCGGAGAAGAGTAGCCGAGATACTCGTGAATCTGTTCGCGCCCGCCTTCGGAAAGGCTGAGGAATTTCAGCCCGCCGGTCTTTCGCGCCGCATCCACCCAGGCCAATTCGCCCCACGCTTCGATACGTTCCCGCAGGTTCAGCGAAAACCAGAAGTGTATCGGGCCGTGTTCCTTGACCTGGTCAAACGTCTCAAAGCGCAGGCCTCCTTCGGAGATGTCCAAAACCGTCCCGCCGTCGTCCTGCTCCAGTTGCAGGAAGGCGAACTGCTCCGGCACCTTTCTCGTTTTTTCGCGTCGTTCCAGAATGATGTTTCTCAGGGTCATATCTCATCGGAGGCTTTTTGGATTTTTCGGAACGCCCTTCAGCGGGGGATGCGAAGGTTGCCGAATTCGTGGGCCTGGGGAGGGTGCGAAGCCGAGCCTCCCGGCCTCACGATGGCCATTATACTCTTCCGCGCCCGGATTGAAACTCGAGACTCTGCCCTAGAGCGGTCCGGCGGATTTTTTGCCCGCGAGGACTGGGCAAGTTCGCTTACGAGTGGAGCGTGACAGGGTGGTATTCTGGGGGAGTACTACGAGTATCCTAAGCCGCGCTGTTTGGAGAGCGACTGCCCCTCCTGCGGTTTTGGGCATCCCACGGATTATTGATTGAGGAGCGAGCCGAGGCGAATGGCTCGTGAAAAGGAACATGGCTAAATCCCTGCGCCCGATTCTGGAAATCGTCAAAAAGCTGGAACTCCCGGAAAAATATTTCGAACAGATTGGCCCTTACGGTGGAAAGGTGCGCCTGGATCTGCTGAACGACGGGGCGTTTCCGCGCCGAGGCAAACTGATTCTGGTGACCGCGACAACGCCAACGGCGAGCGGCGAGGGCAAAACCGTCACCTCCATCGGCTTGACGCAGGGGCTGGCGCGCATCGGGAAGAAAGTGATTATCACGTCGCGCGAGCCGTCGCTTGGGCCGGTCTTCGGGATGAAGGGCGGCGCGGCAGGCGGTGGCTCTTCCACGATCGAGCCGGCGGCGAAGATCAACCTTCACTTTCACGGCGATTTTCACGCCATTGCGGCGGCGCACAATCTGCTTGCGGCCCTGGTGGACGCGCATCTGTTTCACGGGAACGATTTGGGGCTTGACCCGGAACGCATCACCTGGCCACGCACGATGGACATGAACGACCGCGCATTGCGCGACATCATCGTCAGCGCCGGCAGCAAGAAAGATGGCGCCGGCCGGCGAACGGGATTTGTGATTACGGCCGCTTCGGAAATCATGGCCATCATCGCGTTGGCCAAGGATCGCGGCGATCTGCGGCGGCGGCTGGAAAATATTGTTGTGGGAGTGACTAAAACGGGGAAGCCTGTGTTTGCGAAGGATTTGCAGGCCACCGGTGCAATGATGGCTCTGCTGACCGAAGCGCTGCAGCCAAATCTGGTGCAGACCGTCGAAGGAGTGCCGGCTTTCGTTCACGCCGGGCCGTTTGGAAATATCGCGCACGGAACCAGCAGCGTGATTTCGCAGGAGATGGGCCTTCGTCTGGCGGATTACGTGGTGAACGAATGCGGGTTCGCGGCGGACCTGGGGGCGGAGAAGTACATTGACATTGTGTATCGCTCGACAGGAGTGAGTCCTTCGGCGGCGGTGCTGGTGACGACGGTGCAGAGCATGCGCAACCAGGGCGAGGGCGACTTGGCAAAGGGAATTCCGAACCTGGTGCAGCACATACAGATTTTGCGGAAATTCGGATTGCCGACGGTGGTGGCGATCAATCGGTTCCCGAAAGACACCGATGCCGACTTGGAGCTGCTGGAACGCGCCTGCCGGGAAAATGGGGCGCTCAGCGCGCGGCACACCGCGTTTGCAGATGGCGGTGCGGGGGCGGAGGAACTGGCGCGACGGGTGGCGGAAATCATCGAGAGAAATCCGGGTGTTCGCGCGAAACACATTTATGAGGCGGACGAGAGCTTCGAATCAAAAATTCAGAAAGTCGCGCGGGAAGTATACGGCGCGGACGGCGTGACGCTCAGCGAGAAAGCAAAGGCCCGGCTGCAGGATTTTGCCAACTGGGGTTTTGGCAAATTGCCCGTGTGTATCGCCAAAACCCAGTACTCGTTCTCGGATAATCCGAAACTGATGGGCGCGCCGAAGGGCTGGCAATTGAATGTTACGGACGCGACGCTTTCCGCCGGAGCCGGATTTGTGGTGGTGATTTCCGGCAACATGATGCTCATGCCGGGCCTGCCGAAGGTTTCTCGCGCGGTGGAGGTGGACGTGGATGCGGCGGGAGAAATTGTTGGGATTTGAGCAGGAGCGATGAAACGCGAAGGCCCTTTCGAGGCGTCTAAACGGTAGGTCTCACCCGCGCGGCAGCGGGGTGTGTCCAGGCCGTCTCGCCTTCCCACCCACGAGAGGGAAATCGAGGAGAGTTGAATGCTAACGCTGGGATTTGGAGCACGTGGTGTTTTCGCGGGAAGGGAATGCCGTGTGGCAGCCGGGCTATTCTTGGTAATTCTCTGCGCGACCTGCGCGGTTGGGCAGACTGGTTCGCCCGCTGCGCCGGCAAAAACTCCGCCGATCCTGGGAACAATCAAAGCCATTGCCGGCGAAACGTTGACCGTTGCGACCGATGCCGGGGCTGAAAGCAAGGTGACCGTTACTTCCGCGACAAAGCTATTGCGCGTTCCCCCTGGCTCAAAGGATTTGTCTCAGGCCGAAGCTATTTCCTTTTCTGAATTTCAACCGGGGGATCGAATCCTGGTGAAGCTGCGTTGTACGGGCGATCCACCGGTTTGCGAAACTGTCTCTGTGATCGCCATGAAAAAGAGCGACATCGCAGAGAAGCAGGCGCACGAGCGGGAAGAGTGGCAGAAGCACGGAATCGGCGGGCTGGTGAAGACCGTGGACACAGCACAGGGGACGATCACCATCGGCACGATGACCGCTGCGGGAAAGAAAGATGTCGCGGTCGCGATTAGCAAAGGCACCGTTGTTCGGCGTTACGCCCCAGGCTCAGTGAAATTCGACGACGCCAAACTCAGCACCATCGCTGAAGTTAGTCCGGGCGACCAGCTTCGCGCGAGAGGTGTGCGCGGGGCCGACGGTAGCACCTTCACGGCCGATGAAATCGTGACCGGAGCTTTTCGAAATATTGCGGGTACCATTTCCGCCGTGGATGCGGGCGCGGGCACGATTACGGTTTCCGACCTTGCGACAAAAAAGCCCGAGTTGGTGAAGGTGAGTTCGGATTCGCAGTTGCGGAAACTGCCGCCGCAGATGGCGCAAATCATTGCTACGCGCTTGAAGGGTTCCCCACCAGCGGGTGCTCCGACAACTGCGGGGGCAGCGAATCCCACGCCCGCGACGGGCCAGGGCGGGGCATCGGGCGGACAGGGCCGCGGTGGAGGGGGCGACTTGCAGCAATTGTTGGGAAGATTGCCAGCAGCGCCTCTTAGTGATTTTCAAAAAGGCGACGTGGTGATGATTGTCGCCGCGAGCGCAGCGAAAGACGCGCAAGCAACCGCCATCACCGTCCTGGGCGGCGTGGAGCCTTTGCTGCAGGCGACGACGCAGGAGCAAGCATCGAGTATTTTGACGCCATGGAGTTTGAGCAATGGCGGAGGCGACGCGGGAGCGCAATAACGCGCCGCGAAAACAGCAGAGGGGCGGAACTTTCGATTGATCCGAATGAAGCCAGCGCAGAGTTCTAAGCTCAGTCGTATTTTGCTGTTCCTTTTCTTGTCGCTTCTGATCCTGCCGTGCCATGCGCAAAACCAAGCCGGCTCCATTCGGGGCCAGGTGACGGATCCCTCTGGCGCGACCCTCATTGGTGCGACAGTGTTGTTGACGACGCCTTCCGGCGCTTCGATGGACACGGCCACCAACAAAGAGGGCGTTTACGAGTTCAAGAATCTGGCGCCGGGAACCTACGAGATAAAGGCCGTCGCCGCCGGTTTTGCGATGTTCGACAAAAGCGGCGTTGCGCTCGCCGCCGGGCAGACGCTGCGCTTCGATATTCCCCTCACGCTCGAAATCGAGAAGGAAAAAGTTGAAGTAAACGACTCGCCTACTCAGGTGGACGTCAGCCCGCAAAACAACGCCAACAGCATCGTGCTGCAGGGGAAGGATCTGGAGGCGCTTTCCGACGATCCGGACGAATTGTCGTCGGAGTTGCAGGCACTTGCTGGGCCTTCGGCGGGGCCCAACG
>DASSGJ010000107.1:0-3169 GCA_035693545.1 Candidatus Acidiferrum sp.
TGTGTAAACACATGGGTTTGGGCTTTTCCGATTTCGCTCGCCGCTACTTTCGGAATCTCTGTGATTTATTTTCCTGCAGGTACTGAGATGGTTCACTTCCCTGCGTTAGCTCATACCGGCCTATGTATTCAGCCGGCTGTAACGAGAGTTCATCTCGTCGGGTTTCCCCATTCGGACATCCCCGGATCAAAGCCTGCTTGCGGCTCCCCGAGGCTTTTCGCAGCTTGCCACGTCCTTCATCGCCTTCTAGCGCCAAGGCATCCACTGTACGCCCTTAGTAGCTTAATCATAAAACTCACTCAATACGTCGTTTTCTAAGGTGTCTTCAATCTCGCGATCGAAAACTCACCGGAGTGGCTAAACTCCGGCTTTCCTCAGCTCGTTCGCCCTGTTTCAGCAGTTCCATTTTTCCCGTTCCCAGATTGCTCCGGTACCTAGGCTATCGACCCTACTATCCGCAGGTGCTTGACTGAGCTCGCCTTGTAATCCACAGCACTGCTCAACATACTCGAGCAGAACTTGTATGTAATCCACACCCTCAATCCCCAGGGCGACCGTAATCGCTTCCAGGTTATCGGCGTGAATTTGCCAGCCTTACTGTTGTCAAAGAGCGTTTGCCCTGATCCCATCAGGGGCCCCAATTTTCATCGAGGCTTCCGCCTTGCGGCGGACCTGGGAGCTTCTAGCATCTGTTGCCGCTAAAAACTGCCCATAAAATACAAAACCCGGCGTCGAGCGCCGGGCACAGCCGCCTGATGTTAGCGGCTCCACGCGAAGCTCGACAAAATTTTACCCTGTGCTCGTAAGGCGCCTCACTATAGGATCTGTTCTAGGAGAACTTGAGACCCGACTGTGAATCCCCTGCACGGCCCAGCACTTTGAGGAAGTGCCGAACCATTTGTAATCTTACAACAAGACTGGAATATGTCAAGCGCTTCACAAAAGTTTTTTCGCAGCTTTCCACACCCCTGTGGAAGCTGTGGGAAAAGCCCCCAAAGCCCCATTTTCATTGAGGATTATAGCGTTCTAACCGCTCCGGCCTAAGCGCTTCGTGGCCGCAATTCCTACTTTGGCGCGGCTCCGCCCTTGGCAGCTTTGGCCTTTCTCTGGGCTTCTTCGGTCCAAGGAGGCGTGATGCCATTCATGCGCGCATAGGCGATGGTTTGCCCAAAGTGCTCGTGGTTGTGCATCACCAGGAGGTAGACGACGTCGCCGGAGTTGGCGTCGGGTCCCAGCTTCTTTTCAGGCCGGGCAAAATCCGCGTTGCTCATGCCCTGGATCGCTCCCTCGGCAAAGACGAACGACTTATCCAGTTGTTCGATGATTTTGGCCTTGTCTGTCGTCGAAGTCTCGAAGCCGTCCACACGGAAAGCCGGATCGGGCGTCATGCCGGTCATCTGCGACGGAATGTTGTGGTTGGCTGCGGTGACGTGTAGAAGAACTTCGCTGACGGAGCGCGTTCCGGCCTCCGGCCTCCACCCATATTTATCGGCCGGGATAGCTGTGGCCAGCTGGACCATTTTCTTGTGCATGTCCTGAAGATCAAGAAGGGCCTGGGGTTTCATATCGTAGCTGGGCGCGGTTTTGTCCTCAGCCGCGGTAGTGGAGCCGGATTGCGAAACCGGGTTCCGCGGGCCGGCGTTTCCTTGCGACGTCAGAAACAATACAAAAGCAGCTGAAAGCAGAAGTGATTTTTTCACGAAGAGTCTCCTTTGCGTGTGACACCGGCGGAGCGCGGAAAAAGAGGCCGCGGGTTCCTGGAGTTTGTGCCTGCGCTCACACCCGGGCGGAATGAGCACTTAGACGGCGTCTCTCTGAAAACGCTTCGCTATTCCCACGGGATATTTAGGACAGCCCAGCCGGAGTTTTCGCTTCGGAACACGGCTGATGCTTGGCGCTTCGCGCCGGTTACACCCAAACCGGGCCGCTTTCGTCACTTTCCTGTCTACTGTTTCCCGCGAATTTCGAGAAACTTATGACCTTCGATTGAAGACAATCTGACAACTCATTACCTCTCTCCAATTAGTCTTGCCATCGAGCGACCTCCACCAAGTGCCGCGGCTTGTCACGGGGACCGTGATTTCGTGTTCACAAAGGAGAAAGAGATGAAGAAAAAGGATCCGCAGATTTCCGCCGGATTGTCTTCCAACCGGCGGTCTTTTTTGAAGAAGGGCGTGGCGGCGGCAGGCGCGGCGACGATGGGAGCGGGACTGTTGAGCTCTCCGGCGCGCGCTTTCGCGGCTGGGGGTGAAGGCAACAGTACGCAACTCAACCGGGGAGACGTGGCGATCCTGCGTTTCCTTCAAGCGTTGGAAACGATCGAGGCCGACCTGTGGCGTCAGTACGCGGAACTTGCCGGAGCGGTCAATGCTCCCGGAGCGTCGCCGATCGACCTTCCATTTCCGACTGGATTGGCTGGGACGTACATCAGTGCACTTCAAAATCTGGACGGAGACATGCCGCAATACATCGCGGACAACACGGACGACGAGCTGAGCCACGCGGCTTTTCTGAGCAAATATTTGGAGGCTAAGGGTATTGAAAGCGCGGACCTGACGCCGTTCAAGAACATCACGCCGAGCCAGGTTTCCGGTGTACCGGGCGACGGCAGGTTGACGAATCTCACGCAGCTCACGGTGGACACAACCTGGTGGACAAGATATCGCAGCGATAACAAGAACCAGGACCTTGGCGACAGCTTCCCGCAAGCCGTTCCTGGTCTTTTCACCACTCCCTTCCCGGCCATACCACGGACCAACAGCGACGTCAGCGGAGATCCGAATTTCGTGCAGGCTGTAGCCAACGTGGCGGGCTTCCACTTTGGTTTTGTTGAGCAGGGCGGAACAAGTCTTTATCCGCAACTTGCGCAGCGCGTGACCCATCCGGAAGCACTGCGGATCCTGCTGAGCATTGGCCCTTCAGAGGCGATGCACTTCCAGACCTGGCACGATAAAGCGGGCAATGGGGTACAGCCGCCGGTGGCGCCGTTCAGTGCTACCGACCCCGTAACCGGCGCCACTTTGTCCTTCCCGAACCTCAACGATCCAACGCACACCGCGGCGCAGGCGGATGCGTTGCAGACCAACCTGATCATGCCGGAGCCGACCTTTTTCCTGAACCCGAAGTTTGGACCGGTCTCCATCGTGCGTCCGACGGAAACCCGCAACGC
>DASSGJ010000108.1:0-13850 GCA_035693545.1 Candidatus Acidiferrum sp.
GGCATGTCCCAGCCGCCAAAATTGACCATTTTGGCGCCCAGGCGCTTATGCAGCGCGTTCAGTGCCGTTTTGCGAAGACTTGAATTGGCAGGAGAGTTTCCGGAGTCCATTCCGTTTGCTCAGACAAAAACCGATGCTACCACGCACCCCACACCCCGTCAAAACGCGGCACTTGGTGATCGCAAGGCCGGCAGCCCGACGCGCACACTGCAACGCCTGGTGACCTCCGACAACTTCGGCGAATGTTCACGCGATTCGGGCGTATACTTCTGCTCGACAATGCTCCGACTCTCCATCTGGGCGTTTTGCATTTTCGCTGTCCCTACACTTCTCATCTGGGCTTACTCTCTGTGGTCGAGAGGACCACGCCGAGAACTTCCGCATTGGCGTAACGGATTGGGGCTAACAGCGATTACGTTGATATCCGCTGGATGGCTGTTCCAATTTATTGCCCTAATTGTAACTCTGACTAAGCTGAATTCGCCGATGTTTCAAAACGTCGGCTGGTATTGGTTTCACATCCAGCTTTATCTTCTTCCGGTTGCTCCGCTACTCGCCCTTGCATTAAAGGGCATCCCTAGAGTCCAGGTTTTCTCAGCCGCACTACTTCTGCATGCACTCATAGCTTCCACTACATACGGATAGAGACCCCGTTAAAGGTAGATTTCTTAATCCGAAATATGCAAGTCACGCGATTCATGTAGACGGCTCTTTGTTCTTATGCCTCCCCAACCCCACCCGGCCCTTGCTGACCGCCTCTCCCTCAGGTACAGTTTTTTCCGGAGGCACCGATGGCCGCCCGCCAACAAGTTCTCTGCGCCCAGTGTGACAAGCCCGAGGATTCCTGCACCTGCGAAAAATACTGCACCATCTGCAAAAGCCTCGAAAGCGTGCGCCTCGCCATCGACGGGCTGTATTATTGCCCCGACTGCCGCGAAGCCTGCGACGTCGCCTGGGCCAGCAGCCAATAGCCGTGCCGAAAAATCCGCTCAACCTCCGCCTTTCCCTCGACCACGACGAACGCCTCGCCGCCGCCGCGGGTGGCGCCATGCGCGTCTTCGCCGACGCCGCCGGCCTCCCCAACGACAACATCGAACAACTCAAAACCGCCGTAGTCTCCGCCTGCAAACTCTGCTTCGACTTTCACGACAATTGCGAAACGCCCTGCCAGGTCAGCTTCCGCCGCCTCGACGACCGCATCGAAGTCGAAGTCACCGTCCCCGGCGTCCCTCCGCCCGCCGAAAAACCCCACCCCCACTGGGCCGGCGTAGACGACATCCAATGCGAAAACCGCAACAACTCCGGCGTCCTCCGCCTAACCAAATTCCTCCAAGCCGCCTCCTAGGTAGCGTAGGCTTCAGCCTGTCCTCCTGCCTTTGTAGCGGCCGCCTTCTGAGGCGGGCGCCTCTGCCTTGGAGTGCGGTAGCCCTGCTACCGCTTTTACGCACGCTACCCCGACGCCTAAATCACACACACTCGCAGGGTGTCATTCTGAGGGCATCCGACAAGGATGCCCGAAGAACCTCAACTGCGGCATTCACACGAAATATGGATCAGGAGTCTTTCAGGCAGGCCACCCCGGGCGCGCCATCGCACCCAGGGTTCTCTCTAAGAACCACTACATCTTAAACGCAAACGTATTCTTCCGAATCAACGTCGTCATCTGATCATCGCTCACCGACAGCCGGATCACCACGCGATCCCCCGACGGCACCACATTCGTCTGGTCCAGCAACGTACCCAGCTCCGGATTATCCTTCGCCGTCTGATATTTCTTGTAAAGCAGTCCCGCCGCCATCAACTGGCTCAATGTGTTCGCGTCCTCCGTCGATCCGCAAACCGCCTGGAACTTCGCGTCCACCCCGCTGCTGGCCGTCGCGCTGATGATCATCGCCTGCATCCGCGCCACCAGCTTCGCCGCTTCCGGGAACTGCTGCACTTCCGGCGCCAGTTGGCCCATCGCCAGCTTCGTGTACGCCGGATCCAGCACGGCCCACACAACGCCGCTGCCGTTCACTTCATTAATCATGTTGTATAGCTTGTCGTTGCGCAGCAAGCTGTCCTCTTCGCCATAGCGCACCGCAATCAGCTTCTCCAGCAGTTGCCGGTGCCCGAACGCCGCCTTGTTCGAGTCCACAAAAAAGAAAAACAGGTCGTTCGGTCCCACGCCGGACCCGAACGCAAACAGCGTATACCCGTGCGATTTCGCCGTCGGCAGCTTTTGCGCTTTGAAATACGCCTCCGTCGAATCCGGGTTGTAGCCGCCCATGGCAATGCCCACGATCTCTTCGCTGTCCGGCGGCGCATCCGTCGCCGTTGCGCCCGTCGCTGGATCCTTGCTCAAAGCCGACTCCGGCACCAATCCCCACGCCAACTCGTCCACCTGTGAATTCGTATCAATCCCCGCCGCAGCCAGGAACTTCTCGAACTGCTTGAATCGCTCCGGCAGCATCTGCTGCTCCAGCGCCGGATACCACTTCATCGTCCGCGCCTTCTTCAGGTCCGCGTACGCAAATTCGCCCACCTGTTTCGGGAACAATCCAATCGTGTCCGCGCCCAAGCCGCTCGCCTTCACGGGCCGTCCCATCGCCGCCGCCAACGCTAGCAACGCGCACGCCGCCGCAAGTCTCTTCATCGCCTCAGTCCACGTCCGCATGTAATGCTCCTTTCGGGGGCAGGGGGTAAAAGTCATGTGGGGATCGTTTTGTAGGGGCCGGGCTCGCCCGGCCCTCCGATCCACGAAGGAAACCTTATTTTACGCTATCCGCTTGTAACTAGCCCAACCGCTTGCGCAGTTCGTCAACTTTCCCGCGCATCTGCGCCACGTACGCCGCATCCTTCAACCCTTCCAGGTTGATCTCCACGTTGGCCAGCGCCCCTTTCGCTCCCGCTACCGCCATTAGACGCGCCACCAACAGGTCTGACTTCATGGATGCCGCCGAGATTGCTTCCAGTTGTACCAACCGCTCCACAAGCGCAGCCGCCTTCTCTGCCACTTCCAGCGGAACTTCCGACGCGCCCTTCGTTGCTGCCTGAATCGCGGCATCGCGAGCGGTTTTCTCGGCGTCGTTCCCCTGTGGCATTTTGAACGCCGCCATCACCGCATCATACGAATCCGCATCCCGGTCAATCGCCGCCGTCAACTCATCCACAATCTTTCGCAGCGCATCCACGTTCTCCGAAAGCTTGTCCACAAACGGCGCCTGCAACTTCTTCTTTCGCGAGAGCGCCGCGACCATCTGCCCGAGCGCCGCCGCCATCGCCGCCGAAAACGCCGAAGCGCTTCCGCCGCCAGGCGTCGGCGTCGCCTCTGCCAGCGCATCGAGAAACGGCCGCGCCAGGTGCGCCAGCTTGCCGTCCTTCGACTCCATCGGCACGCCGCTCAGCGCATCCGCCAGCTTGTTCTCAAACACCTGCGAAGGCGAGAAGTTCTCCAGTTGCAGAAAATAGTCCGCGGCCATCTCAATCGCCTTTTTCGGCACCAGCCCCACAATTTCGCTTCCAACCGGCATCACGCCGTACCGTTCCGCCTCCCGCTTCACCGCTGCATACACCCGGTGCATCGGCGTCTGCTCGTAATCCGTCAAATTGATGGACACCTGCGCCAGGTTGCGCGCCTTCAATTCCACGCCCATGGATTTCACGTAGCGGAAGCCGCCATTGGAAAACCGAATGGCCTTCGCAATCTTGTTCGCAATCCCGATGTCCGAAGTGTTCAAATTCACGTTGTACGCCACCAGGAATTTCCGCGCGCCCACCACGGTGACGCCTGCCGTCGGATGCAGCTTCGGCTCGCCGATATCCGGCTGCCGGTCGTGATTCTTCTTCAACTCTTCGCGCAGCCCCTCATACTGTCCGCGCCGCACATTCTCCAGATTCACCCGGTCCGGCCGGGTCGCCGCAGCTTCATAAAAGAAAATCGGAATCCGGTGTCGCTTCCATATTTCTTGCCCCACGCGTTTCGCCAGCGCCACGCAATCTTCCAGCGTCACTCCCTCCACGGGAATAAACGGCACCACGTCCGTTGCTCCCACCCGTGGGTGCGCGCCCTTATGCGTGTTCATGTCAATCAATTCCAGCGCCTTGCCCGCGCCCAGGATCGCCGCTTCGCCCACCGCTTCCGGTTCGCCCGCCAGCGTAATCACGCAGCGGTTGTGGTCCGCGTCCATCTCGCGGTCCAGCACGTACACGCCCGGCACCCCGCTCATCACCTGGACCAGCGCCTCAACTTTTGCCGGATCCCGCCCCTCCGAAAAATTCGGCACGCACTCAATCAGTCTCTTCATCTCTCGTTTCCGCTCTCCTCTGTGTCCTCTGCGCTCCTACCTCTGTGCGCTCTGTGTTAAATCTTGCCGTCTTCAATCTTTTGCCCAAACAATCTCCCCACCCTTCATCGTCATCCAGCAAACATTCATCCCAAAATAATAAGGAATTTCCCGGTAATCCTCCACTTCGTACACCGCCAAATCCGCCCGTTTCCCCTCTTCCAGCGACCCGATCGTCTTCTCTCTTCCCAGCGCATAAGCCCCATTGATCGTCGCCGCCGCAATGGCCTCCGACGGCGTCATCCGCAACTGCGAACAAGCCAGCGACAATATCATCGGCATGCTCATCGTCGGACTCGTCCCCGGATTGTAATCCGTCGCCAGCCCTACAATCGCCCCGGCCTCAATCAACTTCCGCGCCGGCGCATATTTCTCCAACCCCAAATGAAAATCGCAACCCGGCAAAAGCGTTGCCACCGTATCCGATCTTCCCAGCGCCCGGATATCCGCGTCATTCACTTGCTCCAGGTGATCGCAGCTCGCCGCCTCCAACTCCACCGCCAGTTGCGTAGCCCCGCTCCGCGACAACTGCTCCGCGTGCAGACGCGGCCGCAGCCCATGCTCCTTAGCCTTGGTTAACAATTTCTTCGATTGCCCCACCGTAAACGCCCCGCGGTCGCAAAACGCGTCGCAATATTCCGCTAGGTCCCCCACCACCACTTCCGGCAACAATCGATCCATCAGCACCGCAAGATACTTCTCTGCTCCACCCTGCTTCGCCCGAAATTCAGCGGGCACCACATGAGCGCCCAGAAACGTCGAAACAATTTCCAGCGGCTGCTCCTGGCCCAATTCCCGATGCAATCGCAAAATCTTCAGCTCGCTCGCCACATCCAGCCCGTACCCGCTCTTCGCCTCCACCGTCGTCGTTCCGTAACACGCAAACTCCGAGAGCGCCGCCATCGCTCTGTTCTTCAACGCGGATTGCGTCGCCGCGCGCAGCTTCTTCACCGAATTCAGTATCCCGCCGCCCTTCCGCGCAATCTCCTCGTAACTCGCCCCCTGAATCTTCAGTTCATACTCTTCCGCCCGGCTGGCCGCATGAATCAAGTGCGTGTGCGAATCCACAAATCCCGGCAGCACCACCCGTCCCCCAACGTCCAATTTCTCGGCGGCCTTCGCCTCTGCCCGCCGCTCCACGTCCGCACGCGGCCCCGCGGCAACAATCTTCCCGTCGCGCACCAGTACCGCGCCGTTTTTAACCAGCCCAATTTTGGAAAGGGAATTACCCCGCCGCGGACCGCCCCGCAGCGTAACCACCTGTGACGCGCCTGTAATGAGAATGCTGCCGCTCAAAGCCTGAACATTATGACCAAGCCGCAGCCCGATTGCACCTATGCCCCAACCGCAATCCCCTGGTACGCCGGCGCAAACACTTCTTTCACAAACGTCTCGATCGACGTTGGCGTGGTATTCGCCGCGCTCCGCGGCTCCAATCCTGTCACAATCCCGTTGTTCATCCCCTGGAACATCTCGATGAAATACGCCGCCGTCTTCGCCGCAACTCCCATCTGCACCAGCGTCTGCTCCACCTGCTCATAAGTAAATTGCAAATATCGCAGGTCCGCCTTCCCGATCGCGCGGCTGATAACCCCCGCAACTTCCGCCATGCTCAAATCCCGCTCGCCGTTCAATTCCTGCATCTGCTTCCCGCTGAAATCCAGATTCAGCAGGCGCTCCGCGGCATACGCCCCAACGTCCCGTGTCGCGATCATTGCAATCTTCAGGTCTGGCCTCAGCGCTCCCGCGACAATCCCCATCATCTGGATCATGTCGATCGCCGAAAGATGGTTCTCCATAAAATAGGCCGGCCGCAAATGCAAAACATTCAATCGCTCCACCGCGTTCAATTTCCGCTCGCCGTCGTGCAGTCCCAGGATCGGCCCCGTCCCTGCCGGTGCGTGCGCACCAATGCTGCTCAAATTCACCGCGTACTGCAGGCCCGAATTCCTAACCGCTGTCGAAATGGCGAACGACTCCGCCTCTTGTTCCGCGCGATAGTCCGGCGAAGTCATCCCCGGCGGCATCATCAGAAACGCCGCACGCGCTCCCGTCAGCGCCTTCGTCAGCGCCTCCGCATCCTTCACGTCGGCAACGAACGCCTCCGCGCCCTTGTGGACGTACTGCTCCAGCTTGCCGGCGTTGCGCGCGACAACCCTTACCTTCTCGCCCTTTTCCAGCAGTTTTTTCGTGATGACCGAGCCGATATTTCCCGTTGCTCCCAGGATTGTATACATCGATAGCTGCTCCTCGACCGTCTGCCTCTGCACCGAGGCATTCGGTTTATTCTGCGTGCCGCTATCCTTACAGCATTGGCACTTTCACGCCAGTTTTCTTTGCGAACGCGATGGCCTCCGGGTAACCCGCATCCACGTGCCTGGCGACGCCCATGCCGGGATCATTCGTCAATACCCGTTCGATGCGCTTGGCCATCTCTTTGGTACCGTCCGCGCACGTCACCTGGCCTGCATGTTGCGAATAACCAATCCCCACTCCGCCACCGTTATGGATCGAAACCCACGAAGCCCCGCTGGCCGTATTGATCAGTGCATTCAGCAACGCCCAGTCCGCGATCGCGTCCGAACCATCCTTCATCGATTCCGTCTCGCGATAAGGGGACGCCACCGATCCGCAATCGAGATGATCCCGCCCAATCACAATCGGCGCCTTTAATTCGCCCTTCGCCACCAGGTCGTTCAGCGCCAATCCGAACTTGTCACGCTCTCCATATCCCAGCCAGCAAATCCTCGAAGGCAATCCCTGGAACTTCACCTTCTTCTGCGCCATCGTGATCCAGCGCTTCAGGTGCGCGTTCTCCGGGAACATCTCCAGCACCAGTTGATCCGTCCGCGCGATATCCGAAGCCTCCCCGGAAAGCGCCGCCCAACGGAACGGTCCTTTCCCTTCGCAAAACAGCGGCCGGATATACGCCGGCACAAATCCGGGAAAGTCGTACGCGTTCTTCACTCCAGCTTCAAATGCAAACGTTCGAATGTTATTTCCATAATCAAACGTCACCGCGCCCAGCTTTTGCAAATCCAGCATCCCGCGTACATGCTCGCCCATCGCGACAACCGAGCGCTTCCGGTAATCCGCCGGATTCTTCTTCCGCAACTCCAGCGCCTCCGCCAGCGTCATCCCATTCGGCACGTACCCGCCGATTGGATCGTGTGCGCTCGTCTGATCCGTCAGAATATCGGGCACCACGCCGCGCTTCGCCAGTTCCGGAACCAGGTCCGCGCAATTTCCAACCAATCCCACCGACGTCGCCTCGCCCTTGCGCACCGCATTCTTCAAAATCCGCAGCGCCTCATCCAGCGAAGTCACCATCACATCGCAATAACCGGTCTTCACCCGCCGCTTGATCCGCTCCGGGTCCACATCAATCCCCAGAAACGCCGCACCGTTCATCGTCGCCGCCAGCGGCTGCGCTCCACCCATTCCGCCCATTCCGCCTGTGACCACCAGCTTCCCGCTCAGGCTCCCGCCAAAATGTTGCTGCGCCGCCGCCGCAAACGTCTCATATGTTCCCTGCAAAATTCCCTGTGTCCCGATATAAATCCAGCTGCCCGCCGTCATCTGCCCGTACATCATCAATCCCGCGCGGTCTAGCTCGTTGAACTTCTCCCAGTTGTTCCACTCTCCCACCAGGTTCGAATTGCACAGCAGTACTCGCGGCGCATATTCATGCGTCCGAAAAACCGCCACCGGCTTCCCCGACTGCACCAGCAGCGTCTCATCGCCCTCGAGCGCGCGCAGCGATTTCACAATAGCGTGAAAACAATCCCAATTCCGCGCCGCCTTCCCCGTCCCGCCATACACCACCAGGTCCTCGGGTTTCTCCGCCACCTCTGGATCCAGATTATTCAGCAGCATCCGCAGCGCCGCCTCTTGCTGCCACCCCTTGCACGAAAGTTGCGTCCCTCGCGGCGCCCGAAAAGGCCCCCGCCCCGTCGCCGGATCATTCACCACCGGTGTCAATGCACTCATCTCTAAAATCCTCTCCCGCCATCTTATCCCACCCCACCGCGCCTGAAAAACGCCACGCAGCGCTATGCCCTCAACCACCTTGCGTGCAATAAAAAAATGTCATCCCGAACCCGCGCCATTTGCGGGTGAGGGATCTGCTTTTTCTTCCCTTTGACGGGTCCCTCACACTGGGTGCCCCACACGCCGATTTTGCGTGTGGGTCTTCGTTCTAGGTCTGTGCCCTCGGATTTCTCTTCTCTGCGTAATCTCTGCGACTCTCTGCGTCTCTGCGTTATCCTTTCTCTTTCTTCCTCCCATTGCACGAACATTCCCCATCATGTAAATTCAACTTTCCCATGGCCTACGGCACTCTCCCCACCCGCTTTCTCAACGCCGTCGAAGAGCACCCGTCTCCCCGCGCCCAGATGTTCCGCGGCCCCAACGGCTGGGAATCCATCTCCTCTCAGGAATTCCTCCGCCGCGTAGCCGGCCTCGCCAACGCCTTCGTCGAACTCGGCGTAAAATCCGGCGACCGCGTCGGCCTCTTCGCCCCCAACTGCCCCGAATGGCACACCGCGGATTTCGCCATCAGCGGCTCCGGCGGCGTCACCGTCCCTGTCTACTTCAACGAATCCCCTGACCGGATGTCCTACATTCTGAATCACTGCGGCGCGCAGGTGGTTTTCATCGCCGGCCATAAGCAATTGCAAAAATTCCTCGCCGTCCGCGACTCCTTCAAAGAAGTCCAGCAGGTAATCGTCGCCGGCGCCGGTGACGATCTCCCAACCGATTTCCTCCGCTACGAAACGCTGATCGCCACCACCGGCCCCTCCGAAGTAGCCGCCTATCGTCTCCGCGCCGCCAAAGTCCTGCCGAGCCAGCTCGCCTCGCTCATCTACACCTCCGGCACCACCGGTGAGCCCAAGGGCGTCATGCTCACCCACTCCAATTTCTGCTCCAACGTCACCGACTCCTGCCATGAACTCGATCTCCGCCCTGGAGAAGATCTCGCCGTCTCGTTTCTCCCCCTCGCCCACGTCTACGGCCGCATGCTCGATTACGTTTACATTTTCCACGGCTGTCCCATAGCCTACGTGGAAGTCGTTGAAAACGTCGCCCAAGCTCTTCTCGAAGTTCACCCCACCGTCCTCGCCGCCGTCCCGCGCTTTTTCGAAAAAATCTATGCCCGCCTGATGGAGCAGGGAAGCAAAGCCACCGGCGCTAAACGCAAAATCTTCGATTTCGCCATGCAGACAGCGCGCGAATCCGCAGCCTGGCGCTCTGGCGAAAAATCCGCGGGCCTGGCCGTGCGCCTGAAGTGGGCCATCGCCGACAAACTCGTCTACTCCAAAATTCGCGCCGGCACCGGCGGCCAGCTCCGCACCATTCTTTCCGGCGGCGCTCCGCTCTCCAAAGACCTCTGCGAATTTTTCTGGGCCATTGGCATTCCCATTTACCAGGGTTACGGCCTCACCGAAACCTCTCCCGTTCTTACCAGCAACCATCCCCACAACCGCGCGGGCAGTTCCGGCCGCCCCATCCGCAATGTTCAGCTCCGCATCGCCGACGATGGAGAAATCCTCGCCAAAGGCCCTTGCGTCATGCAGGGCTATTTCAAATCTCCCGAATCTACCCGCGAAGTTCTTTCCGACGATGGTTGGTTCAAGACCGGCGACATCGGCTATCTTGACAAAGACAACTATCTTTTCATCACCGACCGCAAAAAAGATCTCCTCAAGACGGCCGCCGGAAAATTCGTCGCCCCGCAGCCCATCGAAAACACCCTCAAGACCAGCCCTTACATCCTCAACGCCATGGTCGTCGGCGATCAGCGCAAGTTCATAGTCGCTTTGGTCGTTCCCAACCCAATCACGGTCTCCGCCAGACTCGCGGAAGACGGTCTGAAGTTTTCCTCGAACGCCGAACTGGCAGCCCATCCCGCCACCTACGCCTTGATCGAAAAAGAAGTCGCCCGCCTAACCACCCACCTCGCCCAATACGAAACCATCAAGCGCTTCGCCCTCCTCCCCGACGATTTCACCTTCGACGGCGGCAGCCTAACCTTCACCATGAAACTAAAGCGCCGCGTAGTCGAACAACAGTTCTCCGACGTAATCAACAATCTCTACGCCGACGTCGCCGAACCCCGTCCCGTCCTCTGACCCTGCTTTTCTTCCATCAAAAAAACTTAGCCTTTTCCCCCGCCCAATCATCCCATTTGCAGAACCAATCGATCCTAAAGGAGGTCCCCCATGGCAAAAGCAGCAACCGCAACCGTCCGTACCTATCCCAGCAGCGTCGGTGTCCCCGACAAAAACCGCCAGGCCCTGATCGCTCTTTTGAATCTCCGCCTGGCCGACAGCATCGACACCCACAGCCAGGTCAAATGGGCCCACTGGAACGTAAAAGGGAAGGACTTCTACCAACTTCACTTGCTCTTCGATGCCGTCGCTACGCACCTCGAAGATCACATTGACACCATCGCTGAACGCGTTTCCGCCCTAGGTGGCGTCGCCAATGGCACGATCCGCGAGTCCGTCGCAAAGTCCAGCATTCCCGAAGCCGATCTCTCTGCCTACGACGGCCCGGACATGGTCAAATTCCTCGTCCACAACGTCGGCCACTACACCAACGCATTGCGCACCGCCATCCAGGAAGCCGACGATCTCGAAGACGCCATCACCGTCGACCTCTTCACCAGCATCACCCGCGAAATGGACAAAGACCTCTGGTTCATCGAAGCCCACATCCAGGCCTGATGCATCATGTAGCACAGGCTTCAGCTTGTGCTCTTGGGTTTCTCTTTCGTTGTAGGGGCGGCTTTACGCCGCCTTCTTGCCGTTCCCTGGCCTGTAGGGCCCGCCTCCCGAGGCGGGCCGTTCTTTTTTGCGCGCCCCCTACATCTTCTCCGGCGCCTCAATCCCCAACAACCCCAACGCCAACACCAACTGCCGCTCCACCAACTCCGTCAATCCCAGCAGAAGCGCCCGCTTTTCCTCGTCCGCTTCCGACAAAATATGGTGCTTGTGATAGAAATTATTAAACGCCTGTGCCAGTTGAAACGCATACTTCGAAACAAACGCGGGCTCCTGCGCCCCAATCGCCGCATCCACCGCAAAATCCAGCGACCCCGAAGCCAGCAACACTTCCCAAATCGTATTGCTCTCCGGCCCCTCCATAATTTTCTTCAAAGTGTCTGAACTAATTTCGTGCCGCGTTCCCGCAACCTCCGCGCCCTTCCGCCGAATCCCCCGAATCCGCACGATTGCATACTGGCAGTACGGCCCGGTCTCGCCTTCCGCGCTCAACGCATCCTCAAAATCAAACGCGATGATCGTGTTCCGCGTAACCTTCAGCAGAAAAAACCGCAGCGCCCCAACCGCCAGCGCATTCGCCGTCTGCTTCAGTTCAATCCCCGCCATTTCCGCGTGCTTCTGCAAAACGCGCGCTTCCGCAGCCACAAGCATTCGTGTAATGAGATCATCTGCCTTGACGCCAAATCCTTTTCTCCCGCTCACCTCAACGTAAGGCCGCTTCGCATCTTCCGCCGATAGCTCATATCCCATCTCCGCCGCGCAACGCGGCGTCAGCGCCACAATCTCATAATCAAAGTGGATCGAATTCTCCGCCTCTTTCGCATGCCCAAGCGCCCGCAATCCTTCCGCCACCACTTCCTGCAAATAAGCCTGCCGCGCATCAATCACGTTATAAACCGCTTCGGCCCGGCCAAAATGCGGCGCTCCGGCTTCATTCGACCCTGCGGTCGTGGCCCAAAGTTCCTTGCTGCCCGGAGGGTTCGGCCACTTGCGGTAATGAAAATCTTTCCCCAGTAACCCAAACTTCCAAAGCTGGTATGCAATATCCTTCCCAACGTAAGTAACCGTCCCATTCGACCGCACAATAATCTTCGCCTGGTCTTCCTCATCAGGAGCAGATGCCTCGCCCAGGCCCGTCTTCTCCTTTACTTCCTTTACCTCCTCAACCTCTTTACCCCAAGGCATCACCCAGCAACCCGCGTTCTTCCCCGTCGTTGCCAGTTGTATCGCCCCGCTGGCCTTCAATTTCTCAAACGCCGCATCCCAGAAGTGGAGATGCAGGATCTCGCTCTCCCGCGCCAGCAGTTCATAAAAAATGTCCAGCCGCGCCATCGTCCGCAGGTGAAATCCCACCACGGCGTCCGCAATCACCGTGGCCATCTCCGCGGTTTCACCCTCACCGGCTTCGATCGCTTTCAACGTCTCCCCGCGCAGTTTCCCCGCGCGAACCTTATCCTCTTCAAAAAATTGCGTCGCCTTCGCGTAAAGATCCCAGCACAGGTAATCGAAATCCTTTTGCGCCGCCAGTCGCTTCACCTCCGCCAGCGATTTCTTCTCCATCTGTTCGAACGCGATCACCACGTCCGCCACCTGCACACCGGTGTTGTCAATATAGTTCTGTACCGCCACATCGTGCCCCGTGTGCCGCAGCAGCCGCACCATCGTGTCGCCCAGCACCGCATTCCGGAGGTGCCCGATATGCGCTGCCTTGTTCGGATTGATGCTCGTGTGTTCGACGATCACCCGTTTACGCTCGCTTGCCCCGAGCGAATGTGAAGGGCCACTCGCTTCTCGCCGCGTGCTGTCCCAAAACCACGCGCGGTCAAAGAACGCATTCAAATACCCCGCCCCCGCAACCTCCACCCGCGCAATCCCCTCGATTTTCGGCAGCGAACCAGCAATCTCCTGCGCAATCTGCCGCGGCGCCTTCTTCAAGCGTTTCGCCAGCTCAAAACACACCGGAGACGCAGCCTCCCCCATCTCCAGTTTCGGCGGCCGCTCCAGCACCACCGAAAGTTCCATCCCGTATTTTTCACGGATATGCCCGGCCAGCGTTTCGCGCAACCGCTCCAGAAGTGTTAGATACACGTTCCCTCAGTTTGAATGGAGTAAGCCCCAGAAAATTCCAGTATAGCAGGGCATTTCGAGAGTCGTGGCCTGCGAAGCATCTTACGCATAGAAATGAAAGCGAGTGTGATGAAGTGAGTCCGGGTAGAATATCCGGCGGAGGAAACATGGCAAAAACACGGCGTGAATTTCTAGCGGACACGGCAGTTGGTTTGGCGGCAGCAGCAGCAAGCGCGGCGGGCGTCGCGCCCGCGGAAGCGCAGGACCCTGGTCAACAGCAGCCCGCGGGCGCGCCGCCCGCATTCGGCACCGGCCCCGGCGTTGGCCCGCAAGTTTCCGTTGGCACTTTCACCGAAGCCGAAAAACTCGTCCAAATCGAACTAACCAAGCCTCAACTCGAAATGGCCGCCTCCAGTTGGCGCGGTAATCTCGCCTCCGTCTACGAACGCCGCACAGGCCCCCACAAAGTGGATCTGCCCTCCTCGGTGGCACCGTACTCCAGCTGGAATCCCGTTCTCCCCGGCCGCAAAGCCGGCCCCGATCGCGACCAGTTCGTCCGCAGCAAATCCGATCCCGGTGCGCTCCCCAAAAACGACGACGAAATAGCCTTCTCGCCGGTCACCCGTCTTTCCCGCTGGGTCGAAACGCGCCAAATCACTTCCGAGCGCCTCAC
>DASSGJ010000109.1:0-9283 GCA_035693545.1 Candidatus Acidiferrum sp.
GGTGGTGGAACACGTCGGCGTGGCGACGTGGGAGAACAGCGTGAAGAGTCTCGCCACCGGCGGGCGCCTGGTGACTTGCGGAGCGACAACAGGCTACGACGCAAAACTCGACCTGCGGTTTCTGTTCACGCGGCAGCTTTCCATCATGGGTTCGTACATGGGAACGAAGTCGGAGCTCCGCACGGTGTTGAAACTGGTGGCGCAGGGAAGGCTGAAGCCGTGGGTGGACAAGGTATTTGAGCTGGGCGATTGCATCGCCGCGCACAACTACCTGGAGAAGGCCAAGCAGTTTGGCAAAGTGGTCTTGCGCGTTGAGTGAGGAATCGAAAGTCGAAAGTCGAAAGTCGAAAGTCGAAAGTCTTGCTACTACTTGGCGGTTCGGCCGATGCCGGCCAGGACGCGAAGCTCACCGAGAACGACCACGTCAAGATTGGCGCGTTGATTGTTGCGAGATAAATCGGCTTCGGTGCCTCCGTTGTAACCCTGAATGAAAAAAGTGGAGTCGCCTTCGTGCTCGGGGCGGGCCGTATTTTTGATGATCACCTGAAGTTTTTTGGAATCGTAGTGGACGGTGATGACGTCGGGCTTGCCCGCGCAGCGGATGCGCAGGTCGCCGAGGATGGTCTCCTTGCAAGTCAGCGATTCCACTTTCGTAATGGCGTTCCAGGCTTCGCATTGGGCGATAAACGTTTCCGCGACGCGTTTCCAGACTTTGGGCGCCAGGGCAACCGCGGCCTCTCCGTTGAGCCGGTCTTCCTCGATCTGAACCGCCTCGGTAAATTGCGTGGCCAGGAATTCCTGCGCCGCGCGCTTGGTTTCGTCCGAACTCATGCCGCGTAGTCTCCAAAAAATATTGCCGGTACACCATCGTAGCGGCAGAGGTGTCGGTGGTGTCAAGTAGCTTCGCGGTGCCAGATTCGGCGAAGCAACGTGGAAGCTACGGCGCTGGGTTGTAAGGCGAATAGCTGACGACGGTGCTTTTCAGGCGCGCGGGCAAAGGGCGCTCCAACCAACGGCTGATGGCGAACTCGACGAAACGGCCGGTGCCTCCGGTTTTGCCTTCCGGGTCGGCGTGATCCCACAAAATTTTCGCGGTGGCTGCCAGTTGCAGTTGCCGGCCATGCTCGAAATCGGGGATGAGCAGGCCGACTTGCGAATCGCGAACCACGTTGCCCAGCGTGTTAAACAATCCGTTGCCGGGATAATCGGGAAGGCGCAGCGTGCTTTTGTCCACGACTTCGATGTAGCCGGGTTTGCCGCCACGGTGCGAGGCGTCGTTGCCGCGTTCCGCGTGGCCGGTGGCCAGGAAGAGCACGTCGGCTGCTTCGATCCTTTTCTGAAACTGTGCAGGCAGCGTTGAACCCTCTGACGCTTCGGTGCCGGCAGCCAGCGTTTCAATCGGCTCGACTTCGACTTCGCGTTTGGTGATGTATTTCGGGCAATTGGGGAAAGATTGCGCGACCTCCAGAAGAATCTCGGCGTCAGTTACGCGGGCTTCGCCGTTAATGCGCAGGCGGCGGCGATTGGCGAGTTCAATGATGAGAAGGCCGAGATGCGGGTCGGATTGGAGATTTTGCCAAAGCGGGTCGCGGACATCGCGCTGGGCGGTGGGAACCGCGATCCGCAGCGATTGGACGCCGTTCGGCTCCAGAAAACCTTTGGGTCCGAAGACGACAGACGCCCAGCGACGCCCGTCTGCGCCGCGGCTGCTGAGGATGGCCATCTGCTGATGCCTGATGAAATTTAGCGCCCCAGCGTACAGATGATCGATGATCATCGGGCTGTTGGCTTCGGCAGTGGCTTCTCCGCCGGTGCGTATCTGTACTTCCAGTTCGCCTTCATGGAATGGGGAGTCGGAAAGCATTGCATTTCTCCTGGGCATGCGGCGAGGGTCGGTAATCCCCTCGCCGTGGCCGCCCACGCCGGAAGGTGGGCCTATCAAGTGCGAATGCGGTCAGGTCACTTTACGTTTTTTGCGAGGAAGTCGCGAATGTATTGTGCGATCAGCGCGCCGTCTTCCTCGAGAGCGAAGTGTCCGGTGTCGAGCAAGTGTAACTCCGTGCGCGGATCATCCTTGACGAAGGCCTCCGCTCCCGCGGGAAGAAAGACCGGATCGTTTTTGCCCCACACGGCGAGAACCGGCGGCTGATACTTGCGCAGGTATTCGTGCCAGGAAGAATAGAGCGGCGGATTCTTGCGATAGTCGTAAAAGAGAGCCAGCTGGATTTTATCGTTCCCGGGGCGGTCGAGCGTCGTCTGATCGAAGGTGTACGAGTCCGGGCTGACATCTTCCGGATTGCGGAATCCCTGCAAGTACTGAACCTTGGTCAACTCCAGGCTGAGGATCTGCCGGGTTTTTGCTTCCGTCGTCGGGTTTGGATCCTTCCAGTAAGGGTAAAGGAATTCGGCCCAGAAAGGGGCGAGCCCTTCGTCATAAGCGTTCCCATTCTGCGTAATGATGGCTTGAACCCGGTCGGGATGGCGGGTGGCCAGGCGGAAACCAACAGGGGCGCCATAGTCCTGGATATAGATCGAATATTTTGTAATGCCTCGCTGATCGAGAAAGTGGTCAACGGTGTCGGCAAGGTGGTCAAACGTGTATGCGTACTGCTCCGGCGCGGGCGAATCGCTGTAACCGAAACCAGGATAATCCGGAGCGATGAGGTGGTATTTGTCGCTGAGCGCGGGAATCAGGTTGCGGAACATGTGGGAGGAGCTCGGGTAGCCGTGCAACAGCACCAGCGTCGGGGCGTTTTTCGGGCCCGCTTCTCGGTAGAAAATCTTCAGGCCGTCAACCTGCGCGGTGCGATAGAGCACCCGCGAAGACTCGGAAGCGCTGGTCTCTTTTGCGTTGGACATCTGGCCAAAAGTTGCGCCGGGAACTGCGGCAAGCGAAAGCAGCAACCCTGCCGATTGTAAAGACCTGCGGAGATTCATTCTTCTTCCTCCTGTTAAAGCCGGGTTCAAAAACCCGGGAATGTGTTTATAATAGACCGTATGGTCTATTTGTATAGTTCGATGTGAAGGCTTGCAAAAGGTTTCAGGCTATTTGGGGCCGCGGATCAAGATCGGCACGAATTAGACCAAATGGTCTAACCACCAGCGATTGAGCGACATCCAACCGGGAGGCAGAGTTTAGATGAGACCGGCCAAGATATCGGACAGGGAATTATTCGAACAGCTGGCGCAGGTCTTCCGGCGCCGGGGCTATGACGGAGCCTCGTATGCCGACCTGATGAAGGCCACGGGCCTGGTGAAGGCCAGCCTCTACCACCGCTTCCCGGGGGGCAAGGAGGAGATGGTGGGCGCGGTCCAATCGGAAGTGGACCGTCACTTCGCGGGCTATGTGCTGGCGCCGGCGCTGGAAGCTGGAGCGCCAAAAGAGCGCGCCCGGCGGATGGCGCAAAGACTGCGCGAGTTCTATGACAGTGGCAGGGCGTGGTGCCTGTTGGACACGCTGACTCTTGCCGAGAATCGCGCAACCCTGGCGCACGCAAGGAAATCGATGGAGTTCTGGGTGGAGCGCTTCATCCTCGTAGGGCGCGACGCGGGTCTTTCCGCAGGAGCCGCGCGAAAGCGGGCGGAGGAGGCAGTGGCCGCTATCGAGGGCGGCTTGATCGTGGCGCGTGTGTCGAAGAACCGCCGTCCCTTCCTGCGGGTCCTGGCGGAGCTGCCAAAAAAGCTGACTGGGTGAGCCGATTGTGCGGGTTGGGGCGATATGCGAATATAGGGAGGAAGACGAGGAACCATGGAAACCAATCTGGCGAAACACGTCACGCTCACCAAACCCGATGATTTCGGCAAGCTGCTGCAGGACGAGGGCATCATCTTCACGCAGCTGGATAAGGCTGTTAACTGGGCGCGGCGGAGCTCGATTTGGCCGCTGGGATTTGGATTGGCGTGCTGCGCGATTGAGATGATGTCCATGGCGGCTTCGCGGTTTGATATTGCGCGCTTTGGCGCGGAAGTGTTTCGCCCTTCGCCGCGGCAAGCGGACCTGATGATTGTGGCCGGGCGGCTTTCGCAGAAGATGGCGCCGGTAATCCGGCAGCTCTACGATCAAATGCCGGAGCCGAAGTGGGTGATTTCCATGGGCGCATGCGCGACGTCGGGCGGCGTGTTCAACAATTACGCGATTGTTCAGGGCTGCAACCAGGTGATTCCTGTGGACGTGTACGTTCCCGGGTGCCCGCCGAGGCCGGAAGCGGTGCTCTACGCGATTTTGCAGCTGCAGAAAAAGATTGATTCGGAAAAGGGCTCCTTCAAACGGGCGTTGAATCTGGCGTAGGCGTAGGATATTCCCGTGGCATCACCCATACCTCAAACCGTAAGCGCGCGCGATTTGCTGAGGCACTGCCTCGCCACGATTGCCTACCGGGCCGGCAAAGTGCTGCGCGACGTTCCCGAATCCTTCGCAAAATTTCAGCCACCGGAAAAAGCCCGCACACCGGAGCAACTCCTCGCGCACATCGGGGATCTGTTTGACTGGGCGCTTTCGATGGCCCAAGGCCAGGGTGTGTGGAAAGATTCGCAGCCTCTGCCGTGGACCCGGGAAGTGGACCGCTTCTTCGCCGCACTGAAGAGCTTCGACGACTACCTGGAAGGGAATGAAACCCTGCACGCTTCGCCGGAGAAATTGTTCCAGGGGCCGGTCGCCGACGCCCTGAACCACGTGGGGCAAATCGCCATGCTGCGGCGGTTGGCGGGATTCCCCATGAAGAGCGAGAACTATTTCAAAGCGGACATCACCGCCGGGCGGGTCGGACCCCAGCAGACCCCGCCCAAACGCGAATTTGACTGAAGTTTGTCTGGACGAAGCCCCCAGCCGACGGTAGACTGCCGGAAACTGCAAGGTCGAGGGCTATGAGTGTCTCTGAACAAAGAGCCTACCCGCGGATTAAGCCGCCTTCGAGTGTGCTGGGAGCATGGCGGTCGGGAATGCAGCGGGATGTTTCCTATGTAGAGAGCCTCGCGCTCGGCGGGGTTTTCTTGCGAACCAAAAAGAAAGTAGCGATACGCAGCCTGGTGCAGGTCCTGCTGGATATGCCGGTGGGCCAGGTTCGCGGGCGCGGCATTGTGCGGCGCCACGAGGAGCAGCGCGGGATCGCCGTCCAGTTTATCGCCATGGACCCCGAAGACCGCGGCAGACTCATCCGCCAGATCCGCGATTTGACTCTTTCGGCCTAACTGCTCAGCCTTTCTTTCTTGGAGACTACGGTAGATAAGGCTAGTTGTATCAGAAAGATTGAAAAGCCGTTGTTTCCCACCGAAAACAGACCAGTCATGCGGACAACACCCTCGTCGCACTGGCCCCCATTATTGGCCTCTTTCCAGAGGAGAGTACAAATGCGGATGCCAGACGACTCTCTTTCCTTATCTTCTACCCTGAACGTTACTTTCTTACCAGAGAGTGGTTCGAGGATGTCTTTCTTGCGTTCCATGAAGGCATTTCTTCCGCCAACCAAATTACCGTCAACGTCTCTGAACTGAAGTTGATCGGCTAGATAAGCCAAAAACATGTCGTCGACAGCGGCCGTTAGTGATGTGAGTACACTCTCGACAGTCACACAATTGCCTTTTGCCGATGCACTTGGCAGCGGAGGCGGAACTCTTGTGAGGCAGCTTCTAAGTGAACTAAGATCAGCGTGCCCTCCTGGAAGCATTTTATCCAAGAATGATTTCTCGATCTTGAGCAGCGCAAGCATTAGATGCTCAGGCCCAATGTGTCTTTGTCCAAGATCGTCGGACGCGACGGCAGATTCGCGCACAATTTCCTTAGACAGCGACGATAGCGGGATGGTGTCCTTCATCGTGAGTGGCTTTCTGTGCTTGGACCCAACTCCAAGTTTCGCTCTCAAGTCGGAGAGAGTCATCGCATTGGAATTCAGATACTTCACGAGGGGGTATGCATCCCAAAGTAGCCCAAGAGCAAGATGTTCAGGATTAATCGAGCGACTCCCTGCTGTCGCCGCTTCATATTTTGCGAAGAATATAGCTCTACGGCCGTGCTCCGTGTATCGCTCGAACATGATTCGGCAAGTTTATTCCAGGGCTACGGGATTAGGCAATTGGCGTAGCTAGAACGGTGGCGGAACCAGCGGCGCCAGGCAATCCCACGACGGAGCCGGGCGTGGATTTTTCGCGGCGCAGGTAGGCCATGCCGATAGGTGCGTTGAGCGCGGGAGAAAATGCGGCACGCGTAGTGTAGCCGGCTTCCTTGCCTTCCGAGAGGAGCGGCGTTTCGGGTGCGGGCGGTTGCGGCGAATCGTATTTCAGCGTGACTCGGACGCGATTCACCTGGCCGCGCGAGCGCACGCGTTCCACGATTTCCTGGCCGGTGTAGCAGCCCTTGGTGTAACTGATGTGCGAATTCTGCAGTCCGGCTTCGTGAGGAATCTGTTTTTCGCCAAAGTCGTAGCTGTACCAGGGAATTCCTTGCTCAAGGCGCGTTGCGCTGAGCGCCTGGTAGCCCGCCGGGCCGCCGCCGTGCTTCCGCGCGGCTTCCAAGAGAATGTTCCACAGAGTTTCGGCGTGCCCGCGATCGACCAGGAATTCGGCGCTGGCCGTGGCACCCGGAGAACGCTTGCCGAGGCGGCAGGGAATTCGCTGCACCGAAGCAGGGCGTGTTTCGAGTTCGGCCAGATCTGCGACATCCACGCCGGTAAGTTCTTCCGCGACGAGCGCCGCCTTCGGCCCTTCCAGCGCGAGAGACGCAAAATCGTCGGTGCGATCCGTAAGCGTGACCTCGTCCATGATGATGTATTTGTCCAGCGCGGCGATGAGTGGTTCGCGGATAAGCACGTAGGAGACGCAGAAAAGCTTCTCTGCGTGGGCTTGGGTCTCCATCTCCGCCAGGATGCGGCCCTGTGGGTTCAGGAACAGCGAGATCGTGCCGTGATTTTCACGCAGGTCCTTGATGTTGTTGGTGAGGATTGCGTTCAAGTAGCGGACGCGGTCGGGACCAGTGAAGTCGAGATAAGCGCGGTAATTTTTATCGAGCAGCGCCACGCTGTCGTGAAGATGGCGGTATTCGCCCAGCCAATCGCCAAAATCATTCGGCAGGGAACACCCGAACCAGGCGCCGAGTCGCGCACCAGAGCGGGTGTGAAGCGCGGCGAGCGGGGTGGGCAGAGGTGCCGCGGGCGAATTGGAAGGGCTGCTCATCACAGAACTAGTGTAGCAAGGAGTTTTGAGTGCGGCAGCGAAGCTGCCGCTTTTACGGTGTGCAACCCGGCTATCGGTTTCAGCTTTCTCCCCCATTACACCCCAAAAGCGAAGGCTTCGCCTTCGCACTCAAAAAAGGGCATCAGAGGATTTTCCGGCGAAAGTCGTTATACTGCTGGCATGGACGCGACTCACAGAATGGCGCCTACGACCGACGCGGCTCACCCGGAAATGATCTACATGAAGATTCCGGTGGGCATGCTGCAGTGCAACTGCCAGATTATCGGAGACCCGAAAACGCTGGAAGCGATCGTGATTGACCCTGGCGACGAGGTGGAACGCATTCTCAGCATGCTGGGGCGCTACAAGCTCAGCGTGAAGGCCATTATCAGTACCCACGCCCACATTGACCACGTCGGCGGCCTGGCCAAGCTGCACATGTACACCGGCGCGCCGGTGATGATGCATGGCGACGACTTGCCGCTCTATCACGGCATGGATGAGCAGGCGGCGTTCCTGGGGATGGCTACGCCGGAACTGACCGAAGTGGACCAAGTGCTGAAGGAAGGCGATACGCTGCCGTGGGGCGGCTTTCACGCCAGCGTGATTCATACACCGGGGCACACGCCGGGAAGCGTTTCGCTTTACATGCCAAAGGATTGCGGGCGCGTGAAGCTGGCGCAGCCGCAACTGTTTGCCGGGGACACGCTGTTCGCGGGGAGCATCGGCCGCACGGATCTGTGGGGCGGCTCGATGGAACAGATTATGGATTCCCTGCGCCAGAAGCTGATGCAACTCCCCGACGAGACGTTGGTGCATCCCGGCCATGGCGGTTCGACCACGATCGGCCTCGAAAAAGAAATGAATCCGTTTTTGAAGTAGACCGCAACGCACTGATCCAAACACAATTCACCGAGGAGGGCCGGCGATGGGGCAAGAAGTGGTTTGCACAGCGCGGTGGGGCGGGAAAATCGTGCGCGGCAAGGCGTTGCTGGAGACGGCGGAAATCGTATTTCGCGGGGCGGAACGCCTGAAGATTCCGTTTTCGTCGATCCGCGGGATGGAAGCGAAAGATGGCGAAATGCGGCTGAAGACGGATGAGGGATTAGTGGTTTTTGAGCTTGGCGAAAGGGCGGAGAAGTGGCGGCAGAAGATTGCCAATCCAAAGTCGGTGGTGGAAAAGCTGGGAGTAAAGCGCGGGGAGCCGGTGGCAGTGTTTGGGAGGTTGGACGGCGAGTTCGTTCAAAAATTGAAGGAACAGAAATCCGCCGTGTCGCAGGGAAAAGTTGCCGACGGAGTGAGTTGGATTTTCTTCGCCGCGGAAACGCGCGACGCCCTGGCTGAACTGAAGAAACTCACCGGAAAGATGCTAGGAAGCGCCGCACTGTGGGTCGTCTATCCAAAAGGGCAGAAGAGCATCACGGAAACGGACGTAATCGGCGCGGGACGGAAAGCAGGGCTAAAGGACGTGAAGGTTGTGGGCTTCAGCACGACGCACACCGCACTGAAATTCGTGATTCCAGTGGAAAACCGCTGAGGTGCATTACTGGGTGGCTTCGCGGAGTTTGCGAAGTTCTTCCATTACGGATTGGATGAGTTCTTTGGCGTGGGTGAGTTCCTGGGTGACCATGCGGAGGTCCATCGCGGGAACCGTGGGGTTGCGCTGGCTGGTGCAGTAGACGCCGTGCTGGCCGACGAGGACCAGCGCGTTGGTGATGCGGTCGAGCGAAACGGCCAGGCGCCCGCGGTCCCGCCCGAAGCGCTGCTCGGAGTGCTCGAGTTCGTCGTGATGCTCCTTGAATGCCGACATGAAAGCTCCTTCGATCCCTGTAGCTCAGGCCTTCAGCTTGCCTGCGGCAGGCAGGGCCTGAGGTTTTTCATTGCCACGGCACAACCTTGCCAGCTTACGGGAAACCCTCACCCCTGAAGGGGTGAGCTACAGCAACCGTTGTACGCACCGCCTCGTACCCCATTCCTGACGGGCGTTGCACTTCGGGCACAGGGCGCTGCCCTGAATCTTTACCCTACCGTATGCCCAGAACATAATCCAATGGAGCCGCAGCCACGACCAGAAAGCAGTGCCCAGGATGAGCCTTCAAAAGCAAACCGGCAGAGAATT
>DASSGJ010000110.1:0-2382 GCA_035693545.1 Candidatus Acidiferrum sp.
GATGATCCGCCCGATAAACATCCTGGGCGGATTATTGTCTCCGACCGCCCATTCCATCCCCACCGAACAATGTGCCATCGCCTGGGGCGCGGTCATCTTGCCCCATTGCCGCTGGCTCGTTGGACACAGCCGCCCGATCCGCTCCCTGACCTCTTTGGCCGTCGCCGCCTCAAACAGATTTTTCATACCAACCCCCTCTTCACCAGCCCATCGCCAATCCTAATCCAAAAATTCGCGATGGCCTACCCTTTGTGGTGGTATACTTTTTGGAGTGGCCCCGATCTTCGGATTGGGGCCTTTTTCTTTTCCACGACAATTTTTTGATGGAGAGAGGTCCCGATGGAACTCCACCTTGGAACTGCGTCCCTGAGCGACCGTGCTGTCCTGCTTGCGTTTGAAGCTTGCGAACTGGACCCCGCCAAATTCCACCACGACGATCACATCCGCCTGGCGTGGCTCTGCGTTCGCCGATACGGGGCGAATGCAGCGGAAGCCAAATTATTGGAGGGAATCCAGAGGTTTGCGAGGAAGGCCGGCGTCCCGCGGAAATTCATGTATACAACCACGGTCGCATGGACCAGGCTCGTCGCAGCGGCCCAGACCGCCAGCCCGACGGGGCACAGTTTTTCAGAATGGATTCAGTCGCACCCGCAGTTGCTCGACCGCAAGTTGCTGGCGAACTACTACTCTCCCGGGCGGCTGGAAACCGAAGAGGCGCGCTCCGGCTGGGTGGAACCGGATCTCGCGCCTCTGGGTCTTTAGCTTTTTCCCGGTTTCAATCGTTAGCAGAGGCTGATGCATGTTGCGGCTGCGAAACCGGCGGCAACGGCATGTTGTGAAACTGTTCCGCCTCCGTGGACCCCGCCAACGCCGTCGTGGACGCTGTTCCGCTGCTGATCACGTTCTGAACCGCGTCGAAATAGCCTGTGCCTACAAATCGCTGGTGCTTCACGGCCGAATACTGGTGTTCCCGCTCGCTGGCGAATTCCGCTTCCTGCAGTTCCGAATACGCGGTCATGCCCAGCGTCTTGTATTCGCGCGCCAGTTCAAACATGGTGTGGTTCAGCGCGTGGAATCCCGCCAGGGTGATGAACTGGAACTTGTAGCCCATCGCGCCAAGTTCCCGCTGGAACCGCGCGATGTCTTCGTTGCTGAGGTGTTTTCTCCAATTGAACGACGGAGAACAGTTGTAAGAGAGCATTTTCCCGGGATAGACGGAGTGAATGCCTTCCGCAAATTCCCGCGCCTCTTCCAGATTCGGCTTCGACGTTTCGCACCACAACATATCCACGTAGGGCGCATAGGCCAGGCCACGCGCAATCGCCGCGTCAATGCCGCTGCGCACTTCAAAGAAGCCTTCCGAAGTGCGCTTGCCGGTGCAGAATTCCCGGTCGCGCGGGTCAATGTCCGTGGTCAAGAGTCCCGCGCTGTCGGCATCCGTGCGCGCCATGATCAGCGTCGGCACGCCCATCACGTCGGCCGCCAACCGCGCCGCCACCAATTTCTGAATCGCTTCGGTAGTGGACACCAGGACTTTTCCGCCGAGGTGCCCGCACTTTTTCGCCGAGGAAAGTTGATCTTCAAAATGAACGCAAGCCGCGCCGGCCTCGATCATGCCCTTCATCAATTCAAACGCGTTCAGGTTGCCGCCAAATCCCGCTTCGGCGTCGGCCACCATCGGCGCAAACCAGTATTTCCCGTTCTTTCCTTCCGCATGATGGATTTGGTCCGCGCGAGTCAGAGCCTGGTTGATGCGTCGCACCAGGTTCGGCACGCTGTCCGCGGGATACAAACTCTGGTCGGGATACATCTGTCCCGAATTGTTGGCGTCCGCCGCCACCTGCCAGCCGCTCACATAGATGGCCTGAAGGCCGGCTTCCACCTGTTGGATGGCCTGGTTGCCGGTCATCGCGCCCAGCGCCGCTACGTAGGGCTCTTGATGGAGCAGGTGCCACAGCCGCTCCGCGCCCAACCGCGCCAGGGTGTGTTCCACCTGGACGGTGCCGCGCAGCCGCACGACATCTTCGGCTTTATAGGGCCGGGTGATGCCGTTCCAGCGGGGATTCGTCCGCCACTGATTTTCAAGCGCCGCAATCTGGCTGGCCTGGTTGGTGGACATGGGAGCGTCTCGCTTTCTTAAAACGCAAAGGCCGGGAAACCCGGCCCCGCGCAGTTCAGGTTCAAGGTGGGGCCATTTTGCGGAAAGGGAGGTGGTCAGTCAAACGGATTGTAATTATCACGCCGATAGACAATTTCTATCAGTACGTCTAGGATGGAGATAACGGAGGCCCGGCGCGCATGGAGATACTGCAACTTGAAACTTTTCTGGCAGTTGCGACCTATGGCGGCTTCCACCGCGCCGCCGAAGCCCTGCGCATCAGC
>DASSGJ010000111.1:0-5635 GCA_035693545.1 Candidatus Acidiferrum sp.
GCACATCCTCGCGGGTGATCTCATCCAAGAATTCTTTCTTGCAGGACGCAACAAAACCGTCAATCGCGTTCACGTACACCAGCACGGTCGCTTTGGACCGATCCACCACTTTTAATTCGGCTTTGTATTTGTCGGCTGCATCTATTAGGCGGACACGCCCGCCCGGAAAGGTAGAAGTAGGCTTGACGATGACCCCGCCGTGTTCCTCAACCTCACACTGGGCCAACAAGAGCTTCGCGTCTGCGAGAGATTTAACGGAGCGGGAAACTCGCCTCTTCCCTTTCGCATCTGTGTAGCGGACAAAAAAACTGGTCGCACCTGCGATCTCTACGAACTTCCCTTTTCGATCGATTTGAACCGGCTCCCAATCATAGTTTCGATCTTTGTCCAGCCGTGCGAATAGCCGCGCCATAGGGTTGTACCCTCCCCGTGGCAACAGTGTGTTTAATTTCGGCAACAGTTGTCAATAACTTCTTTTAAATCAGTACGCTGTTCTAAGTCCTCTCTCCCGCACCAAGAATCGACGGTTGCTTTTCGTCCTTTCATCGAGTTCCAAGGAACATAGTTTTCTTCCGCTTGCGCCCCTCTGTCGTCTTGCAGGAGAATGAAACTCACAATCCTGCTGATTGCTTCTATCGGAGTCGTTCCAAATGCACGAGCGCAGCGTTCGCGATCTCCTGAATCTCTACAACCCGGCCAATCCGCTGGAAAAAGCGTGGACCATCCCCGCTCCATGGTATTTCGATCAGCGCCTGGCACAACTCGAGCGCGACTCCGTTTTTGCGGGCAACTGGCAGGTGGTCGGCCATCTGGACCAGGTCAAGGAGCCGGGGCAGTTCTTCACCATCGACGTTAACAACGAACCGCTGGTGGTCGTGCGCAGCGATGACGGCAAACTGCGCGCCTTCTACAACGTTTGCCGCCATCATGCCGCGGCGGTTGTTCCCGAAACGGCAGGTTGCGCGAAGAATTTCCGGTGCCCGTATCACGGCTGGACGTACGGAAACGACGGCGCTTTGAAAGGCATGGTCGAGTTCGAAGGAGTCTGCAATTTTGAACGAGCCGATAACGGCCTGGTTCCGGTGCGCGTGGACACCTGGGAAAACTTCATTTTCGTCAACATGGACGGCCGCGCTTCTTCGCTGCGCGAATTCCTCGGCAAAGTACCCGAACTGGTAGCGCCGCTCAAAATCAGCGAAACGCTGAAGTATTTCGATCGCCGGATTTACACGTTGAATTGCAATTGGAAGGTTTACGTGGACAACTACCTCGACGGAGGCTACCACGTGCCGCATGCGCACAAGGGGCTGAGCAGCGTCGTCGAGTACACCAAATACACCATCGAGAATTTCGAGCGGGCGTGCCTGCAATCAAGCCCGCTGGACAGCTCCGGCGCGCTCGAATCAGCGATCAGCTCCACGCGGCAAGGCACGGCGTTTTATTTGTGGGTCTATCCGAACTTTATGCTCAACGCCTACTCCGGCGTGATGGACACAAACCTGGTTCTGCCGCTAGGCGTCAACAAATGCGCGGTGATCTTCGACTACTATTTCGCCGACATCAGCCCCGCGGCGGCGAAACATCATCAGGAGAGCATCGCGGTCAGCGAAAAAGTTCAGGATGAGGACATGGCGATCTGCGATTCCGTGCAGCGGGGATTGTCTTCACGCGCCTATGTTGCCGGCCGATTGTCGCTAAGGCGCGAAGCCGGCGAGCACCTGTTTCACCGCTTGCTGCACGCCGACATGACCCGCGGCCTTTCCCAAGCCCTCGCCGCCGACTAAGCGCCGGGCCGGGCTTTTCTTTGCGCTGGGCACTCTTCGCCCAGCTTTTTGTCACCATTACTTTTCCAAATCGTTCCGCGCCGCTCTTTCGATTGACCCATGTTGGGGCAAAGTGCTATACACCGTCCCACGGGGTGTGGTTCAACTTGACTGTTCTTTAATACGCCATTCGTCTCTTGGTGTATTCCCTACCCCTACTGAGAGGACCCGTATGTCTACCTTCCGCAAGCTCGCAATTCTTCTTGTGTTCGCTTCCTGGGCGCCCGCGCTTTTCGCCCAGGGCGGAGCCACTGGCGCCATCAGCGGCATCGTGCAGGATCAATCCGGCGGTTGGATTGCCGGCGCTCAAGTCTCCGTCGTGAGCGAAGCGACAGGCCAGGTCGTCCGGGATCTAACCACGGACTCTTCGGGCTCCTTCACGGCTACTCTTCTCCCGGTAGGTTCCTACTCCGTTGCGGTGAGTGCAAGCGGGTTTGCCACGACGAAGTTTACTGGCGTCCTGGTGCGCGTGACGGAAACCACCCGGATGACGGCCGCACTAAAAGTAACCAAAGCGACCGAGACGGTGACCGTTTCGGCCGAAGTCACCACCATCAATACGGCGAATGCGGCAACGGGGGAAGCCCTCGATTCCACAACGGTGTCCACGCTGCCTCTCCCGACGCAAAATTTTCAGCAGTTGCTCTCGCTTTCGACGGGCGCGTCTTCCGATATCAACAATGGCGGGGACTTGGGCCGCGGCTCCGCGAGGATCGTGGTAAATGGCCAGCGAGAGACCAATAATAATTACTCCATCGAAGGAGTCTCTTCCGCCGATTTCGCCAGTGGAGAGTTGACCTTCACCCCGATTCCGAACGCCAACGCCATTGAGGAATTCAAGGTTTCCACAAGCCTCTACGACGCCACGCTTGGCCGTAATGGAGGCGGCAACATTGACGCCGTCTTGAAAAGCGGGACAAACAAGTATCATGCGGATGCCTGGGAATATTTTCGCAATACAGTGCTCGATGCCAACGACTTCTTCCTCAACGGCGCCGGCAGTCCCCGGCCAGTTATTAAGCAGAACATCTTCGGCGGAGACTTCGGCGGTCCGGTCACACCCGACGCAAAACTCGGTTTCTTCTACGTGAACTACCAGGGCTCCCGCCAGCGCGCAGGCGGCTCGCCGGGAACGCTCACCAATGCCATTAATATTCCTTACGTTCCCTTGGCTGCTCGTCAATCAGCCTCGGCGCTGGCTGCGGCCTGCGGTGTACCCAGTGTCGACCCGGTGGCCCTCAGTATATTGCAGGCCAAAAGTAACCAGTTCGGCGGCGGAGCGGGGGGCTATCTCTACCCGTTGCCTACCAATGTGCCCGCCACCACAGCCTGTTTGGCTCCGGTATCCCTCATCGTGAATACCGTCGGAAAATACACAGAAAATCAGTTTCTGGTCAACTGGGACCGCCATTTCCGCGGCGATAAGGATAGCCTGGCGTTTCGCTTCTTCTGGTCCGACTCTGAGAAGTTTCAGCCTTTCGGCGCCGATTCCTTCCAGGTGCAAACCGGCGGCCCGGCGAACGAGAGCAATCTGAATTTCCCGCTCACGATTCCGCTGCGCGGACGTTTCGGCAGCGTCACGGAGACCCACGTCTTCAACAATCGTCTGGCGAACGAGTTCCGTTTCGGCGTCAATGTCATCCGTAACGACCTGCTGGGCCAAAACCCGGTTACCGCCGCGCAAGTGGGCATTACCCAGCCCGGCGGCGGTTCGGGAATCGACCGCTTTCAGTTTGGAAATTTTGCGCTCGGCCCGTTTCCTGGCAGCGGTCAATTCGAGCTCTCGGATTCCTTCATCGTGGAAGACACGGTGAGCTGGACACGCGGGCCGCACACATTCCGCTTCGGCGGCGAACTGGACCACACCAGCATGCGCCGAACTCTTAACGTGATCGGCAATCCTCTGGTATTCTTCACACCCCCTTCCAATCCCGCCCTGACAGACTTTCAGAACTTCCTGGAGGGGACCCCTACCTTTGCTTTGGGCAGTGGGGGCGCCGCCAACCATGACTACCGCCTCCCCGCTTATGCCGTGTTCGCCCAGGACGACTACAAAGTCACCAGCCGCTTGACGCTGAATCTCGGCTTTCGCGTTGAATTCGTCGGCGCGCCCTATGACACGCTCTGCCAGATCGCCAATATAGATACAACGTTGGCGTCAGCCGGGCAGCCTTTCGTGTATGGCTCCTGCGTCAGCAGGTTCAAGATTCCCGGCTTCAGCGGTACCCTTGACCGTACGCTCCTGCGCAACAATTACGCCACGGTCCCGGAGCCGCGTATCGGCTTCGCTTACGACATCTTCGGCGACCACAGGACAGTGGTCCGTGGCGGCTACGGCATTTACGCCAATCGTGAGGACATCGGCGCCGTAGACAACCTGTCCTTTGATCCCCCCTTCTTGCCTGTCGCCGTCCCGTCCGGGGTGGCACCTGGAAGTTTGGCCTGCCTCTTTTTTCAAGGCCAGAATTGTAGCAACCCAGCGTTGATCCCAGGCCCGGGCGTGGTGAGCTCGGCATTTGTGCCCGTTCCGTCCTTCTTTCAGGGCTTCACCACTGCTGGCTGCTCGGCCGCGGGATTGCCGCTTGCGCCGACCAACGACACAACCCAGGCACCGTGCTTCTCGGGCAACGTCCCCGCGTTCAGTGGCCTGGCGGTGCCGCCGCACTGGATCGCGGCAACGACCCAGCAGTGGAATCTGTCGGTGGAGCGCGACCTGGGGAAAAACTGGTTCGTCTCGGCAGGCTACGTGGGAACCAAGGGCACGCATCTGCGCGTCACCTACAATCCCAACCAGGCCAACCTGGCGAGTCCTCAGAATCCCATTAAGATAACCGATCAGAACGGGCAGACATTCACGATTACGCAAAATACGGCCGCCAACGCCGCTGCAAGAGCGCCTTTCCAACCCCTTACGCCTTCTGGGTTCGAGGATTTCTCGCCCCTTGCCAACTCCATCTACCATTCCATGCAGCTCACGGTTGCGCATCACTTCGCCGGAGGCCTGTATCTCCAGAGCGCCTACACCTATTCCAAATCGATCGACGAGGCCTCAACGGTCAGCGTGGCATTTGTCAGCATCTTCAACGATCAGAACAATCCGCGCGGCTCCCGCGGCCTCTCGGATTTCGATCACCGGCATCGCTCCATCACCAGCTTCGTCTATGACCTGCCTTTTTACAAAGGCACGGGCGGAATCAAGGAGCGGGTGCTGGGTGGATGGCAGACCACCGGCGTGCTCACGGTGCAATCGGGTGCGCCTTTCTCGGTCGTGGATTCCTCCGGAGGGAGCGTCTTTGCCTCGGACGGCGGTTCGCCATTCACGCCCGGTTTCGCCCCCGGATTTAATTGCGGCAACGCGGTCACCCCTGGGAGCAATGAAGCGCGGCTAAACGGCTTCGTCAAGCCCGCCGCCTTCGTGAAGGCGCCAGCATTCGGCTCGGATGGCTCGACGGGTTTTGGCGACGTCCCTCGCAATTGCTTCATAGGGCCACACCAGGCGAACATGGACTTGTCGCTTGGAAAAACCATTCGCATCAGCGAACACCAAAGCGTGGTGTTCAGGACCGACTTTCTCAACGTGACCAACCATCCTTCGTTCGCCAATCTGCCAGCGCCGGCGGACATGGAACACCCAACTTTAGACAAAAATAATGTACCCATCGGTGTGGGACAGATCGTCTCGACGGTTGGCAATCCGCGGTTCATTCAGTTTTCGCTCAAGTACAGCTTCTGAGTTGACGCAACCTAATCCGTCTCCAAGGGCACGACTTCCGTCGTGCCCTCTTTTTTATGCGTCATGCAAAACTCGCCGG
>DASSGJ010000112.1:0-5413 GCA_035693545.1 Candidatus Acidiferrum sp.
GTGAAGGAGTATGAGCGAGCAGCAGAAATAGCTCCGAGCGAGGCGAATCTCTTCGCTTGGGGCGCGGAGTTGCTCTTGCACCGCGCGGACGCTCCCGCCGCCAAAGTGTTTGGCATGGGGCACCAGTTGTATCCGAAATCCATTCGTATGCTGGTGGGCCTCGGGGCTGCGGCTTATGCGCGGGATTTGAATGAGGAAGCCGCGCTTTGGCTGCTGACGGCCATTGCGCTGGATCCGGCGGATGCGCGGCCATATCAGTTTTTGGGAAAAGTGCAGGAGGTGGCGAAGAGCGAGCCCCAGGAATGGGCGGAGGCGTTCCGTCGGTACGCGGCCCTGCGGCCGGAGGATGCCCGGGCGCACTACTATTACGCGGTGGCGCTGGAAAAGCAGAGACAAGGCGAGCGGGATTACACGGCGCGCGAGGTGGAGTTGCAGAAGGCGATTTCGCTCGATAGCCGGATGGGAGACGCCTATCTGAAATTGGGATTACTGCACGAGGAAAAAGGAGACTTGGCAAAGTCGGCCGAGGACTTCCAGAAGGCGATCGAGTTTGCGGAATTGCCCGACGAAGCGCATCTGCGGTTGGCGCAGGTCTATCGGCGCATGGGAGAAGCGCAGAAGGCGCGGAAGGAATCGGAGCTGTACGAGCAGGTATCACAGAAGAAAAAAGACAAAATGGAGAAAGAGCGGCAGCAATTGGGCGAGTTTGTGATTACGGGGAAGCCCTAGCCGTCAGTTGGCCAACCTTGTAGGGGTGGAGCTCGCTCCACCCTCTTCTCTTCTCCGCTCTTCTCTGCGCTCTCAGCGTCTCCACGTTATATTTATCTTTTCCTTCCCCTCGCGGCCGCTACGCAGGTTAGGGGCGCGGAGTCGGCGCGCCCATCAGATTGATGAACATCTTGTAGAATTTCTCGAAATCCACGTCCACATTGATTTCCACGCGCTGGAGCTGCCGCTTCGGCTTGTCGCCTTCGAGCCAGGTCAGCGTGTTGCCATACGACTCGCCGTGCTCCGTGTCCACGGCCATGTAGCGGACATCGCGCTTGGTGATGATCGAGGGGTCAATCCACGCCGCTGCCGCGAGCTCGTCCCACATGAAGTCCGCGCCCGGGCCGTGCATGTAATATTTCGAAACATACTGCGCCAGGGGAGTTCCGGCCTTCGCGATTTCATCCACCATCGCCTGCGTTAGCCGTGTCCGGATGGAAATGTCCACGGGCGTGCACGTAATTTTTCTCCAGTTGGCGTGAAGTACGGCGTCCGCTGCCTCGGGATCCATCCAAAAATTAAACTCGTGCCGCGGCGTGTTGACGAACTCCGGATTGTCCGTTGCGGGATTCAGGCTGCCGCCCATGAACACGAGCTCCTGCGCGAGCTCCGCGAACTGCGGATCGATGCGCTGGGCCAGCGCCAGATTGGTCATCGGGCCGCCTTCGTAGATAGTGACCTCGTGCGGATATTTGTGCACCATGCGAATCAGGAAATGTGCCGCGTCTTCCGCGGACGCCTTGCTGGTGGGCGCGCCTTCCTTGGGAGGCGGCACCACGAAGGGCTCGTGATACCAGCGAGAGTCCCAAGCGCCGGCGTAGCCGACCTTGCCATAGCGCTCCTGCCAGAGCTGCGCCTCCTCGCGCGTGCGAACCAGTGGAAAGACCGCTCCGGGAACGACGGGGATGTCAGTGCGGCCCATGACCTCCAGCAGCCGCAGCGCATGCACAACTTCTTCGTCGCGCCACTGGTTGCCAGTCACGATGGTCACGCCGAGCACTTCCACCTGCGGCGACTGAATGAGCACGGCCAGCGTCTGCATGTTGCTCCCGCCGGGGCCCGAGCAGTCTTGATTGATGATCACCTTCCGCCGTGTCTGTGCCGAAGCGCCGCAACCAAAAACAAGCGCGAGAATCGCCACGCCAAAAACAAAACGACCCACGGCTTGCGCCGTGGGTCGGAAGGAAGTAAACCGCATCGTCTTGTCCAAGTTCAGCCCTAGAAATTGAGCTTCAAGGCGAACTGAATGAGTCGCGGGTTGTTCACCGTGTTTGTCACTGAGCCAAATCCGGCTCCGGCCAAGTTGCGATCATTGACCGGCGACGCGAACTGGGCATGGTTGAACAGGTTGAACATTTCCGCGCGGAAATCGAGGCCCGCATTTTCCCAGGGAAGGGCAAAATGCTTAACGACGGAAAAGTCTGAGTTCACGAAGCCAGGACCAAAAACCGGGACGCGGTTAGCCGTACCAAGGAAGCCCGCCGGAGCCGCCGCGAAAGCGCATGGATTGAAGGGATACCCGCTGTTCCCCAGCTTTGCAGGGGCTATCCCATTATAAGTTATACCGCCAACCGTGATTGTGCTTCCGATCAACGCTTGGCAGGCAGGATTGGGGTTCGCGGCCACGATCCCTGCCTTGTACGGGTCAGCGACCTGGTCCGGGCGATTAAAGTTGTTGCCGTTGCCGCCGGCGTTGAAGAACACGCCTGAAGCGTTGTTGCTGTCGACGAGAGGCACGGGAAACCCAGATGTGATTTTCTCGATCAGGGTCAACTGCCAGCCGCCTAGGAGCGAGTTGGTTACATTATTCCAATTGCTGCCAAACTGCTTCCCCCGGCCAAAGGGCAAATCATAGACCACGCTGGCGGTGAAGCTGTGATTGAGGTTGATCTGCGAGAGCCCCCAATCGTACCTGCCCCAGTTGGGGAGCGGGAAATAGGGCGCGCTCTGCAGGGAGCCCAACCCGTCAGACAAGCCATTGTCATACGTTTTCGAATAGGTGTACCCGATGAGGGCATAGAGCCCGTGCCTCGACGACTTGGTTTCGGCCTTGATTTGTAGGGAATCGTAGCTGGTTTTGCCGTAGTCCCCAAAGACCAAAACAGCATTGCCGTTCGGAGGATGAAACGACGGACTGAACACCGAGCCATCCGTATTGCACCCGATTACACCGACGGCGCAATTGGTTGGACCGAAGGTGTTCAAGTTGTTTCCGGCCACGAGCAGGTGGCTGCCGCGAGCGCCTGCGTACCCAACCGTCAGGACCACATTGCCAGGCAGTTGGTGCTCCGCGTTGATGTTGAACTGCTGTACCTTCCCAAGTCTGAAATTTGTCGGCTGGAAAAACAGGGTTCCCGCAAATGTGTCCAATGTTGGAGGTGCGGAAAAGAGGGGAAAGTTGTCAATACTAATGCCCGTCACGTTCGCTGGCTTTCCCCCGGCGCATTGAGAGGTTACGAAGGGGCAACCGAATCCGAAACGGTTAGACTCGGCGAAGAACGGCGGATTTTGCCACAGGCCTTGCGCGCCCATGCTCCAGGCGCCATCGTGGAAGATACCCACGCCTCCGCGAATCACCGTCTTGTCGCTGCCGAGCAGCTTATAGGCGAAGCCGATGCGCGGCTCAAAAGCTGTCCAGCTCCTTTGTACCCCTGCCCACTCGTCTACGCCATTCTGACCGGCAACGAGCAGTTGATTCGTAGCCGGAACATAGTTGGCTTGGCGATTATGCGCTTCGCTGATGGGCGTGGTCAGGTCCCAGGCGACGCCTAGATTGAACGTCAGGTCCTTGGTGATTCTCCAATCGTCCTGGACATATGGACGGTAGATCTTCCAGCGGCGGCCGGTGACTGGGCCGTTGAAGGTTTGATCGTGCAGGGCGACGGACGTCAATCCCATGAGCACGTCAGAGACGATATTCTGACTGTATGCAAAACTCAGAGGGACCCAGAATCCATCCTGGAAGGCCTCCGTGCCGACGTTCATCTGGTTATCGCGGATGCTAAAGCCGAATTTGAAATCGTGCTTCCCACGGACCACGTCGAGGGTGTCGCTCCAGCTGAAGATGTTGGTGCCGCCCTGGAACGGGGAATAACCGCGATCGCCAATGGAGTAATAGCCGGTCATCAACAGGCTGGTCAGACCGCAGCTATATTGCCCTGGCCCGCATTTGGCGCTGCCGGCCGGTCCGGTACAACCCAGGTTCGCGTTTTGGATTCCCACGTCGATCAGGTTTGCAGCCGCGCAACTCCCGGTTCCCGTTGAGGTGATGTAGTCGAAAATGCGGTTATAGCCAAAGCTGAATTGATTCACCGTTGTCGGGGTAAAGATGTGCGTCTCACCGATGGAGATGTTGCGCGCATGGTTCTGGAAGCCCTGGTTGCTGCCAAAAGCGTTGGCCTCGGCAAAAGGAGCGTCGGAACTCGAGCCGCCCGGCGCGAAGGATACCGCCTGATCGTAGCTGAAGCGTGCGAATAAAGTATCCGAGCTCGAAATGTTATGGTCCACCTTGATATCGAACTTGGTTTCATCCAGCTTGCGAACGGGGGCAGCCTCAAAATTGAAACCCGCTTGCCCGGTGACATTTGGGTGTGGATACAAATTCAACAACGCCTGGCCAATGGGGTCTATGAGACCATTCGGAAGAGAGGCGGCATTCAATGGGTTTGGACCGGGAACCTTGTTGCATGGTACTCCCGCCGGCTGGCTTCCGTCCGCATTAACCGGCTCAGGATTCCCAGTGGCGCTGCCAACGCACTGGAACGGCGTGCCCCCCGTGTTCGGATTAATGATATTGCTGGTCGCAGGGTGACCAAACGCATCATTAGTGTAATCGCCCGCACGCATGGCATCGCTCGGAACCAAACCTGTAGACAGAATGCCGTGGCGTTGGGACTTTTGCTCGCCATCAACGAAGAAGAACGTTTTGTTCTTGCGAATTGGCCCTCCGATGGAACCGCCATACTGATTCAAGTTGAACTTTTCCGCGGAAGTGGCAAAAAAGCTTTTGGCGTCCAGGGAAGTGTTGCGTAGAAACTCGAACAGCGAGCCGTGAAAATTGTTGCTTCCGGATTTCGTCGTGAGCAACACCGTTGGTCCCGCGCGCGTGCCGTATTCCGCGGAATAAGTATAGGTGAGGACCTTGAACTCCTGAACGTCATCGATGGAAGACAATGTCCCGATACCGCCGGCGGTCAATTCGTTGTTGTCCGTCCCGTCGATGAGCCAATCCGTGGCGTTCGGACGCGACCCGCCGACCGACAGAGAGAACGGACCACGCGCGGCCACCTCACTGGTGGGCGAGGTGGTGAAAAAGCTGTTGCCCGTCGTTTCCACGGTGGTTCCAGGGGTCAGGTTCGCCAACTGCACGAAATCGCGCCCATTCAGGGGAAGTTGCGCCACTTCCTGCGAAGTGATCACCTGCCCGAGCGACGGGTTTGTCGTTTCCAACGCCACCGCATTCGCCACAACCTCGACGGTGGCGGAAACCGAAGCCGGATTCAGCGCAAAATCCAGTTCGCGTGCCTCGTCCACCTGAAGCCGGAGGTCTTTCGATTCTGCCGGTTGAAAGCCCTGGAACTCAACGTGAACGGTGTAAATACCGACCGGAAGCAGGCTCAGTATGTAGTGTCCCGTGTCATCCGTC
>DASSGJ010000113.1:0-4229 GCA_035693545.1 Candidatus Acidiferrum sp.
CCGATTCGTGATTCATTCCGCGCACAGCAAACCTCACATAGGAATTCGTTTATCCATATACATATAGAGTTTACCGCAGGGCGGATGGTTGCACGAGTGAGGTGTAGCTCGGGCCTTCAGGCCCGAGGGTTTTCATTGCCAGGGCACGGTCCATCCCATTCGTAAGCATCCCGTCAACGGGAAGGAAACCCTCACCCCTGAAAGGGGTGAGCTATAGAACCGCGATTCCTTCAGCACTCAATTCGATCGCCACTTCAGAAACACCGCCGCCAGCGGAGGCAGCGTCAGCGCCAACGAATAGCGGCGGCCTTGCCAGGCGTGCTCGCCCGCGTTCATCCCGCCCAGGTTCCCCACATTGGTGCCGCCATAGATTGCCGCGTCGGTATTCAGAATTTCTTCGTAATGCCCCGGCCGGGGGACGCCGATGTGATACCCATAGCGCACCACCGGCGTGGCGTTCAGAATCACGATGAGCAGATCGTCGGGGTTTTTCCCCCGCCGGATAAACGAGTAGACGCTGTTGTCGGAGTCGTTGGCGTCAATCCATTCGAAACCCTGCCAGTCGAAATCCACCTGGTGCAGCGCGGATTCATTCGCCAGCACCTTGTTCAGGTCTCCGGCCAGCCGCTGAATGCCGCGATGCGAATCGTGTTGCAGCAGGTGCCAATCGAGGCTGCGCGTTTCGCTCCACTCCTGCCGCTGCGCGATTTCCTGGCCCATGAACATGAGTTTCTTGCCCGGGTGCGCGTATTGATAGGCGAAGAGCAGCCGGAGATTCGCGAATTGTTGCCACATGTCTCCCGGCATTTTGTGCAGCAGCGAATTCTTGCCGTGGACGACCTCGTCATGCGAAAAGGGCAGCATGAAGTTTTCGCTAAATGCGTAAAGCAGCGAAAACGTAAGCTTGTTGTGCTCATAACGGCGGTAGATCGAATCTTTGGAAAAATAGCTCAGCGTGTCGTTCATCCATCCCATATTCCACTTCAAACTGAAGCCGAGTCCGCCGAGATACGTCGGCCGCGAAACGCCGGGCCATGCCGTGGACTCTTCGGCGATCGTCAGCACGCCGGGAAACCGCTGGTGCACCACTTCATTAAGCCGCTTGAAAAAATCGATGGCATCCAGATTTTCGCGGCCGCCATAGCGATTGGGAATCCACTCGCCCGGCTGGCGCGAATAATCGAGATACAGCATCGAAGCGACCGCATCCACCCGCAGTCCGTCAATGTGGTATTTGTCCAGCCAGAAAAGCGCGTTGGAAACGAGGTAGTTCACCACCTCGTTGCGGCCGTAGTTGTAAACGAGCGTGCCCCAGTCGGGATGCGAGCCCTGGCGTGGATCCGAATGTTCGTAAAGATGCGTGCCGTCGAATTGGGCCAATCCGTGCGTGTCGCGCGGAAAGTGCGCCGGAGTCCAGTCCAGCAGCACGCCGAGGCCGGCCTGGTGGCAGCGGTCTACAAATTCCATGAAGTCGGTTGGGGAGCCGTAGCGGCTGGTGGCGGCAAAGTAGCCGAGCGTCTGGTAGCCCCACGAGCCGTCGTAAGGGTGCTCCATCACGGGCAACAGCTCAATGTGCGTGTAGCCGAGTTCCTTCACATAAGGAATCAACTGGTCGGCAAGCTCGCGATAACTGAGCCAGCGATTGTTTTCTTCCTGCACGCGCCGCCAGGAGCCGAGATGCACTTCATAAACGCTGACGGGTTGCTCCAGCCAGTTTTTCTGGGAGCGCCGCTGCATCCATTCCGAATCGTTCCACGAATGCTTGTCGAGCCGCGCGACCACCGAACCGGTGTTCGGCCTCAACTCGGCGCGGAAACCGTAGGGATCGGCCTTCAGCGGCAGAACATTATTTTCCGGCCCGACGATTTCGTACTTGTAAATTACCCCTTCGCCGTGCTCCGGGATAAACAGTTCCCAGATCCCCGAATTGCCGCGCGCACGCATCGGACTCACTCGGCCGTCCCAGCCGTTGAAATCGCCGACGACACTGACCCGCCGCGCGTTGGGCGCCCAAACGGCAAAGTGTACGCCGCTGACGCCTTCGAGCGTTTTCACATGGGCGCCGAGTTTTTCGTAGGTGTCGTAGTGGCGCCCTTCGCCCATCAGGTACAGATCGAATTCCGTCAGTAGGTACGGAAAGGAGTAAGTATCGTGCGCTTCCCAAACGTCGCCATACTCATTGCGGAATCGCAGGCGATAACTGGCAGGGGCGGGAGCAGCTTCGCTGGGAGTCAGTAATGGCGCCTCAAAAAAACCGGTATCGCGCAACTGGCGCATCGGGAGCGGAGCAGCTTTGCCCGGCAGCAGGATTTGCGCTTCAACCGCGCGGGGCTGAAACGCGCGAACGGACCAGAGCCGCCCTTGCGGCGAGTCTACGGGATGCGGACCAAGGACGCCGAAAGGGTCGGCATTGCGCGCAGCCAGCAGGGAAGCGACGCGCGCGCTGAAGTCATCTACGGTCCCAGCTTTCGCACGAGAAGGGGTCGATTCAGGCACTGGGCCATTCTAGCGGAAGCCGCGCGCACGGCCAACTGGCGTTGCAAAGCGTGTTGATTGTCATCGGCCCAAATAAGAACAGGATGGTGTCCCGGAATTATCAGCTTTCGGAGCCAGTTTCATTAGCCTCTTGTTCGAAGCCGCTCTCCACGTCACGCGCTCCATGAAGGACGCGGACGATCTCGATGAATTTTGAGGCTTCTCTATAAAAGATCACATAGCGCTGATGAGGGAAACTCTGAATCCTCGGAGCCAATTCTTCGCGCTGGCGACCCATGCCCGGATGCCGGCAAAGCTTTCGAATCGTTTCGTCCAGATCGTCAATGAAACGATCCGCGTTTTTGATACTGTCGTCGGCTATGTAATTCCAGATTTCGATCAGGTCTTGAGTCGCGCGTGGGGTAATGCGCGGTGCTTTCACTTACCTGGTCCGTCTCGAAGATTTTTTCTGGCGGGCAGCCTGCTTAATTTTGTTGGAGTCGAAGGGCGTTCCCGGACCGCTTTCCAGGCCTTCCCGGATATCCTGACGAAGTCGCTGAAGCTTCAGAGTGCGGAGCTGGTCTTCCAATTCGAGCAGCCTTAGCGCCTCCCGGACAACCTCACTCGCCGAACTATAGGAGCCAGAGGCAATTTTTTCGCGGATCATCTCCTCAAGTCGTGGGGTAAGACTGATATTCATCGGCATACGGTCACCTCAGCGCTCTCAACCTGACAATATGCCTGATGGCATAAAATGTCAATTTATGCCATGCGATATGGGCTTTTTCAGAGAGGGTCCGAAGCGGGCTTGCTCCGGGGGCAAGGCGCAGGATAGAGTAAGCGAGCGAAATCGGATTCCTGATCGTTTTGACGACCGTAAATTCCCGGTACGGAGAGGCTTTGTGAATCGCAAACTCGCCTGGGGCGCTTGGATGGTGTGGGTGATGGGAACTACATTCGGACTGAATGCTGTTGCGCAAGACCGTTCGCAAGCGCGTTCCATGGTGATTTCGCGGCAGGGTATAGTCGCCGCAGAATCGCCGCTGGCGGCGCAAGCGGGCGCCCGCATCCTGGAACACGGTGGCAACGCCGTGGATGCCGCCATCGCCACGAACGCCATGATGGGCGTGGTCTCCCCGATGATGAACGGCATTGGCGGCGACCTTTTTGCGATTGTTTACGACGCGAAGGCCAACAAGCTTTACGGGCTCAACGCCAGTGGCTGGGCCCCCAAAAATCTCACTCCCGATCTTCTGAAGAAAAAAGGCCTGCGCGACATGCCGCAGTCCGGTGTAAACACCATCACCGTGCCCGGCGCCGTAGACGGCTGGCAAAAGCTTGCCGATAAATTCGGCCGCAAGAAACTGAGCGACGACCTGGCCCCGGCGATTCAAACCGCTCGCAACGGTTTTCCCGTAACGGAATGGGTGGCGATGTATTGGGCCAAGGCAGTAGATTATCTCCGCGGCGATGCTGCGGCGGCAAAACTGTATCTCCCGCAAGACCGTCCGCCGAATGCCGGGGACATTTTTGCCAATCCTGACCTTGCCTGGTCGCTCCAGCAAATAGCCGCGCACGGCCGCGACGCCTTTTATAAAGGTGAAATCTCCAAAAAGATTCTGGAAACAATCGAGCGGCATGGCGGCGTGATGACCTCGCAAGACCTGGCCGAATACTCCAGCGAATGGGTTGAGCCCATCTCCACCACCTACCGCGATTGGACCGTCTACGAACTTCCTCCAAACGGCCAGGGA
>DASSGJ010000114.1:0-2076 GCA_035693545.1 Candidatus Acidiferrum sp.
CCCGACCATTTCTCGACAAGATAGAACATGGCAGGGATGAAGACGATGCCGACGAGGCTCGCTGCCAGCATTCCGCCTATGACCGCGGTGCCCATAATCTGCCGAGCCACAGCTCCGGCCCCGGTAGCGGTCCACAGAGGGACCGCACCCAAAATGAACGCAAATGAAGTCATCAGGATTGGGCGAAGCCGCAGGCGCGCACCTTCGAGCGCCGCATCCATGAGTGGCTTGCCTTGCTCATATTTCTCTTTCGCAAACTCAACAATGAGGATCGCGTTCTTCGCAGCGAGACCAATCAACATGACCAGACCGATTTGCGAATACACGTCGCTCTCGATCTGCACCATGTAGCTCGGCAAGTATGTCGACAGCAGCGTGCGCCTCAACCAGAGAACTGCAAACGCTCCGAAGATCGCGACGGGTGTGCTGAGGAGTACGCTGAACGGCAGCGACCAGCTTTCATAAAGTGCGGCGAGGATCAGAAACACAAACAGAATGGAAAATCCGAAAATTGCCGCGGGCGAAATTCCTTCCTTGGCTTTCTTCTCCTGGAAGGACATGCCGAGATAGTCGAAGCCCATTTCACGCGGCATGGTCTTGTGGAATACATCTTCGAGCGCCGCCATGGCCTGGTCCGCGCTGTAACCTGGAGCTGCCGCGCCGTTGATTTGGGCAGCGCGATATTCGTTGAAGCGCATGGTGAATTCGGGTCCATCGAGGGACTCGAAACGCGTTACAGACGAAAGAGGAAGCATTCCACCTCTGTTGTTTCGCACGTAAAACTGGCCGACATTTTCGGCTCGCGTGCGATAGTCGCCTTCCGCCTCGATGTAAACCTGCCACTGCCTTCCGAACCGGTTGAAGTAATTGATGAAGTAGCCGCCCATGAACGCCTGCAGCGTTTGGTAGACATCCCTGACGGATGCGCCTTGCTTCATCACCTTTTCGCGATCGACATCTGCGTAGAGCTGGGGCACGCTCGCGAGAAACGTCGTGCTCAGCCCCGCGAGTTCGGGCCGTTTCCGTGCCTCAGTGAGAAACGTCTGCAGGTTCGAAGATAGGAAGTCGAGATCACGCCCGGCGCGGTCCTCCAGCACGAACGTGAACCCGCCCGACGTCCCGACACCTGGAATGGCTGGTGGAGAAAACGAGAACGCTATGCCTTCCGGCAGCGAGGAAAGGCTTTGGTTGATGTGCTGCTTGATCGCTTGGAGTTGCTCCTCCCGTGATTTCCGGTCATCCCACGGCTTCAGGGTGACAAAGAAGAACGCGTTGTAACTGGTACGAACAAAACTAAGCAGGCTGAATCCGACCACGCTCGTGGTGTGCTCAACCCCAGGAGTCTTGGCCAGAACATCTTCGATCTTTGTCGCGACGTTATCTGTCCGCTCAAGCGATGCCGCCGTCGGAAGCTGGACATTGACGTAGAGGTATCCCTGGTCTTCATCTGGGAGAAAGCTGGAAGGGACTTTGCTTCCGAACCATCCGGCGGCCACAGCAAAGCCGAGGAGCAGAATCAGTGCGATGGCGCTCTTGCGAATAAGAAATCCGCAGACTCGCACGTACCATTCCGTCGCATTCGAGAAGCCTCGGTTGAACCATCCGAAAAACGCCGCGAGCGGCCCGCGAGACTCTTTCTTCGGGCGGAGCAACAGCGCGGCCAGCGCGGGGCTCAGCGACAAAGCGTTGAACGCGGACAGAATCACGGAAAAAGCGATCGTGACTGCAAATTGTTGATAGAGGCGTCCCGTTATGCCGGGAATGAAGGCTGTCGGGATAAATACGGCGGAAAGAACGAGAGCGATACCGATGACCGGACCCGAGATTTCTTCCATCGCTTTCAGCGCGGCAGCCTTTGGCGTCAGGCCATCCTCGATGTGCCGCTCCACGGCCTCGACGACGACAATGGCGTCGTCGACGACGAGGCCGATGGCGAGGACCAATCCAAAGAGCGACAACGTGTTGATCGAAAATCCGAACAACGGAAAGAACATGAACGTGCCGACAAGCGATACCGGCACAGCGAGTAAAGGAATCAGCGTCGCGCGCCAGCCCTGCAAAAAGACGAAAACAACG
>DASSGJ010000115.1:0-2446 GCA_035693545.1 Candidatus Acidiferrum sp.
AGCGGTTTTTTATTTGGTACGCAGACTTGTGCATCAGGGAACGCGGACGATGGAACTTACCGCGGCGGCGTGTTCGGGCGAAGCGGACAGGACAATCCCAAGCACGTGGTTGGGCAGGAGCCCTAGATACAGCGTAGCCAGGGCCGCAACCACGACCACCATCGCTGCCGTCGGGCTGAGGCTGGTGGGCGCTTCCGCAGGGACGTCGCCTTCGCGTTCGCGCATATACATCACTACGATCACGCGGAGATAGTAGTACGCGCCAATTGTGCTGTTGATGGTCATCAGTACGGCCAGCCAGATCAACTTCGAATTGATGGCCGCCTTGAAGACATAAAACTTGCCGAAGAATCCCGCGGTGATCGGCATGCCCAGCAAGGAGAGCAGGAAGAGGGTCATCGCCGCGGCGGCGAACGGCTGGCGCGTGCCGAGACCGGCGAAGTCATCCAGTGTCTCGTACTTCTCGCCCTTTCCGGCTATTTCCGAAACGATTGTGAACGCGCCGACCTTCACCAGCGAGTAGCCCAACAGGTAAAAGAGCACCGCGGCGTACGCCGGCGCCGCGCCGGTGTTCGGGTCCAGCTTCATGGTGGTTACAGCGGTTAAGGCCACCAGGGTGTAGCCGGCGTGGGCGATCGAACTGTACGCCAGCAGGCGTTTCACGTTGGTCTGCACCAGCGCGCCCAGATTGCCCACGAACATCGTGGCCACCGCCAGAATCCAGAACGCCCAGAACCAGAAATCCGTCGCTGCGTGAATCGACGTGAAAATCCGCAGTATCAAAGCAAACGTTGCCGCTTTGGGGCCTGCCGCGAAAAGCGCCGTCACTGGCGTGGGCGCGCCTTCGTAAACGTCCGGGGTCCACACCTGGAAGGGAGCCGCGGCCACCTTGAATCCCAGGCCGACCAGGATCAGAGTCAGGCCGAGGCGCAACAGGGTGCTTGATGGATCCGCGGAAGCGATCTGCATCAGGTTTGTGGAGCCGGACGCGCCGTAGACCAGCGCGATGCCGTACAGAAAAAACGCCGTCGCGAACGATCCGAGCAGGAAGTATTTCACCGCCGATTCGCTGGACTTCACCGCGTCGCGCCGGTAGCCGGCCAGGACGTAGCTCGAAATCGAGGACATTTCCAGGCCGATGAAGGCCGTCAGGAGTTCCTGCGCGGATGCCAACACACCCATTCCGGCCGTGGCGAAGAGAATCAGCGCATAAAATTCGGCGGACGCCAGATTTTCCCGCTCCAGATACGAATCCGAAGCCAGTATGACCAGGAAAGCCACCAGGCCGAGCAGCCAGTGGAAGAAGAGGCTGTAGGTATCGAACTGAATCAGGCCGAAAAATCCGCTGCCCATCTGCCCAAAGTAGGTTGCCAGCGTGCCCGCCGCCGCGCCGACCATCGCGAACAAAGTCAGCCCCTGGCGGTTCTTCAGGAACGGCTGAAGCAGCATCAGGAGCACACCGAAGCCGCACCAGATGGTTTCAGGCAGGACGCGAATCAGATCTGCGGCGCTGGGAGTCATTTAACGGGAAACCGTCCTTGTCGGGGAATCTTGCTGCATGGTGGTGGCCAGCGCCGTGGGTGGCATTGCCGTTGGCTTCGCAGCCTCTTCGGCGTATCTCGATTTCGTCTGCTCGATCACCCAGTCCACGGGAGCCGCAACGCGGCGGGTGAAATAGGGCGAGCCGAGACCCATCCACAGGGTAATGACGGCGAAGACGATGAGGCCCCATTTTTCTCGCGCATCAATGTCGGACATTTCGCGGTTTTTATCGTTGGTTACGTCGCCGTAGAAGACGCGCTGGTAGGCCCACAAGAGGTAACAGGCGGAAAGAATCACGCCGGTGGCGGCCCAGCTGGCCCAGCCCCAGTGCACTTGATACGTGCCAAGGAGGATCAGATATTCGCCGACGAATCCATTCAGCATCGGCAGGCCCATCGAGCTCAAAGCCACGAAGAGAAAGAACGCCGCGTATTGCGGCATTGGCTTGACCAGGCCGCCGTACTCGCTGATCTCAAACGTGTGCCGGCGGTCATAGAGCATGCCAACCAGGAAGAACAACGCGCCGGTGGAGATGCCGTGCGCCAACATCTGGTAGACCGCACCCTGCATGGAGATCGTGTGGAAGGTGAAGATGCCGAGGACTACAAAGCCCAGGTGGCTGACCGATGAATACGCCACGAGCTTTTTCAGGTTCGGCTGTACCAGCGCGACCAGAGCGCCGTAGATGATGCCGATGATCGCCAGCACCGCTACGTAGGGAGCGGCGCGGTGCGACGCCTCCGGAAACAGCGGGAGGCAGAAACGGATCATGCCGTAGGTGCCCATTTTCAGCAGCACGCCGGCCAGAATGATCGAGCCTGCGGTGGGCGCCTCCACGTGAGCATCCGGCAGCCAGGTGTGAAGAGGGAAGAGCGGCACCTTGATCGCAAACGCGACGAAGAAG
>DASSGJ010000116.1:0-5825 GCA_035693545.1 Candidatus Acidiferrum sp.
TACCCGCCAATTTTCCGCCACCCCTGCCGACAGCGTCTGAGCCGAATTTCGCGGGGATTTCCCCCAATTCGCTTGGTCTCCAAACACAACTTGGATTAGGAGGGAACTAGGCGGGCATGTATAATCCCCGTAATTCAAGGACGGGAAAGGTCCTGTCGTGTCTGACGCTCCCTCCGCCCCAGGCAAATTGCCAGATCTTGATTCCAACGAACCCCGACTCGAGTCCTGGGGCGAAATCGCCGCATATCTTCGCAGAGACATTCGTACGGTGCAGCGCTGGGAACACGATTACGGGCTCCCTGTGCGGCGGCTGGTCATCGGCAAAATGGGCCAGGTGTACGCGTATCGCTCTGAACTGGACCGCTGGATGAAGCAGCGGCAGCCCGGCCCGGACGGCGATATTGGAAACAATGGTAAAGAAGCGCCTCTGGTGCCGGCCCCCTCTCCCGTTTCCAAAAGCACTGGCGATACCACGGGAAAGAAGGAGAAGCGCGCAACCTGGAGATGGAAAGCGGCTCTGTTGGGCCTGTTGCTTTTGGCAAGCATGGGCTGGATCAATCCCATCCACGACTGGATGCACAACATCCTCTTCCCTCCTCAGAAAAAGATGCTTCTGTTTGTGCGCCCGTTCGCCAGCCTGCCGCCCGATCCCGACCAACAGTTGTTCGTCAGGGGTTTGAAGGACGAGATGATCACTCAACTGGGAAAGGTCGATCCGGGGAAACTTGGAGTTTTTGCGCCCACAACTTCCGACGCCGAAGGCGCCAAATCCATCGCTGACCTCAGAAGCGGTTTGCTCGCGGATTACGTTCTCGAAGGAAGTGTCCGGCGCGCACTCGACCAGTTGAGGATTGATGCCGTGCTGATCGCAACGAAAGACGGGAGTCAGGTCTGGTCCAAATCCTACACGGGGAATGCCCGCGACATTCTGCAACTCCAGGACAATGTGACCGAGGATGTGGCCAAGCAAATCCGCGGCACGCTGCCGGCCGCCACCAAATCAGATCTTGGCGTGGACCTGGCGGAGAAGGTGGACTCCCGCGCCTATAAGGCTTATCTCGAAGGCCGTGTCCACTGGTTAGATCGCGACCTTCTCCGGAGCAAGGAGTCCTACGAACGGGCGCTGCAGATTGAGCCCGGATATTCCCGCGCGCGCGCCGGGCTGGCGATGATCTTCCTGTTGATGGGACAATCGCCGAACGATGCCTTACCACCGTCGCAATCCGTTCCCTTGGCTCGGGAGGCCGCCAAAGTGGCCTTGCGGAGCGATGTGAAAAACGCCGACGCGTACTGCGTGATGGGCAACATTGCGCAAAGCTACGATCACGATATGCCGGCCGCGGAACGTTATTTCCAAAAGGCGATTGAAGTAGATCCGGCCAACGTCACCGCGCATGAATGGTACGGCTATTTTCTCACTGTAAATAATCGGATGACGGAAGCGGTGCAGCAGTCGAAACTCGCTCTGGAACTCGATCCAGCGTCCCCACTGTTGCAGGATGTACAGGGGGAGATTTACTACTACAAGCGTGACTTTGACGCTTCCATCCAGCAGGAATTGAAGACACTGGAACAAACTCCCGGGTTCCTTTATCCAAGAATCTGGCTGGGCTCTGCCTATCGCGAGAAAAAGATGCACAAGCAGGCATTGGACGAATTCGATTTGGCAAGAAAGCAGAGTAATGACAGCCCGGCGCTCCTGGGGCTGTATGGGCACGCCCTGGCCGTCGCCGGGGATAGAGGCGGGGCGCAACAGGTACTCGCCAAACTGAAGCAAAGCTCGAACACCCGCTTTGTGCCGGCGCTTTATTTTGCCGCGGTCTACACCGGCCTGGGCGATAAAGACAAGACCTTCGAGTGGTTGGAAAAGGCGTTTGAAGAGCAGGACGACCGGTTGGTCTATCTGGGAGTGGACCCGATGGCAGACCCGCTTCGCAGCGACCCGCGGTTTCAGCAATTGATCAAGCGCTTGGGCCTGCAGTAATTCTCCGCGCAAAGCTGCCCCAAGTGTCGCTTTCCTGACACAAAACTTCTCAGGCAGGGGCAGAATTGCCCTCCGCGTCTACCAACTGCTGCGACATTTGACGACATTCCCTGCCATCGACTGATTGTCATCTCTCACCGCTTGAACGCCGTCTCTCAAAGCTCGTAGGGTCGCTACACCGGAAGCAGAAATCAAGGCTCCGGATTCGACAAGGAGAAGCGGCGATGCTAAATCGAGCGGAACAACACGTGAAAAAAGTGGCGGTTCTAGTATTGGTCCTTTGGGGATTGTGGGTGCCACTCCTGCAAGCCCAGGAAAAGCCTGTCATCGTTGTGCGTCCCTTCACGATGGCATCGGGTGTGAGCTGGCCATACGACATGCAGCGGATGACTCAGCAGACTCTCGCTGAACTGCAGAACAAAGACGGAAAGAAATTCGAAATCACCGCCGATTCTCCCGCTGGCCGAAACCACTATTTTACGCTGGCCGGCGAAGTGCTGCAGTGGCACCCGGGAAACCGGGCGGAACGCTGGGCCGTTGGAATGGGCGCGGGGCGCGAAACCGCAAAAATTCACTATTGGCTGTGTGACGAAGCCGGGAAAAAAGTGTTCGAGCACGAGGACACCATTCGCGCCGAATATTGGGGAAACCAGTACGCCGATTCCGTCGGTCAATTGGCCCATCCCTTCGCTGACAAAATCGCCAATCGCCTGGCTCAGGCAAAATTCAACTAAGGCCCATTAACACTGCTGAATGAACAGGAAGGAGGTTTGCCATGAATACGGCGCTGCTCGGGATGTCCACCGGAGGAATTATAATGACGCTTGCCTGCTCCGTTCTAGGCGCTGAGCTCGTTGGCTATGGCCTGCATCGCCTGATGCACAGCGATCGCTTTCCGGCAATGAGCCGCGCGCACTTGATTCACCACCTCCTTCTCTACGGCCCAAAACAGCCACTACGGACGACTGAATACAAAGACGCAACGACGGGACGCGCCTCCATTGGCAATGTCGGTCTGGAATGGATAGTCCCTTCGGGGATTATTCTTGCCGTTTGCTGGATTGCATTGTGGCTGCTGCATGTACCTGCCGCTTACCGTCTGCTCTCCGCGTTCAGCCTGCTGGCTTGGTCTGGCTTCATGTTCAGCTATCTGCATGACCGGATGCACATCCAGAATTTCTGGATGGAGCGGACCCCGGTCTTGAACTGGTGGTTTCGCAAAGCCCGGCGGCTCCATGACATTCACCACCGCTCGCTGGATTCGGACGGACGCATGGACAAGAACTTCGGGATCGGATTTTTTCTTTTCGATCGTATTTTCCGTACCTTTGCAAAACGCCACTGTCCGTTCAACTGGCATGGTTATCGCGCCGCAGTCCGCCGGTACCAACTGGAACACCAGGACGACGATGACTACACACCCTTCCCTTCGGGCTTCCATGTCTGAGGCAGTTTCCATAAAAAAAGAAGGCGCCCTGACTGGGCGCCTTCTCCACCAGGCTACCACCCCGGAGGGCTGACTCAAGCTTCAGAGCGGCTTTACTTCGATCTTCACCTTCTTTACCACCTCCGCCTTCGGCATGGTCAGCTCGAGCATCCCGTTCCTCAGGTGAGCCTTCACGCTCTCCGGCCTGATTTCCACGGGGAGTTTCACGGTCTTGTAGATGTGGGTCTTCTCCGCGTAGAACGGGATCTCTTCCTTGCGCTCGACTTTGCCCTCTTCCCGGATTTCCTTCTTGCCGGTGATGACCACTCTCCACGGCTCGCACACGATATTCAGTTCCTTCTCGGTAAAGCCGGGAACTTCCGCGCGCACAAGCAGGTTCTCTTCGGTCTCATACAGCTTCAGAAGGATCGGCCGGGTGAGTTCGGGCTCGGTCCGGAACAGATTCTCGATCTCACGGCCAAACAGGAATGGCCGCTTCTCCAGCAGCTCAAAGGGCCGCCGGGCGACCATGTCGAAAAACTCCTCAACATGCTTTGGAAACGATTCAAATTCCTCGTAAGGAACCGGAATCGGCTTGATGGTCTTTTCAATTCTGTTTTCGATCATGACATCCTCCTCAGGATGAGCAGGGTCACATGCAAGGAGGGATTAGTGCTTGCCGCATTGCATTCAGGTGGGCCCAGGTAAAGCGGCCGAGTTGCGTATCGCGCAACTGGTCACACTCCGCTCCTTGTAGTTGGATCCTTACCAGGATTTCGAGCACGACACGAACCAGAACGATAAGTCATTGTGGAAAGTCAGCAACTCGTTCCGGGTCATTGCAATTTGAGCGACGCGCGGTTCAATTTTATGCTTCATCGTTTTTTGACTGGGAAAAAACACACACGAATTGCGCCGCTATTCTCACACGCTGGTGGATTCGCCCGCCCTTGCGTCACAAGTTTTCTTGTTTGTGAAATGCCGGAATGAAAATTCGCCTGTGGTCACGAGGCTTTTTGCTTCCGCTGATGAATTTCTTCACTGAGGATTTGTGCCGGCTGAGGCGTACTAGGCGTGGCTATCATCACAGTCGCAGCGAGATGGACACAGAACCGCTTACGGACGTCACTTATCTTGAAGAAATTCGCTCAACAACAGGTGGAAGTGATGAACCCCGTTTTCGCGCTTCACCGAGTAGCGCCCGCGGTCATAGGTGGAAGATTGCAGCCCTCGCTGAACAGCTTCGCAGATGTGGATGTCTTCCTGTTGCACGGTTCCGCTGAAGCCGATGGCCTTTCTCACCCGCTCCCTCACCGTTTCCGAATGGGCCTCGTGGAAATACCACTCGAAGATGGTCAGCGTGCGGTCGTGGCCGAGCGGCACGATCAAGTTCGTCTGAATATTGTCCGGATAAATATTCAGCATCAGGTTGGGAAAGACCCAGAAGTAAAGCGCTTCCTTTCTTCCCGGCCCCGGCGCATACACGCGGTCTTCGACGCCTCCCGGTTTCAACTCTTTGACCGGACCCAGTTGCTGGGAAGAGTAGCGGAACACTTCCGTGCGATAGCGTGGGTAATCAATTTCTTTCATCAAGCCCGGATGGACGATGGGGATGTGGTAGCCCTCCAAATAATTGTCCACGTAAACCTTCCAGTTGCAGTTCACGTAGTAATCGCGTCGCTCGGCCAGTTCAATGCCCTTGAACTCGAGACCAGCGGCTTGTTGCGGAATATTTTCAAGGAAAGCGGAAAGAGGGGGCGACTGAAGATCAAAATTGACAAAGATGAACTGTTCCCACGTTTCGCAGCGCAATGGAACCATGCCCATCGTGGACCGGTCGAAAAATTCCATGCCGTCCACCTCAGGCGTCCCGATCAGCCGCCCGTCCAGCGTGTACGTCCAACCGTGGTACGCGCAGTTAAAGACGTTTCGGCAACCCGAACCTTGTGCGATGGGGCCGGCGCGATGCCGGCAAACATTGCTGAAGGCTCGCAGCGTCCCTGCGGTGTCGCGAACCACGACAACAGGTTCGCCAATCACCTCGACGGTGAAAAACGCACCCGGATCGGCGATGGTGCGCTTTGCGCCGTCCACTTCGCCGCAAGCCTGGCCCAGTGTTCCCACCAGTTGCCACGTTCGGCGAAAAATGCGTTCTTTTTCGAGTGAGAGGATTGCGGGATCAGTGTAGAAGCGGGAGGGCAGCGTTTCCGCGCACTCTACCCGTTCGTTCATCCCGAGGTTGATAGGTTTCGTGGTCATCGTCCGTGACTAAGACGCGACCCGTTAGAATTTGCGCGTTTCCTGCCGCGACCAGCGTTCCACCACGATCTTCGATTCGGTGTAGAACTCCACGGCGTCTCTTCCCTGCGCGTGGAGAATGCCGAAGAAGCTCTCTTTCCAACCGCTGAAGGGGAA
>DASSGJ010000117.1:0-11010 GCA_035693545.1 Candidatus Acidiferrum sp.
CCAAACTGTCCCTCGCGGCCCGGCAAATATTGAGCCACGGAACCGAAAATTACGGTTTCGCCCGGTAGGCGAGGATTGTGATTCTGATTGAGGTTCACGGCCGCTGGATTCGCGCTGTTAAAGAGGTTGAAAAACTCAAAAAGGGCCTGAAGCCGCGCGCGATCACCAATCGCGAAGGTTTTGGCCACGCGCAGATCCATGTTCAGGAAATGCGGCCCCGTGAAAGCGTTGCGGCCTGTCTTGAGATCGCGACCGTCGAACGCGCCATTGCCGTCTTGATCGACCGGCACAAGGGCGTTTTGCGTGTAGTGGAAGCCGCTCTGCACGCGGAAAAGGCTGCTGAACTGGATCTTCCAGGGAAGTTCAACAAGACCGTGGGCTTCAAAGGTGTGGCGCAAGGCGAAGTCGGAAGGTCCACTATCCAAAGATGCCCCGTTATAGAAGACACCGGCTTTCGGCACGTAGTTGCCATTGCACGCGAAAAACGAACCGTTTAGATTTGTGCCGCCCGGGCAGGTACCACCCTGGGCGATGTTTCCCGGGTCAATCACAACGGACGGGATACCGCGGAAGCTGTCCGTAGGAAAGCCAGTGGAGCCGCCGGTGCCGTTAGTAGTGGTCCCCAGTGACCCAGTGCCCAAATTAAAGTTGAGTGCATCATCGTGATCTGAAACGAAAGCGTAGCTGCCGCCGATGGTAAAGCGGTGGCTCATGCGCTTTTCGAACGAGAGGATTCCGGCATCGTAGGTGCCGCCATACCAGGGTCCGTAGCCATTCACTTGGGTCATGGTGAAGCCGGAATTGTCAATGCGCGCGGCAAAGGGAAGATTTGTTTCTCGAACTCCGAGGATGTTTACGATGTCCTTGTGATAGTAGTCCAGCGAGATGACCCAGTCGCTGCCAACCTGGCGTTGCACACCGAGGGTATAGCTATTTGTGTGCGGAGTGGCAAAGTGCGGATCAATGGTTACTGGAAAATTTCCCGGCTGGGAGACGTTGAACGAGAGCGTGCCGAACGGACCCCAGAACCAGAAATTAGGCGGCATGCCTGTTGCTGTGTCTGCCGCGGTGAGGAAAGCATCTGGGCTTAAACCCGAAAGCTGCTGCACATTGCCCTGGTTGACCGGGACGTTGCCAGGAATCGGCGTAGTACCAATTCCATTCAGGTGGTCTACCCCGAAGTAGGGAGTTCCGGGGGGGTCAAACGGATAAGGGCACGGTTGGCCGGAGATCTGTGCGTCAGTCTGCGTGGGAGAGAGGCACAGGCCAAATAAAGCCGGAGCAATCGTGGGCACACCGTAGAAAAGCCGAGGGAAGGAAAGAGGCTGGCTTAGGCGAATATCCGCGCCGCCAAAGCCTGGGATATCGCGGGCGAGGCCAAGACGGAAATGATCGTAAAACAAGCCAAAGCTGCCGCGAACAACGGTCTTCGGAGTGACCGACCAGGCGAAGCCGATGCGCGGAGAAATGTTGTCCTTCTTGTCGAACGTCGAATCGTAATCCCAACGGAGCCCCCAATTGAGGGTCAGGCTGTGTGTAATTTTCCAATCGTCCTGAATCCACAACCCCGTGTAGTTGTTGCGCAATTTGATTTGGTTGGCTTGCGGGGTAAGACCACCGGTGGTAAGAAGCAGAAAAAAGCCGGCGTCAACGGGTCCGAACTTCTCATAGTCAGCCTGTGTGGCAAAGAGCTGGTTTTGCTGGCCGTTGGCTTCTACGCCGTCGACCTGGGTGTGCTCGTAATCCACACCAAACTTCAATGTGCTGGTGCTGATGGTTTTGGCCAGACTCGCGCCGAAAGTGCCGTATTTTTGGTCCAATGTCGACGGGGTGAAAAGAGCGCCATAGTTAGGGGTGCCTACATCACCGAAAATGCCGCCGGTAGTGTAGCTGCTGAAGATATTGAAAGTGGTGTCGGGACCGGCTTGCGGGTGCGCCGGGCTGTGGAGAGTCGGCTCATCGCGATATTGACCTCGCACGGTGAGGATGTACGGGCTGGCCGAACTACCGAGAGTCATCGTATCGCTGAAACCCAGAAGAAGGTTTCGGTCGCCGAGATTGGTGCGTGTGGAAGGGAGCGCGGTAGATGCGGAAAGCGGGTTAGTGCTGTTGATGTGGACATTGGTGTAGTTCATCTGCTCGGTGAGATGGTGCACGCTGAGGACCTGATCAAATTTCGCGAAGGCGCGAACCTCGCGATCCGTTGTTGGCCGGTTGTAGATTTCTTCATTGTCGAGCAGGAATTGTGGGGTGTTCGGTGGAGCGATGAAATTCAGCTGGCGATTTTCATGAATGTTCTCCACCGAGCCGAACCAGAATGCTTTGTCCCGCACCATGTGGCCGCCACCCGCCAGGTCATAGTCCCACCGAAGCAAGTAGGGCACATTGCTGGTGCCGGGGATGTTCGCGCTGTCGAATGCGTTGCTGCGATAATACCCGGAGGCCAAACCGTGAAGATCGTTGGTCCCGGACTTAGTGATGACGTTCACAACCCCGCCAGAGGCGTGGCCGAACTCTGCTTTGTATCCCGCGGTAATCACCTGGAATTCCGCGATGGTGTCCTGATTGAACTGCGCCGCCGGGCCGCCGTTAAGTTCGTTCTGGTTAGACAGGCCGTCAATGAGAAAGCCGGTGTTGTTGGCGCGCTCGCCGAGGACGGGTTTTGCATTGTCATCATTGAGATCCGCTTGCCGGTTGATGGCCACGCCCGGGACCAATTGCATTAAGTCCAGATAGTCCCTGCCGTTGAGCGGCATTTGTTCGATCTGTTGCGGCACAATAGTTGTTCCTTCGGAGGACGAACTGGTTTCCAACAACGGGATCGTGCCGGACACTTCCACTTTCTGCTGCACGGTCCCAACCTCGAGTGTCACGTTAATTCTGATCGTGCGGTTCAGGGTAATCTCCAGGTTATTGATCACTTGCGTTCTGAAGCCCTCGTGAGAAATCGTCAGAGCGTATGCGCCCACCGGGAGCGCGGGGACTTCGTAGGCTCCGGCGGCGTTCGTGGTCGTTTTCTTGCTCACAGCCAGGCTGTTTCCAGCGATACTGACCTCGGCTCCGGGGACAGCCAGGCCCTGACGATCCGTTACAACACCCTCAATCGTGGACGTTGTCTGGGCAACAGCGGGTTTCCCCGTTGTTAGACAAAGGCCCAGCAACACAAGCAGCGGCGCCAGTCGGATAGCGATGGACACGCTGTTGGGTCGTATTCCTGTACTCATAACACCCCCCTCAGATTTTGGCCCCTGGCAGTTCACTCGAGACCTTCGCTTCCCTCGCTGTCGTTTTGGTACCAGCGATGGTCCGCGCGGTCTTCTTCTTCACTGCGCCGGAGCAATTTCAAAGCGCGCGATGTTTGCGTATGCGCGCAGGCAATCAGGATGGCGCCCAGTAGCGATACGGGCGCGACGTAGGAGCCCCCAAACGAGGGACTGGCAACAGAAGCAAAGCAGGATTGGTCGCAGATACGCGCGATGGGGGTGGTTTCGCTGTCGGTGATGCCGAAGGTGCGGACGCCCTGCATGTGCGCGCGTTGCGCGGCTTCGACCGTGTCCCGCAGGCACTGGCCGAAGCTGATCGCGATCAGCAGATCTCGTGAATTGAGCGTACGCACACGACGCTGCACATTGCCGGTGCTGCCGATGGGAGCTTCGGCGGCGAAGCCGAGGGTCATCAAGCCGTAAGCGAGATACCAGCTGAGCGCGGCGGCTAGATCAATGCCGATCACCAGGATGCGGCGTGCTTTTTTTACTTGTTTCGAAAGAGAGACGATGGCCGCGGAATCGACGGTGGACTGCAGCGCCTGGAGATTACGGAGATCGAGCTCCATGTTGTGGCGAACGCGGTCGGCCACGGTCCGTTTTTCCTTCGAAGCAGCTTTCAGAACGGTGTAAGGCGTGAGCCGAGTGACAAAGTGCGTGCGCAGGTCGGCGAGGAATTCCGCGAATTTCCCATAGCCGAGCGCTTGAATCGTGCGAACGATGGTTGCCGCGTCCACCTGATAGCGCTTGGCCAGTTCGCGCGAAGAGAGGTAGTAGGTGTCCTCCGGATTCTCCAGAATCATGCGGACTAATTTGCGGCGGCTGGGATTGAGCTTCGACTGGGCGGCGGCAAAGCGGCTTTCGAGTACGGAGAGCCCGTGGGAGTTAGAGGCCGCACCGGCGTCTGCGAAATGACTGTCAGTCGACTGAACCACGAGTCCCCCCACCGCCAAGAATCGAGCGAGGAGCGCGACCTATGCGATTGCCACAAGTCCCCGGCGGCGCTCCGAACTGATCTAGATCGAAAAGTTTACAAGGCAAATACAACGATTGTTGCAGGATGTCAAGCGAATTCAATATTTGTTGCACGAGTGCTAGAAGTTGGTTAGTATGCACGCCACCGGGGATATGCTTTGGCAGCGAGAAATAATTTCTGTATGGGGAGCGTTCGCATGAACATTGCCGGCAGATTGTTGATGGTCTTTCTATTCGCGGGCGTTTCTTGCGCAGTGGGCCAGGAATCGCAGGCCCCCGCAGCCGAAGCTATTTTTCAGTATCAGGAAGTGATGGTGCCGGTGCGCGATGGCGTGCACCTGCAGACGGTGATTCTGGCTCCCACGAATGCGACGAAGCCGCTGCCGATTTTATTCCGCCGGACGCCTTATGGTGTGCCGGAGAAAGCCCCGCAGCAGATGCCTTCGTCTATGAAGGAGCTGGCGCAGGACGGATACATTTTCGTGGTGCAGAACCTGCGTGGACGCTTCAAATCCGAAGGCGACTTCAAGCTGTCGTCGCAGGTGGATCTGAAAGACCCGAAGGCCACGAACGAAACGACCGACGCCTATGATTCGATCGAATGGCTGCTGAAGAATGTGCCGAACAACAACGGAAAGGTGGGAATGTTCGGCGTTTCCTATGATGGACTTACGACGGCGCTGACGCTATTGCATCCGCATCCGGCGCTGAAAGCCATCAGCGAGCAAGCTTCGCCGGTGGACCAGTGGATGAACGACGACTTTCACCGCTACGGCGCGCTGAGAGAGAGCTACGCGTTTGAGTACACGGTGATGGAGCAGTCCGACAAGAACAGCAACACGCACTTTGATTTCGAGACCTACGATTCCTACGAGTGGTACCTGGCGCTGGGCCCGTTATCGAATATCAATGGCAAATACTTGCACGGAAAAATCCCCGTTTGGAACGACACGGTGGAGCATGCGGATTACGACGAGTATTGGAAAAAAGAAGCGTGGGTGCGGCAACTGCACGATTCGCCGGTGCCGAACCTGAATGTAGCGGGATTCTGGGACCAGGAAGACCCGTGGGGGCCGTGGCAAATTTTTGAGCACGCCGGAGAACATGACCCCGACCACAACAATTTCATGGTGGCGGGTCCGTGGTTCCACGGCCAGTGGCAATCGCCCAAGGGAGAATCGATCGGGATCATTCCGTTCGGAGGACACGAAACGGCGCGCGAGTTTCGCGAAACGATCGAGGCCCCATTTTTCCGTTACTATCTGCATGGCGTCGGAGAGAAACCCGCGTGGAAGGCGAATATTTTCCAGAGCGGGTCCAACACGTGGCACACGTATGCCGCGTGGCCGCCAAAAGAAGCCAAAGCGACGAAACTCTATTTTCATTCCGACGGAAGCCTGTCCTTCACGGAACCGGAAAAATCAGCAGGGGCGAAGGCGTATCGCGAATATGTTTCCGATCCGGCGAATCCTGTACCTTATCGGCAGCGGCCGATTTCGCCCACCTATCCGGCCGGCGACTGGCGGACATGGGAAGTAGCGGACCAGCGGTTCGTGGACCATCGTCCCGATGTGCTGAGCTACGTGAGCGCACCGCTGGAGCAGGACCTGGTGATTACAGGTTCGGTATCCGCGCAGCTGTTTGCGGCGACCACCGGAACCGATTGCGATTTCGTGGTGAAACTGATTGACGTCTATCCCCAGGGCGCGGAGAAGCCCGCGTGGAAGCCGGAAGAAGGCCCAAAACCCGGGCAATATGGACAAACGCTGAATGGATACGAACTGCCGGTGGCGATGGAAGTCCGGCGCGGACGCTACCTGAACAGTTTTGAGCGGCCCACTGAACTGGCGGCGAACCAGCCCACGAAATGGGAAGTACCGCTGCGGAATCACGACCACGTTTTCCTGAAAGGCCACCGCATCATGGTGCAAGTGCAGTCGACTTGGTTTCCGGTGATCGATCGCAATCCACAGAAATTTGTGCCGAGCATTTATAAGGCACAGGCGAGCGATTTTGTTCCCGCAACGCAACGTGTTTATTCGACACAGGGGATGGAATCATTTGTGGTCCTGCCGGTGATGCCGTAAAGAGGAACCGGCAGGATCAGGCCGACAGATTAGAAACTCGCTAGAAGGAGCGCGCATGTCTGGGCAAAACGGCTCGCGGCGTCAGATTGTGATTTATGTGCTGCTGGTTTTTGCATTCAGCTCTGTGTTTTATTTTTTGGCGCTGAAAGCCGACGACCTGGGCGGCGGAGGGGGCATGTACGTTCTGGGGCTGATGTGGTGTCCGGCTCTGGCGGCGATGGCCACGCTGAAATCGAACGGACGGAATTTGTCGGAGTTGGGCTGGAAATGGCCGGAGAAGAAGTACGCGCTCGGGAGCTGGCTCATTCCGCTGTGCTATGCCGCGATCGCGTACTTGATTGTGTGGTGCGTAGGCCTCGGCGCATTCCCGAACCGCGAATTCATGGACAAATTGGTTCAGGTGATGGGGCTACACGCGTCGCCGGCAGTTTCCACCGTGATGTACTTGCTACTCGCTGGGAGTTTCGGACTCACGAAGAGTCTCGCGTCGGCGCTTGGCGAAGAAATCGGATGGCGCGGGTTTCTGGTGCCGCAGCTATTCAAGAGCGTGGGGTTTACCGGGACGGCGCTGATCAGCGGTGTGATTTGGTCTTGCTGGCACTATCCCCTGCTGATTTGGGGCCACTACAACGGCGGAGAAACGCCGACCTGGTATTCGCTCACATGCTTCACCGTGATGGTGGTGGCGATTTCGGTTGTGTTCGCTTGGATCAGACTGAAGTCTGGAAGTTTGTGGACCGGCGCCCTGCTGCATGCGAGCCACAACTTGTACGTGCAAGCGATTTTCACTCCGCTGACACGGAACACGGGAAAGACCAGTTGGTTTATTGATGAGTTCGGTGCGGTGCTGCCGCTGGTGGCGGTGGGCTTCGCTATCTATTTCTGGACTCGGCGCAACGAACTGGACCAGACCTCATAGAATGTAGCCTCTTGCTCGGTACGTGCCGTGCCCGACTCCGTCGCAATCCCATTGGCGGCCAGCCACACGCGCGCCACTGTTCGAGAAAGCCCGTCCGTAATTGATTGGATTTATTGGAAGATGTTGGAGCCGAGAGTGGGAGTTGAACCCACGACCTGCCGATTACGAATCGGCTGCTCTACCACTGAGCTACCTCGGCCCTGCTTTATGACGATAGCACCCGCTGAAAATCACTGTCAATTCGCGGCGATTGCCTTGTGCTTGAAAATTTTCAGCGGGAGAAACGAAACATTGCCCAGCCGATGCCGATGCCGACCAGCAGAAAAAGAAACAGCGACCACAGGATGTACCGGACGCGATCTTTTGGGCGGCGGCGGCCGAGGAATCCGAACGCAACGGAAATGACCACCGCAAAAAGAAGGAATGCCTGAAAATGCGTCAGTTCGAGAGGGGACATGCCGTTCACGCTTTGTGCCCGCGTGCCGCTTCGTAAGCATGCAACGCCGCCAATAGGTTCAGGACACCAGCGGTAGCCAGCAGACGCGTACCGTAATCGCCGTCTGCATGAGAAACGTCAGCACCCTTGGTTTCCATGGCTCGCGCAAAAAAGTAAAAACTCCCCGTGCCGAGGTCGGCGATGTAGCCGAGCGTGTCGAAAGCGTCGTTCCCCTGCCGCGTAAAGACATTCCCCTTCATGGAGGCGCCAGCGCCCGCGAGCAAGCCCACTGCCACGAAGACCACCAATGCCCTACCCCACATCCTCTGCAACGCATGGCCGAGCCCCGGCAAGAGCCATCCGGCTATTCCAAAAACGAGAGCACGCGGTTCGCTGAAGGAACGCACTTCGTTTGTAAGCGCGGCGGGCAACGTTCCTTCACCTGCCGGGTTCTGCGATGGTTCGTCCATGTCGCTCCAGTTTGCAAACGCTATGCAAGCAGCGCCAATATCTCTTGCTGAACCGCTCCGGTGACGCGCGCCTCTTTTTCGTCTATGTACATATCCACTTCACTGCGAATTCCGAATTCGGGCAGGTAAATTCCCGGCTCGACGGAATTGCACGTCCCGGGAATCAGGTGGCGGGCGTCATGGGTTTCCAGGCCGTCCATGTTCACGCCGTTGCCGTGCACGCTCTGGCCAATGTTATGGCCGGTGCGATGAAAGAAATATTTCCCATAGCCGGCTTTCTCGACCACGCGGCGGGATATCTGATCCACCTGCCAGCCCTGGAGCGGTTTGCCCGCCTTGATGCTTTTCTGAATTAAATCGACCGCAGCATCGCGAGCTTCGCGAACAACCTTGAACACTTTCGCAAATTTGTCGGGAACTCTCGCACCAAGATACCCCACCCAGGTGATGTCGTAATAGACGCTGCCCGCCGCTTTCTGTTTGCCCCAGACGTCAAGCAGGAGCAGGTCGCCTTCCTTGATGAGAGCCGAAGATTCATGCGTGGGGCCATAGTGCGGATCGCTGGCATTTCGATTCACGGCAACGTCCGGCCCTTCTTCCGTCGTCAGGCCTTCTTCGTCGAAACGCTTACGAATAAATTGTTGCAGGTCGTATTCCGTCAGATTCTTCTTTTCGCGGACAGATTGCGCGGCCTGGGCAAAGGCCTGCTGGACGATTTTATCAATGGCGCGGCCCGCGGCGAGATGCGATTCAAGCTGCTCATTGCTCCAGCATGCTTCGTATTTCTGGACGAGGTCCGCCGACGTAACAACTTTGACCCCGGTGCTGCGAACCAGCTCAATCGTGCCCGCGTCCACCATGCCGACATACGGGATCGCGTTCTTCGCGGAATATTGCATCGCCACGTTTTTCGCGCGGCCGAGCATCTTTTTCAGGTTGCCGCGCAATTCTTCCTGCGCGGAAAAATGCAGCGTCTCACCAGGCAGAGCAGCAAGCGACTGGGCTTCGATTTTATGCACCAACTTTTTGGGCGCTCCTTTTGCAGGAACAAAGTAAAACCAGCGCCGCGTGCGCATGCCCTCGGGAAGCTTCAGGATGCGGAGAGCGATAGGATCACGGCCACGGAAATCGTAAAACAGCCAGCCGTCCAGCTTCGCCGTCCGAAGGTCTTTCTGAATGGATTCAATGTTTGCGCTCATGGCCTCTGTCTTCGTTTGTATTTCAAGGGATCTTAACCTCGGGCTATGCTTCCTCGCGGAGGAGATCGAGAATCTGCTGCCGGGTAACGCCGCGAATTTCCACACGTTTGTTGCGTCCGTGCTCGCCGCTCTGGATTCTAACAGCGGATTTTGGGGTTTTCAAAAGATCAGAGAGGAAGGCGACCAGGGCCTCATTGGCGCGGTTTTCGATCGCCGGAGCGCACAGGCGGATTTTCAGCGCACCCCCAAGGGCGCCGGCAATTTCATTTCTACTGGCACGCGGCTGGACACGAACAGTAACCGTCAGTGTGCCGCGGGCCGCGTCTTCCAAAATCTCGAGGAAACTCATCGATTCCTAGATTATCAGGCGCCCGCGAATCTGGCTCTACCAGGCGCGCTCGTATTGGACAGGCGGCTTCAGCTTCGCGCCAAGTTCCTGCGCCGCGCGGCGCGGCCAGTAAGGATCGCGCAACAGCTCCCGCGCAAGAAAAACCATGTCCGCCTGTTCCGTCGAAAGGATTGTCTCGACCTGCGGGGGGTCGGTGAGCATCCCAACCGCCCCCGTGGCGATGCCCGCCTCACTTCGGATGGCGGCGGCAAACTTCACTTGATAGCCGGGGCCCACGGGAATTTTCACGCCGGGAACCAGGCCGCCGCTGGAGACATCCACCAGATCAATTCCGACGCCTTTGAATCGCTTGCAGAGTTCGATGCTCTGTGGCAGATCCCAGCCGCCCTCCTTCCAATCGGTGGCGGAGACACGGACAAATACCGGCCACTTCTCGGGCCAGATTTCACGTACGGCCTGCGCAACACGCAAAGGAAACCGCATGCGATTCTCCAGGCTGCCGCCATATTCATCGGAGCGTAGATTGGACAGCGACGAAAGAAATTCATGCGCAAGATAGCCATGCGCGGCGTGAACTTCAACCACCTGGAAACCGGCCGTTAATGCGCGGCGCGCTGCCGCGCGAAAATCCTCAACGATTTGATCGATCTCCGCGATGGTTAGTTCTTTCGGTTCGGGATAGTTGCCGTCAAACGCCAAAGCGCTGGGAGCCACCGGCACCCACCCGCCTTCACTAAGAGGAATTTTGCTTCCGCCGAGCCAAGGCGCGGCCGTGCTTCCCTTTCTTCCCGCATGCGCAAGTTGCATGCCGGGAATCGCACCCTGCTCGCGGATAAAATCCGCGATGACTTTCCACGATTCAACGTGCGCGTCCAGATAAATGCCGGTGTCCCACGGCGAAATGCGGCCGACGGCTTGCACTGCCGTCGCCTCCGTCATCACCAGCGCCGCGCCACCCACGGCCCGGCTGCCAAGATGCACCAGGTGCCAACGGCCGGGATGCCCCTCCTTGGCCGAGTATTCGCACATCGGTGAAACGGCGATCCTGTTTTTCAATTGCAGTTCTCGCAACTGCAGCGGCGCGAAAAGCGTCATACACGCTCCCAATCTCTCATTGAATTCACTTTATTGGATTCACAAATTCTTCGGCCGGGTACCGAAAATCGCAGTGCCAATGCGAACTTCCGTCGAACCTTCCCGGATCGCGGCTTCGAAATCGTGGGACATTCCCATGGACAGAGTGGGAAGGATTCGGCCGAGCCGCGACTCCAGTTGCTCCTTGAATTTTCGCAGGGCTTCGAAGAATGGCCGC
>DASSGJ010000118.1:0-4047 GCA_035693545.1 Candidatus Acidiferrum sp.
GCCGGAGCTCGAATCGCTGACCGAACGGTATGGCCGGTTTTCGGCTCAGCCGTTTGAGCGCGGTTGGGGCACCACGGTAGGAAACGCACTGCGTCGCGCGCTGCTCAGCTCCATCGAGGGCGCGGCCATCACCGCGGTGAAGATCGAGGGCGTGTTGCACGAGTTCTCTTCGATCCCCGGTGTGGTTGAGGATGCGACCGACATCATCCTGAACCTGAAGCAGGTGCCCATCAAGCTGAACAACGACCTGCCGAAGACGATTTACCTGAACGTGGAGCAACCCGGCGTGGTCACCAGTGCGCAGATCGAGGAAGATGCGGATTTCGCGGTGCTCGACAAGAGCGTGTACATCGCCACCGTCAGCGAAGGCGGAAAGCTGCAGATCGAGATGCGCGTCAAGAACGGCCGCGGTTACGTGGCCGCCGACCGCAACTACGACGAAGACCTGCCGATCGGCTACATTCCGGTGGACAGCGTTCACTCTCCCGTGCGCAAGGTGAACTATTCCGTGGAGTCGGCGCGTCTCGGACAGATGACCGACTACGAAAAGCTGATGATCGAAGTCTGGACCAACGGCGCCATCACCCCGCAGGACGCCATCGGACTGGCCGCGAAGCTGGTGAAGGATCACATGATTATCTTCATCAACATCGACGAGCCGCCCGAAAACGTGGAGATGCCGCAGGATACCGTTCACGATCCCCGGCTTGAGCACCTGGATCGCTCGGTGGAAGAGCTGGAGCTTTCCGTGCGCAGCTACAACTGCCTGAAGAACGCCAACATCCAGACCATCCGCGAGCTTGTGCAGAAGAGCGAAAACGAAATGCTGAAGACCAAGAACTTCGGCCGGAAATCGCTCAACGAGATCAAGGATATACTGGTGAAGATGGGCCTCAGCCTAGGCATGAAGTTCGACGAGCACGGCCGCATCATCTGGCCGCCGCTGCCGAGCCAGACCGCGCCGCCAAGCAGCGACGAAACCATTGGCCTGTAATTCACTAACGACGGGAAGGCCGGGACGGATGTCCCGGCCTTCTGTAAATTCAGCAGCAAGCGGGAAGTTGCAATCGATAAAGGGAAAAAGAAGCCATGCGACATCTGAAGTCGGGATCGAAACTGGGACGCAATCCGTGGCACCGCCGCGCGACCCTGCGCAACCTGGTCACCAATCTGTTTGAACACGGCCGCATCACCACCACGCTGACGCGCGCCAAGGCCACGCGCCCCGTCGCCGAGAAAATTATCACGCTGGGCAAGCGCGACACCCTTGCTTCGCGCAGGCAAGCCGCAGCTTACCTGATGACGCCGGCCACCACGCAGAAGCTCTTCAGCGAAATCGCGCCGAAGTTTGCGGATCGCGCGGGCGGCTACACGCGAATCATTCCCGCGGGCATCCGGGTAGGCGATGGAGCAAAAGTGGCCATCCTTGAGCTTGTTGGGTACGAGTTCAAGAAGAAGGAAAAGAAAGAGAAGAGCAAGGTCGAAGAAGCCGTCGAAGCCAAGAGTTAAGTCCCGCCTCCGCAGCGATACCAGGCCCGCCCCGGGAAGACCGGTGCGGGCCTTTTTTTATATTGGGGCTGCTGCGAGAGACAGTCGGGCACTGATTTCTTTTAGGGCGATTGAAACCTCCAGTTCATTGACTGCCGCAGAATTTTTCGTTGTACTGGTGATAGGTTGTACCGCCTTCCCCTCGGGCGGCTTGGGAGCAGTTCCATTTCCCGCGGAGGCTCCCGGTGAAGAAGCGGAAAGTCCTGGTGGTCGACGATTCCCCCACCATTCGAAAGATCATCCAGCATTCCCTGCGGCAGGCGAATCTCAACGTCGGCGACATCCTGGAAGCCAGCAATGGCCGTGAAGCCCTGGGCATGGTGCAGAGGTTCAGTTTCGACCTGATTCTCACCGACATTGACATGCCTTTGATGGACGGCCTCGAGCTTCTCGAAGCGCTTGCTTATGTCCGCAGCGCCCAGAACACCCCCGTCGTTGTCATTACCAAGCACACTTCGGAAGAAGGAGTGCTCCGGGCGATGGAGGCTGGGGCCCGGGCCTACATCCGGAAGCCATTCACGGTGAAAGACCTCTCTGAAAAGATCGAACCTTTGCTAACGGATAAGCTGGAGCCGGCCAACTCCTAGAGGGCCGAAGCGGTATCCTATGGGGAGCTTTAAGGGGTGCTTTAACAGGTGCTTAAGGGGATACTTTTTTGAAAAAGTACCATTGACGCGAGGCTGGCAGGGGTTTAGCTTTTGAAGTGGCCCCCCAGGCAGTAATTCTCCCCGTGAGGTACCTCATGGCTTTGTTAACCCCGGAACAGACGATTACGCAGCTTAAGATGATGGAAGAGCGCTGGGCCAGCATGCGCTCCCACCCTCGTGCGACCGCCAGCCTCCGCTTACGCCTTGAATGGGATGAAGGCGAAGCCCGCCGAACCGCGAACGGATTGACTGTAGATGTCAGCCATTCAGGTTGTATGGCTGTGGTCGGCGCGGATGTGCCGCTCCGGCGGCAGGTTCGGCTGGTGCTCCCGGAAACAGGACGTAGCGCGCAAGGCGAAGTGGTCTGGCGCGGCCACGAAGCCTGGGAAGTCGGCATCGCTCTGGCGGAGCCCGACGCCGGGTTCTGGGGCGTGAAGATATAAGAAATACTCTCGAGAAACGCCCAGCAGGTGCGGCGCGCGATACGCGTCCCGAAATAGTGGTCCAATCAGTTAGAAACCAACCTCAAGAAAACTGAAGGTCTTTAATTAGCAAATCCCTGAGCTGGGATTCTCAACTGTCAGACGAGCTCGCGGGAGCCATTCCGCTTTCGCCAATCATCCAGCGCCTCGACGGTGCGTTCGCAAATCTCTTCCGGCGAGCCGCTGGCTGCGATAGTCACAAGCAAGCCCAACTGCTTATAGAACTCGATCAATGGCGCCGTACTTTTTTCGTAGGCTTCCAGACGCACGGTGACCGATTCCGGCCGGTCGTCTTCCCGCTGAAAGAGTTTTCCGCCGCACCGGTCGCAAGAATCCGCGACTTTTGGCGGCCGTTCGGTGACGTGGTAAACCGCCTTGCAATTCTGGCAGGTGCGCCGTCCACTCAACCGAGACACTATCTCGGTGAATGGCAGCCGGTAATTAACCACCGCGGTCAGACCGAGCCGCTGGTTTTCCATCAACTGTTTCAGCGATTCCGCTTGGGCAAGCGTCCGTGGAAATCCGTCCAACAGAAACCCTCCGCCGCAGCGCAGGCAGCCGCTGCGCTCCAGCACCATTTCCCAGACGATCGAATCGGGAACCAGGTCGCCACGGCGCATGTATTGCAGCGCCGCCTTCATTGCGGGGCTCTGGTCGCACTCCGCGCGGCTTCCGGCGGATCGGAATACGTCGCCCGTTGAAATATGGCAAGCGTGCAGCCTGTGGTGCAGCAAGTCCGCCTGTGTTCCTTTGCCAACTCCCGGCGCACCCAGCAGGATAAGCCTCCACGGATTTTGCACGGGTTCGGGTGGCGGGCTGCAGCGTGCGGAGGGCCCTTGAATCCAGGCGGCGCGGTCGGGTTTGTCCGGTGCGGTCATCGCAAGGAATCTAGAAGGCGGATCGCCCCTTGGCGGTGACCCCGGTCACACTTCGGCGGGCAATACCGAGATACGGGCGGGCAGCTTGCGGTCCCAGATCACGGGTTCCACCCGGCCCACCCAGCAAGAATTCGCGAGTTGATGACTCTGAAACAAGGCGAGGTCCGTACCATTGTCCGCGGTTTTTCGAGCCTTTAGGCTGGTCCTGGTAACGAGGTTTATCCCTTGGCTCAGGAAAATCTTCCCGACTACTCTGAATCGCAGGCAGGCGGGCCTCAGCAAAAGTCTGGAAACACGCGCCTCGCCCGCGGACTTCTTCTGGCAGCTTCATTGATAGGCCTGTTCACGGTCGTCTTTGCCGCCACGCATTTCCCTGCAATCCGTTCTGCCTGGGCGGGCCTTGTCGACGAGCCTCAGACTTTGACTCCACGCACTGATGCATTTGTCCGCAAAACCGCGATTGCCGCGCCACTTGAGAACGGAACCGCCCCT
>DASSGJ010000119.1:0-10029 GCA_035693545.1 Candidatus Acidiferrum sp.
AGCCCCTCCGCGGAGACTTCCCGGACCGGGGACGACATGTTCAGCCGGGTGATTGTCAATCAAAAGCGGTTGGACGCGGATATGAACATCTATGAGCGGGTGGAGCGTACGGAGATTCGAAAGACAGGGAGCGACCCGAAGCCCAGTGAGGTGAAGGTATGGAGGGTTTTTCCGGCAGGCACGGGAACGAGCAAGATTCCGCTGACAGCAGAGGCCAAACCCACGAGTCCGGCGAGTTATCAGGCGGCGCTGGAAAAGCTGCAGGCGACGCTCGTGTGGGCCGCGGAGACGGGGCCGGCGCAACGGGAGGCGTACGCCAAGGTAGAGCGGCGGAAGAAAGAACGGAACGACCTGATTGACTCCACGCGGAAAGCTTTTCTGTTTACAAAGCTCGGCGAAGAGATGCGGGGCGACCGGGTGCTGATCAAGTACGAAATGACGCGGAATCCGGCCTTCAAACCGTCGACGAGGAACGAAATGCTGTTCAGCAAGGTGCGTGGCACACTGTGGATTGACAAAGAGACCTCAGAGTTGGCGAAGATTGAGGGCGAAGTTACCGAAGATATTACCCTGGCGCTGTTTCTTGCCAAGGTCTATCGAGGCAGCTATTTCATGCAGGAGCGGTATGAATTGGCGCCCGGCGTCTGGCTGCCGACGTATCAGCAGTACGATTTTGATGGGCGTAAATTTGTGGTGCCATTTTCGATTCATGAACGCACGTTTTACACGCAGTACAGGCGCGTGGGGCCGCCGGCCGATGCCGTGGAAATTGTGCGTGGCGAACTGAGCAAGCTGGCAGGAAATCGGGCGGATCCGTGAAATGGCCGCTGGTAAAATAGGTTAGATCGCACCGGGTCCGCGCTACCGGATCGGAGGTTCCATGATCCGTCCAATTTCAGTTCTTCTGCTTGTCTGTGCTGTTACGCCAGTGATCAGCTGGGCGCAGAGCGAGCAGCAGACAACTCCACCGGCAACAAACCAGCAGTCAGGAACATCTGCCAGTGGGCAGACCACACCTCCAGCGGGCAAAACCGAGAAAAGCAAGAAAGTTTGGACAAACGAGGAAGTGGGAAACCTGCAAGGACCGGTATCCGTGGTGGGAACGGGCCGCCCGGGGGAGCGCCGGAACCAGTCTTCGCAGGACGGATACGGCGACCCGCGGCGGGGAAAAATTCTGCGATATCGCGCGGCCATCGGAGAACTGCAAAAAAAGATTGACGCGGCGGACCAACGAATTGTTCAGCTGAAGACTTTCAAGGCGAACGACAGCAGTCCAAGCGGCGGCATCAATCCGAACCGGGGTTACAACATGGTGCCGCTGGACGAACAAGTGAAGCAACTGGAAGCGAAGAAGAAGCAGTTGCTGGCGAACATTGAGGAACTGGAGAACCAGGCGAAGAAAGAGGGGATTGAGCCGGGGGAGTTGCGGTAGTTTAGGGATTGTTGAAAGGCCAATTCGGCTTACAGAGGGGATTCGAACAGAACTTCTGCGAACCACCTTAAGTTGAGATCCTTCGGCTATCTCCGGTAAACGGCACCGGAGTCCAAGCACCGGACCTCGTCGGATAGCCTCTGGATGACATTTTTAGCTGAAGTTGGAGAAAGAGAGAAGGACAGGGCGAAGGCATGCCACTGTCCTTTTTTTGTTCGCGAATCAGAAGGAGTGCCCAAGCTTGAGAAACAGGGTTAGATAGCGTTTCAGGTTTTGGGTGATTAGAAAATTTTCCTTTACGTGCTGGTGGCCGCGTTCGCCAAGGCGCCCGGCAATATCAGGATGAGAGAGCAGAAAGCGAATCTGATAGGCAGTGCCTTCGACGGAATGGGCGAGAAGGCCGGTATGTTTGTGGATGATCTGGGTGGGAATTCCTCCGACGGCGGAGGCCACGACAGGCTTCTTTTTCCAGAGAGCCTCTGAGACAGTAAGGCCGAAGCCTTCACGAAGGCTTTTCTGGATGACGATGGTGGAAGCGCGCTGCAAGGCGTTGACTTCCAGCGGCGCCCAAGCGGGCAGCTCAAGAAGTTTAATGTCGGGATCGCCTTCGGCCGCGTTTTGCGCTTCTTTCAGAACGGTGGCGCCCTCTGGATCGTCGGAAGCGCCTCCCCCCGCAAGAACCAGCTGACAATCGAAATAGCGGCGAACGATGCGGTAGGCGCGAATGACGCCGACCGGATCCTTGAGGCGGTCGAAGCGGGAGATCTGCGTGAGGATGGGGCGGAGATGGTCAATGCCATAACGGGCCAGGACGTCGAGGATGAATTCCGGCGGGAGGTCGCGATTTTTTTCCGAGAGCGGATCGATCGCCGGATGAAAAAGATACTGGGGAATCGGGAGCTGCTTGGCGAATTCCGGCGAGGAAAAAATGGCCGCGTCGTAGTGGGGGACGTAGTTCTCCAGAAAATTCCAGACGGCTGGATGCGGGTGGGAGAGATCGATGTGGCAGCGCCAGACCCAGTGATTGGCGTTTTTTTCGCGATAAGAGATCAGTCCCGCCGGCTGAGGGTCGTGGATGACAATGAACTCAGCGTCAAGCGGCAGGCGCCGGGCGTTTTTTTCGTTGTACGCGCGAAAGATCTCGAAGTGGCGCGGCTCCGGGTGGTAGGGAGCGCCGTGCAGGGCGTTGTGGAATGACTTGGTGACTTCGAAGAAATCTTCCCCGCCGGTCATGACTTCCCAACGAATATTGATGCCGAGCTCTTCCGCCAGCGGAACAAGCCGATTGAGAATTTCCGCGACCCCTCCGCCAACGGCGGTGGAGTTGATCATGACCACAGACCGGCCGGCCAAAGGCCTGGCGAGAGTGCGAAGTTCAGCTACTTCGCCCTCGCCGATGACCGACGAATAGTCGTCCAGTGGAATCTTAGCTGGGATTTGCATCGTGCTCATGCTTTCTCCTCTCGCGGTCCACCAGGCGAAGCATTTTGGCGCGCGCGCTGTCGAGCGTGTTGGTGTAGATATCAATGTGATTGATGTTTTCGGCGAGGGAGTCGAGTCCCAGGCTGCCGGCCAGCCAATGCGAAAAATCGTTGGTGCGGAATTGCAGGCGAAGCCGCGAAGTGACGAAGTGGAAATGGAAGCTGGCATGGCTGATGGTGGCAACGCCCTGACGGAATTCGTCGAGGTTCGATGCGGTTAGAGAAAATGGCATGGTCACCTCCAGGCTCTCGCAGAAGTAGAAACGATCGAGGGCTTCCTGGCGGCCGAATTGAGGAAAAGCAGCGATGAAATCGCGGAGCACGCGGCAGAGATCGGCGCGAAGGGCGGCGATGGAAGTGTAGTCGCGAATGTCGAGAGCCGCGAACTGTTCAGCGAGGGCGTCGCGATTGGCTTCGGCGAGGGCCCACTGGGCGAAGTCATTGGAGAAGCCCTCGGTGAGGAAGTGGTGGGAGCTGAGGGTCTGGTAGGTATGGTGGAAGATCGAGGCGTCGCTGCATTGCTCGAGGCCGGCGAGGAGTTCCTCAAGATTTCCCGCCGATTGATTGCCGATGCGGGTGAGGTAGGCGACGGTGAAAAATTCGAATGGGGTTTCGGCGTTCACAACAATTCCTCCTGGAATTGGTTTTGAGTCCTGGAAATTTTGGCCGTATGCTGATCGCAGTAAAAGGCGTGGTGGAGAATCATCCCGCGTGCGCGGCCTCCTGGCGCTCCGGAAGCGGAGCACGGATTTCGCTGAGATCAGAGATAAGGCCGGCGGCCCAGCGGTAGACGTTGTTTTCCAGAACGATTTTGCGCATGCGGGACATCATCTCGATCTGCTGCTCTTCGCTCATTTCAAGGGCATGGCGGATCGAGCGGGCAACCTGGTCCACATCGTACGGATTGACGAGCAGCGCATCGCGAAGCTCCTGCGCCGCCCCGGTGAAACTGCTTAAGATGAGAACCCCACGATTATCTTCACGGGAAACAATGAATTCCTTGGCCACGAGATTCATGCCGTCGTGGAGAGACGTGACCAGGCAGACGGAAGCGGCACGGTAGAAACGCGTAATTTCTTCGTGAGAATGGTGCCGCTGGAGAAACACGATGGGCTTCCAGCGCCCGGATTGAAATCGCGCGTTGATGCGGTCGGCTTCGACGCCCACTTCCTCCAGAAACTGCCGGTAGCGGGGAATGTCGGTTCGGCTGGGAGCGCCGATCTGGACAAAGCTGAAACGCTGGAGATAGGCGGGAAAATTTTCAAAGAAGCGCTCTATGCCCCGGAAACGCTCCAGAATACCTTTCGTATAATCCACGCGATCCACGCCAACGCCGAGCAGAGAGGCCTCAATGCCGAGTTCTTCGCAGAGCGCGGCGCGCTCCTCACCGGAAGAGCGGAGAGGATGTGGAGTTTCTCCATTCAACGGGGCTGCAACGCTGATCGGGTACGGACGCACGCGGGTGACGCGGCCCTGCCGATAGATTTCGAAGCGGTCCCAGTCAGTGAGGGCTTCGAGAGCACGATCCACGGTGGCGAGAAAGTTGCTGCAGTGAGTGCGGATATGGAAGCCGATTAAGTCCGCACCGAGCAAACCATCGAGCAGTTCGGTTTGCCAGGGGCAGATTCCAAAGACCTCGGGATTCGGCCAGGGGATGTGCCAGAAGATGGCAACGCGCGCGTCGGGACGAGCCTCCTTGATCATTCGCGGAAGCAGAGCAAAGTGGTAGTCCTGGGCGAGGACAACGGGTGAGGCGACATCTCTCATTTCCTGAACGACAGCGTCTGCGAAGCGCTGGTTGATGCGCTGATACTCGCTCCAGTCTTCAGGACGGAAGATGGGGCGGGTGTGGGCGATGTGGCAAAGCGGCCAGAGGCCCTCGTTGGAGAAGCCCTCGTAATAGCCGCGATCTTCTTCGGCTGTAAGCCAGACGCGGCGCAGCGTGTACGTGGGGCGCGAGGGAGGGACCCGCAAGTGGTCGTTGGCGTCGACAACTTCGCGGTCGGCGTTTCCAGAGCCGTTAGCGATCCAGGTGCCATGGCAGGCGTCAAGAACGGGTTCCAGCGCGGTGACAACACCGCTGGCGGGAATGAGCATTTGAATGGAACGGTCGCGTTCATTAAAGACGTGCATGTAGGGTTCCCGGTTGGACACAACGAAAAGCGAGTTGTCCTGCAATTTGCTTTGGAGGCTGACGCGCAGCCGGTCAGGGGTCCAAAGCGCGGACTGCGATTCACGCAACTGCGCCTCCTCCTGGGCGGCGGCGCGGGCAAAACTCAGGTCCTGCGCAAGGTGGCGCGCCTCTTTGTGGATCTGCTCGAACATTTCGTCCTTGGGGAGGACACGGGAGCTGTCCGGAACTCCGGAACGGAGCGTGCTGAGCCAGTGAGCTGTGTTGGCAAGAGGCGCAATAAAATTCCAACGGACAAGAATGAAGGCAAGGGCGGTGATGAAAAGAGTTTGGACCAGCGCGGTAAACGAGGAAGCGCGCAGAGTGCGCATTACGCGGGCCTGAATATAGCTGGCGTCGGAGACCACCACTACAAGGGCGAGAAGTTCTCCATCGTGGAGGACCGGCAACGAATAAAGATTCAGGGTGGAATCCTGGACGGCAACAAAATCGCTGGCGGGAGCGCTCATTTTTACGGCGCGGAGAGCTTCGGGAGGCGGTTGTTCGAAGCGGACAGGGAGCCCCGGAGTGATGGCGCGGACGGCGCCGGAAGGTTCGTAAACAGCGATACCGCTGAGGCTTTCACGCGGCACAAAACGATAAAGAAGGTGGCTGAGTGTTTTCGAAGTGACTTTGTCACGCGAGGATTCGATCGTCTCTGCGATGTTCTCCGCGACAATGGCGGAACGCCGGGTCAGTTCGTTTCGCAAATTGCGGCGTTCGGTGCGGATCTGAAGAACGGTGTAGCAGAGAGAGACGCACGCAACGCTGACGGCCAATGGCAGGACAAGATTTAGAGTCCTTCGCAATTCCGTTCCTCCTGAGCCTGAGGAAAGATTCCCGCGAAGTACGAATTGCATAGCGGGAGCCAGGCTGCGGCCGGTGGTACTCGAATGGCTCCGGCGAAGACGCTGGGAAATCGCGGAGCGGGCTGGGTGCTCCTTTGGGAAGGCTTCCGTATAAACAAGAAAGCCTCCGTGCTTGATGAACCAGACTAGCTAGTACAACTGGATACCGGAGGCCGGCAGAACGACGACGCGCGTAGCGATAAGCTGCTGGCCCTCAGATCGGTAATCGACGGTGGCGTGAGCCCCAACGGCGAGTTTACCCTCAATCTTCGTGTTGGGGTCAATGACAAACTCAAGTTTGTTGGGATTCTGATTGCGATTCAAAGAGAGCGTGAATTGAGAGGTGTTGACGTTGGCGATCGTCCCGGCCACGGAAGAGGGTTCGGGGGATGAGCGCAGCGGCCCAATCTCCGCCGGAACGGGAACGGACCACAAGGAGATCGCGAAACACACCAGGAAGAATGTCGCGAGCGAAATTGCAGTTCGAAAACGCATGATGGAAGACACCTCCAATATCATCATTTTCGACTGGGTGAGTAAAAGGGGGCACGAAGGATGCCAAACGGGTCAAGCCGGTCGAAGGACGGTGAATTAAGAAAAGAAACGAGTTAGGGCAGATTTCAGGAAATGTGAGGGTAGGTACCGGTACGCAAATTGTTCACCAGCTACGCCCTGCGATGGGAATGTGGATAAGAGGAACGACAGTAGGGAGTACAAAGCTGAGGCTGAAGAGTTCGGGAAAGCCGCGTCCGTGTCCAGGACTTCTTGACGGAGGACACAGGACGCGTGCATTCCCTGGTTCAGAGATTGAGGGTTGGTTCGCTAAAGTGGAGCGACCCTCCTCTGTGGGACCGCCAATTTCGGTATGTGGGACCGAGGACTGGCGGATGGTGCTAGGCGCAAGAATGAGAAAAGAAGTACTGGACGTCAAACGAATTGCAAGTGGTTCAACTATGGACCATTAACTCTTTCCTTTCGATAAAGATATGGCTTTCTATCAACTGATGTTTGGGTGTACTATCACCCAGAACGGAGGGACCCTCCAGCCAGTGGACACAACCGCACAACAGGATCGGCGGCTCTATCGCTTCGGACTATTCGAAGCGGACCCGGGACGGGGAACGCTGAGCCGACAGGGGACTCCCGTCAAACTGCAGGAACAGCCGTTTCGAATACTGGCTCTGCTCCTGGAAGTTCCGGGCGAAGTTCTGTCACGTGAGGATTTGCGGAAGCGCATCTGGCCGGAAGGAACCTTTGTCGAATTTGACGGCAGCCTGAACACTGCGCTGATGAAACTCCGTGCGGCGTTGAACGACAACGCCGAGAACCCCGTGTTTGTTGAGACAGTGCCAAGGCGCGGCTACCGGTTTATCGCGCCAGTGGAGATTGTCGATATCGAGCCTTCTCCGTTGATGACGGCGATCCGGATCGAGAGCGAAGACGAACCGGAGGCGGTTGAGTTGCCCCTGGTCGGGGACGGTCCGCCAACGGACGCGCCGCAAAAAGGGTTCGGACCAACCAAACGGAAGGCGATACCGGCATGGTGGCAGGTGCTTGTGATCGCCGCAGGACTTGCGGCAGCAATGCTTTTCTTCTTATGGCCGAGCCCAGAGCCAAAGGTAATGTCGGTCAGCCAGCTTACACATACCGGGCAGGTGGATCCCTGGGGAAAACTGGTAACGGATGGGAGCCGGATTTATTTCGTCGTGCGGGATGTGACCGGCTGGAATCTGATGCAGACCTCCGTGGAAGGCGGAAACATTCAACGGACGCCCACGCCATTTGATAACACTCGAATTTTTGATCTGTCGCCTGATCACGCGCAATTCCTGATTGGACAATTCACACACGAGGGTGAAGAGACCGCCTTGTGGTTCTGGCCGGTGCAGGGCGGAGCGCCCCGGCGCGCAGGCGACGTAATGGCGAAAGAGGCAGTGTGGTCGCCGAAAGGAGACATGATCGCGTTCGTGCGCGGCGAAACGATTCTGATTACCGACACGCAGGGGAGCGACGCGCGGGAAGTGGCGCGATTCAAGCTGGCCCCGCATTCTCTGCTGTGGTCGCCCGATGGAAAGCGGTTGCGTTTCACGCAAAGCAATCTGGTGGAAGGAACCGATTCGATGTGGGAGATCGGAATCGACGGAAAATCGCTGCGCCGCGTTCTGCCGGGCGAAGAGGGCGGGCCGCACGAAGGGAGCGGGACCTGGCTGGCGGGAGGAGATTACTTTGCGTTTTCGACGGGTCAGGATTTGCGGGCAAACCTGGCGGTGGATACCCAGGCCAATTTGTGGCTGATGAAAGAGAAACGCGGCTGGTTCCGTTTGCGCAGCGGCGAACCCATTCAACTGACCAAAGGGCCAATCGCATTTGATCATCCCACGGCGACGACAGGGGGCACGCGCGTATTTGCGATCGGGTCCCACAATGAGTACCAACTGCTGCGGATTGACCCGAAAACACTGACGAAAACAGCGATGCTCGCGGAGTCGGGCGCGACGGACATGGATTTTTCGCTGGATGGACAGTGGGTGGTGTATGCGGCGCGGGAAAACGGAACGCTTTGGAAGAGCCGGATTGACGGCAGCAACCGAATGCAACTGATGGCGGGCGCCACGGGGGCGTTCGCGCCGCACTGGTCGCCGGACCAGAAGCAGATTTTGTTCACTGGATTTTTGCTGGATAAGCAACCGCGGCTTTATGTGGTGTCTGCGCAGGGCGGCTCGCCGAAGACAGTTTTGCCGATGGACAACCGATGGGCATCGGTTTCCGGCGACTGGCGGACGGACGGAAGGCAAATCGTGCTCGACGTGCAGGACACGGCCACGGGGGGCGACTCCACGATTCGGATTCTTGATCTGGAATCGGGAAAGTTGTCCACAATTGCGGGATCGGAAGGGTTGATCGAACCGCGCTGGTCGGCCGATGGACGATACATCGCCGCATTGAACCTGAAGAAAAAACAGATTTTCCTGTATGACTGCAAATTGCTCAAGTGGACGGTGCTGGCGGAGGCGAATTTCCCGTCAACGCTGCGCTGGTCTCCCGGGGGCGATGCCCTTTATTTCCAGGACACGGACGAGGTGGAAGAATCGGTGTTCCGGGTGCCGATGGCGACGCGCGAGCCGGAGCGGGTGACACGATTCGGGGATTTGTTGAGTTCCGGCGCGGCACGCTGCATTTTCACCGGACTGAGCCCGGATGAGTCTGTGTATGTCACCGTGGATCACGGAGACGTGGACGTGTATGCCATTGATTTGAAGTTTCGCTAAAGCCTGCAAACTCCGACAATTTTCATCCAGTACGCGAGCAAATCCTGCCGCCACTGTACGGCCAGCCAGTTGAGAACTGCGTCACACGCTGACATGCAAACCGAGCCGAGCCTCGGAAAAGCACTACACTGGATTCAGTCGAACAGGAGTGTGTGGCTCATGAGATTCAAACTGATTTTTTCGGTAGTACTCGGTATAGCGATACTGTTCACGCAAGATGCGAACGCGCAGACGAAGAAGAAGACGGGCGCCACAATAACCGGAACGGTATTGGACGCGGACGGGCGGCCAGTAGCAAACGCCAGCGTGACTTGTGAAACCTCCAGCGGACTAAAGCCGCGCGCGGTGCATACGGATAAAAGCGGAAAGTTTTTTATTACCGGACTGAAGCAGGAAAGCTACGACCTGAGGGCATCGCGGAACGGAGCGTACTCCGATTGGGAGCGCAACATCCCGTTGGGAAAGAGTCAGACCAAGACCGTGACGCTGCAATTGCTGAACGGGAATACCACGACCTCCGCGGTGCCTGCGAAGAAGAAAAATTAAATAGAGCGGTAACCGCGCCCGCTTCAGAAAGCGGCCACTACAAATGCAACCTGGGCGAATCCAGGAGTTGGTTCACGCGTCTTCTTGCTACGTCCGTTCTTGCTTCTGTTATGCGTGAGATCAGCCAGGCATAGAGCAGACTCCCCACTCCTACCGCGGCGGCGCACAACAGATGCAGCGAAGTGGGCTGCCAGCGTTCCACCGGAACCAGCCAGGACCGGAAGAAGAGCAGAAAAGGAAAATGCAGAACGTAGAGACTGTAGGAAAATCCAGCGAGACGATG
>DASSGJ010000120.1:0-16966 GCA_035693545.1 Candidatus Acidiferrum sp.
AGCACGAAGCACATCGAGGTTCGCGTGAATGCGGATTTGCCGGCGACGCGGGCGCATTGGGTGAAGGCAGCGGACAAAATTGTAAACGCGGGAATCTCGCCGACCGGGCAACGGGCCGTGTTTGAAGCGCGGGGAGAAATCCTGACAGTGCCGGCGGAGAAAGGGAATATCCGGAATCTGACGCAGACGGCGGGAACGGCGGAACGCGATCCGGCGTGGTCTCCAGATGGGAAGTGGATTGCATTTTTTTCGGATGAGTCCGGCGAGTATGCGCTGCATCTGGCGAGCCAGAGCGGGCTGGGCGAAGTGAAGAAGATCAATCTCGGGAATCCACCTTCGTATTTTTATGGACCGGTGTGGTCGCCGGACAGCAAGAGGATAGCGTATACGGACAAACGATTGAACCGGTGGTACGTGGACGTGGAGAAGGGGACGCCGGTAAAGATCTCGACGGAACGATTTGAGGATCCGGGAGGATTTGTGACCGGGGTGTGGTCTCCGGACAGCAAGTGGGTGATTTATGACAAATATCTCGAAAACCATTTGCACGGAGTGTTTGTGTATTCGACGGAGAGCGGGAAGGAGACGCAGATCACCGATGGGACGGCGGATTCGCGCTACCCGGTGTTCGATTCGGATGGCAAGACGGTGTATTTCGCCGCCAGCACGGATGTGGGACTGACGGCAGGCTGGCTGGACCTCTCCAGCTTTCAACATCCAGTGACGCGCAATGTTTATGCCGTGGTTTTGAAGAAGGGCGACCCAAATCCCATCGAGCCGGAGAGCGACGAAGAGAAGGTAGGGAAAGACGAAAAGGGCAAGGACGGCACCAAGGATAAAGAGGGAGATAAGGACAAAGACAAAGGGAAAGACAGCGGCAAAGACAGCGAAAAGGACAAGGGCAAGGAAGGGGACAAGAAGGACAAAGTTCCCGCGGTTACGATTGATTTTGAAGGAATCACGCAACGGATCGTGGCGCTGCCAATCCGTGCGGCAAATTATGAGCAACTGGATGCGGGGAAGCCGGGGGTGCTGTTTCTGTCGGAGAGCGCGGATGTTCCGCGGTTTGGAGAACCAGGGCTGCAGACGGTTTCCAAGTTCGAATTGAAAACGAGGAAGACGGAGCCGTTCACGGGCGGGGTGAGCTTTTTTGCAGTTTCTTCGAATGGAGAAAAGGCGCTGTTCCGGCAAGGCCCGCAGCAGAGCACGGCGTGGGTTATCGCAGGGACGGCTGCCGCGCCAAAGGCGGGAGAAGGGGCGCTGAAACTTGGGGAGATGGAGGTGTATTCCGATCCCCGGGCGGAGTGGGACCAGATGTACCGGGAGGCCTGGCGGATCCAGCGCGACTTCTTGTATGACCCCAGCCTGCACGGGTTGAACTTGTCCGGCGCCGAGAAGAAATACCGAGCTTACCTGTCGGGACTTGGAGGACGCGCGGATCTGAATTATCTCTTCACCGAGATGCTTGGAGACATAACCATCGGACATATGTTCATCGGCGGGGGAGATGGACCGAAGCCGAACCAGGTGAAAGGCGGATTGCTGGGCGCCGATTACAAGGTGGAAAACGGACGGTACCGGTTTGCGCGGATTTACAGCGGCGAGAATTGGTATCCGATGCTGCGGGCGCCGTTGACGCAGCCGGGAGTGGACGTGAAGACCGGAGAGTACCTGATCGCGGTGAACGGCCGGGATGTCCGGCCGCCGGCAAGCGTATACAGCTTTTTTGAAAATACCGCCGGAACGCAGATCAAGATCAAGATTGGGGCGAATGCGGATGGCAAGGACGCGCGAGAAGTGACGGTCATTCCGGTGGACGATGAATTTCCACTACGCAACCGGGCGTGGGAGGAAGATAACCGGCGCAAGGTGGACGAACTGAGCGGGGGAAAACTGGCATACGTGCACGTGCCGGATACGGCGGTTGGCGGGTGGACGAACTTCAACCGGTTCTACTACGCGCAAACAGGCAAGCTGGGAGCGGTGATTGATGAGCGCTACAACCACGGCGGAGAGATTGCCGACTACATCATTGACATGCTGAAGCGACCACTGCGGAACTGCGCGATTTCCCGCGAGGGCGAAAAGTTCTGTTCGCCGTTGATGCAGATTTACGGACCGAAGACGATGATCATCAACGAAATGTCTGGAAGCGGCGGCGACGCGCTGCCCTGGATGTTCCGGCAGGATGCGGTAGGGCCGCTGGTGGGGACGCGGACCTGGGGAGGATTGGTGGGGATTTACAACTATCCGCGGCTGTTGGACGGAGGGCGGATTACCTCGCCGCGAGTAGCCATCTACGGATTGCATGGGGATTGGGAAGTGGAGAATCGCGGGATCCCTCCGGATATCGAGGTGGAGAATGATCCGGCGTCGGTGGCGGCAGGACACGATGCGCAACTGGAAAAGGCGGTGCAGGTGACGCTGGAGGCGCTGAAGAAGAATCCGGTGGTGATACCGGATCATCCGGCTTATCCGAATTATCATAAGAATTGAGATTTCTGTTACGCGCCAAACAAAAGAATCGGACTTAACACAGAGAACACAGAGGAAGAACACGGAGTTCGCAGAGATAAGAGATGCCAGAATTGCCGGAAGTGGAGACGCTTGCGCGCGGTTTGCAGCGGGAGGTTGCGGGGCGGCGCGTGCTGAGTGTCGAATTGGGGAAGACGGAGTTCATGGATAATCCCGCAGAGATCGAGCGGGAGTTGCCCGGGACGCGGATTGAGAGGGTGGAGCGGTACGGGAAGTTCATGTTGTTGCGCTTGCAGCGGCTGGTGGAAACCGAAGGAGTAACGCGGGAATCGGCGCTGCTGGTGCACCTGGGAATGACCGGCACGATGGTGCCGCGGCCGGTCGGCGAACCACGGGCGAAGCATACACACCTGGCGGCGCTGCTGGATGACGAGCGGGAGCTCCGGTACATTGATCCACGGCGATTCGGACGAATCGCGTGGCTGGCGGGAGAGGCGCTTAGCGGCGAGTTGCGGCGATTTGGCGCGGATCCATTGGTGATTTCACTGGAAGAGTTTGTGCAGCGCATTCGAGGACGGAAGGCGCGGATCAAGGCGATGCTGCTGGATCAGCGAGTGCTGCGGGGCGTGGGCAATATCTATGCGGATGAAAGCCTATGGAAGGCGAAGATTCATCCGGCGCGGATAGGCGCGAGGCTGACGCTGGACGAGGCGAAGAGCCTGCACGGGGCGCTGCGGCAAATCCTGGAGAAAGCAATTGTGCTGCGCGGGTCATCGATTTCGGACTTTCTTGACGCCGAGGGAGAGCCGGGAGAGTACCAGTTGCACCACAAGGCTTACGGGCGGGAAGGAAAGGCTTGTTACCGGTGCAAGACACCGATCCGGCGGATTATCGTGGCGGGGCGAAGCAGTTTTTTCTGCCCGAACTGCCAGAAGACGCCGCGCGGCGGAAAAAGATTCCGGCGAACGAAACCGGTTCGGCGGCGCGGTGCGTCTAAGGGGGCAGCGAAGGTTGCCTTAGGAATGGGCTGAACGGCCCTGCGTAATAAGAAAAATTCGAATCCGTAGAGAAGCTTCCTTTCAATGGAGAATGGAATGAACAAAAACCGCAAGGTTGCCGGTGTGGTTGCGATGGCGCTGTGCCTTATGGTTGGCCGGGCGTGGACGGCGCGGGCCGCGAACGAGGAAACAAATCCGGTTGCGGCGGCGGATGCGAAGATTCTGAGCGAAATTCACGACCACAGCGAGCTGATGGAAAATCTTGAGTATTTGTCGGACGAGATCGGACCGCGGCTGACGGGATCGCCGGAACTGAAACGCGCGAACGACTGGACCGCGGAGATGCTCAAGAAATACGGGCTGACTAACGTGCACCTGGAGGCGTATACGATTCCCCACGCGTGGGAGCGCGGCAAGGCGAGCGCGCGAATCGTCGCTCCGACGGGACATCCCCTGACGATTGCATCGGCAGCGTGGGCGCCGAACACCAAGGGGAAAGTGCATGGCCCGGTGGTTTACTTCGATGCGAAGAAACCCGAGGATTATGAAAAATTCAAGGGGAAGCTGAAGGGCGCGATCGTGATTTTCCAGGAGCCGAGACCGCTGTCTCCGCCAAACGCGATCGACCAGAACCGGGAGATTTATCACCCGCTGGAAGAGCCACCACCGCCAGTGGGCCAGCCGGGTGCTCCGGACCCTTGTGAAAACTTCCTGCGAGTGGTGAAAGAACGAACCGCGTTTCTGAAGGAGGAAGGCGTGGCGGCCGTTTTGCGCGATGCCGGCAAACCGCATGCGCTGCTGAATATGACAGACGGCACCACGGAGCCATTCCAGATGGGACTGCTGCCGACGGCGTTCATCACCGGAGAAGGTTACCGGATGATTTATCGGATGCTGAAAAAGGGTCCGGTGGAGATGGAGATCGAGATTTCGAACTCGCTGTCGAAGAAGCCGGTGGAGGTCTACAACACGGTGGGAGAGATTCGGGGAACGGAAAAACCCGATGAAGTGGTGATTCTGGGCGCGCATCTGGATTCGTGGGACCTGGGCACGGGAAGCACGGACAACGGAACGGGATCAATGGCGGTGCTGGAAGCGGCACGGACCCTGGCGAAGCTGGATCTGAAGCCGAAACGGACGATCCGGTTCATTCTGTTTACGGGCGAGGAGCAGGGGCTGATTGGCTCGAAGGAGTATGTGAAGGCGCACAAGAGCGAGCTGGGGAAGATTTCCGGCGCGCTCGTTCACGACAGCGGCACGGGGCGGGTGCTGGCGATCGGACTGCACGACAACTATCAGGACCGGCAGATTGTGGATCAGATCATTGCCCCGCTGGGCGAGCTGAAGCTGCTGGAGCCGACGACGGCGCGGGAGTATGGGACGGACAGCCTGTCGTTTGACGAAGTGGGAGTGCCGGGATTCTGGTGCGCCCAGGAGATTGCGGAATACTTCAAGACACACCACAGCCAGTCGGACACGTTCGACAAAGTGTGGAAGGACGATATCAACCAGGGGGCGCAAGTGCTGGCTGCGTGGGCTTACAGCACGGCGCAGTTGCCGGAGATGCTGCCGCGGCGGCCGGTGCCGCTGGTCGCGCCAGCGGGAACTCGATCGGAGAAGCCGAAAGAGGATGTGATTGGAGAGACGGACAAGAAAATCATTGAACAGGTGAAAGGGGACGCGGAGCAGTTGAAAGCGGACCTGACGTACCTGACGACGCAGATTGGGCCGCGGCTTACCGGATCGGCGCAACTGGACCGAGCGAGCCATTGGACGCAGGAGCAGTTCAAGGCGCTGGGGCTGGAGAATGCGCACCTGGAGAGCTGGAGCATCGCGAATAGCTGGACGCGCGGGCCGGCGACGGGGAGGATTGTTTCGCCGGCGGTGCATGAATTGACGCTGGCGGGAGCGGGGTGGTCGCCTTCGACGAATGGAACGATAAAAGGCGAAGTGATTGGAGTGGAAGCGGAGAAGCCGGAAGACCTGGAGAAGTACAAGGGAAAGCTAGGCGGAAAGATTGTGATTGTGACCCGGCCGAGAGAGATGGAGCCGCCGGGGAATCCAATGCTGACACCGTTTGGACAAAACGCGGGTCCGCTGAATCATCCGAAGAGTCAGGCGAACTTTGATTTTCGAGCGTACATGCAGATGCGCACGGCGCTGACGAAGATGATGGCGGAAGAGAAGGCGTCGGGGATGCTTACGGGCTCGGAGAAGATGTACGGGCTGATGAATATGTCCACGGCTTCGCGGGAGTACCAGCCGGCGGGGTTTCCTTCGGCTTACGTGGAGCGCGAGGATTATTTGTTGATCTGGCGGATGCTGGATGCGGGAACGCCGGTACAGGTCGAACTGAATGTGCAGGGGTCGTTCAGCGGGAAGCCGGTGGAGGTATACAACACGGTGGCGGAGATTCGCGGGACAGAGAAGCCGGATGAGGTGGTGATCCTGGGGGCGCATCTGGATTCGTGGGATCTGGGCACAGGGGCGACGGACAACGGGACGGGTTCGATGGCGGTGCTGGAGGCGGCGCGGGCTTTGCAGAAGCTGGGAGTGAAGCCGAAGCGGACGATCCGGTTTGTGTTGTTTACGGGCGAAGAGCAAGGATTGAACGGATCGAAGGCGTACGTGCAGGCGCACAAGGATGAGCTGGGGAAAATATCGGGCGTGCTGGTGCATGATACGGGGACGGGAAAGGTTCTGACGATCGGGTTGATGGGGAACTATAACGCGAGGGAGACGATGGACCGGGTGCTGTACCCGATGGCGGAGCCCTTGGGAATTATGGAGCCGACGTTGCGGAGCGAAGGGGGATCGGATCACGTGCCGTTCGACGCGGCGGGCGTGCCGGGGTTCTGGTGCGTGCAGGAAGTGGCGGATTACGAGAAGATGCACCACTCGCAGGCGGATGTGCTGGACCACGTGCGTTGGGATGATTTGACGGAAGGCGCGCAGGTGCTGGCGGTGTTTGCCTATAACGTGGCGGAATTGCCGGAATTGCTGCCGCGGAAGCCGGCGAAGAAAGAAGAAGGGAAGTAAAGAAAGAGAAGGAAAGGCCATGCGGGTGGTGGCGCAGCGGGTGAGCCGCGCGAAGGTGACGGTGGAAGGACGAGTCACGGGAGAGATTGGCCCGGGGCTGATGATTCTGCTTGGTGTGGGGAAGGAAGATACTTCGCAAGTGGCGGCGGCGATGGCGGAGAAAGTAGCCAACCTGCGGATTTTTGAGGATGAGCAGGGGAAGATGAACCGGTCGCTGCTGGACGTGAAGGGAAGCGCGCTGGTGGTCTCGCAGTTTACGTTGTACGGAGATGCGCGAGGGCAGAGGCGGCCGAGCTACATAGCGGCGGCGGGGCCAGAATTGGCGAAGAAGCTGTACGAAGAGTTTTCGCAGGCGCTGCGCGGGCTGGGAATTTTCGTGGGCAACGGGATTTTTCAGGCGATGATGTCGGTGGAGTTGGTGAATGAAGGCCCGGTCACGATCCTCATCGATTCGGACAAAACGTTTTGAGCGGAGCGCTCACGCGGAGTGGAGTGCCGCCCGGATTGTTGCGGAGCTGCGGCGGCTGGGCACGAAGCGGAATGTGGAAGGAATGGCGCGATATGGGATTCGTGCCAAGAAGGTCTTCGGAGTTTCCAAACCAAAACTGGATGCGCTGGCGAAGAGGATTGGGAAGAATCACGCCCTGGGGCTGAAGCTGTGGTCCACCGGAATTCAGGATGCGAAGATTCTGGCGGGATTGATCTGCGAGCCGGAGAGGGTTACGGGTGCGCAGATGGAATTGTGGGTGGGCGATTTCGACAACTGGGACAGCTGCGACGGGACGTGCTGCCACCTGTTTGTGTTCGCGGGCGCTGCGTGGGAGAAGGCCTTTGCATGGACAAATCGGAAGGATGAATTTCAGAAACGCGGGGGATTTGCGTTGGCGGCGTATCTGGCGTACCGAGACAAGTCTGCAGCGAATTCGAGATATCTGAAATTTCTGAAAGTCATAGAGCGGGAAGCCGGGGATGAACGGAATTTTGTGCGGAAGGCCGTGAACTGGGCGCTGCGGAATATCGGCAAGCGGAACCTGAGGTTGAATGGCGCGGCGATTGCGACCGCGCGGCGCCTGAGGAAGCAAGAGTCGCGCGCTGCACGATGGATTGCGGGGGATGCGTTGCGGGAGTTGGAAGGCGAGGCGGTGCAGGCGCGGCTGCGGAAAAAATAGGAGAAGAACGATGGGGGCGGAAATGGCTGAAGTTCAGGTACGGCGAGCACGCTTGGCCGAGGCGGAGCGAGTTGCCGAGCTTGCCGGGCAATTGGGGTACCCGACGCCGGCAAAAGTGATGAGGTTGCGGCTGAAGGAGGCGCTGAAAGATAAGGATGGCGCGTGCTTTGTTGCCGGTACGAAGGAAGGCGGGTTGCTCGGGTGGATTCATGTGAGCACGACACCGCTGCTGGAAGTGGAGCGGCGGGCCGAGGTGAACGGACTGGTGGTGGACGAGAAGGCGCGGAGCCACGGAGCGGGGGCGTTGTTGCTGGGGGCGGCAGAGAAGTGGGCACGGGGGAAACGGTGCAAGGGCATGTCGGTGCGTTCGAATGTGTTGCGGGAGCGGGCGCATGGGTTTTATTTGCGGAATGGATATGAGCATTACAAGACGCAGAAGGCGTTTCGGAAGGGATTGTAGGGGGAGAAGGAAGGCGCCCGCCGAAGACGGCGGCCGCTACAAGGGCGGGAGCAAACCAAGAGCAAACCAAGAGCTGGCTTGAAAGACCAGCGCTACATAGAAGAATGAAGAGAGGCAGACGTTGCGGGTGGCAAAATGTATCGTGATACGATAGACTTGTGTCATGGCCGCACGGATTACCGACGGGGAATACCACGCACTATCACAGCTGCGCTACCTGATTAGGCGATTCCTGCAGGAAGGCGATGCAACGGCGCGGCAAGCGGGGCTTGAGCCGCAGCAGTACCTGTTGCTGCTGGCGATCCGGGGATTGGGACCCGGGCAAGAGGCCAGTATCCGAACGCTGGCGGACCGGCTGGCGCTGCGGCACCACAGCACCGTTGAACTGATTGACCGGATGGAAGCGCATGGCTTCGTGAAACGCACGAGGGGCAGGGAAGACCGGCGGCAGGTGCTGGTGTCGCTACAGCCGCGGGGCGAGAAGCTGCTGGAAAAGGTGGTAGCGCAGCGGATTGTGGAGTTGCGGTCGCACGGGCGCGCGCTGGTTGAATCCATCCGAAAATTGCTGGAGTCCCGGCCGATGGCGACGGCATCGAAAAGGCGTGGAATACGAACACTTAAAGCCAGTTAAGCGTCCCGAACACAGTTCTTTGTAACGACGCAGGAGGATATCATCCGCGATTCACATAAAGCGCGCGTGCCAGGAAGGCGCAACGAAGAGCTTGGCGATTTCACTACAACTCTGCGCGTCATTCCTATTTCTGTGCTGGCGATGTTTATCGGTGTTTTATGCGCGTACGTGGCGCTGGCCCTTTTGCGGCTGATCGGCTTGTTCACGAATCTTTTTTATTTTGGGCGGTGGAGTACGGACATGGTGTCTCCGGCCGGGAACCATCTGGGGTATTGGAGCGTGCTGGTTCCGGTCGGCGGAGCGTTGATCATCGGCGTGATGGCACGATTTGGATCGGAGCGCATCCGTGGGCATGGAATTCCAGAGGCGATTGAAGCGATTCTGATGAATGGCAGCCGGGTGGAGCCGAAGGTGGCGTTTCTGAAGCCGATTTCCTCGGCGATTTCGATCGGTTCGGGCGGGCCGTTTGGAGCGGAAGGGCCGATCATCATGACGGGTGGCGCGTTTGGCTCCATGATCGCGCAGTTGTTTCATCTGACGAGCGCGGAGCGGAAGACGCTTCTTGTAGCGGGTGCGGCGGGCGGAATGTCGGCAACGTTTGCGGCGCCGGTGGCTTCGGTGCTGCTGGCGGTGGAGTTGCTGCTGTTCGAATGGAAGCCGCGGAGCCTGGTGCCGGTGGCGCTGGCAAGCGCGGTGGCGGCGATTGTACGGCGGTACATTCTTGGATTTGGACCTTTGTTTCCCGTGCCGGCGCACCCGTTGTTTATCGGGCCGAAGGGGTTGCTGGGCTGCGCACTGGTGGGATTGCTAGCCGGAGGGCTGTCGGCGTTACTGACCGTTTCGGTTTATGCGGCGGAGGATGCATTTCAGCATTTGAAGATTCACTGGATGTGGTGGCCGGCGATTGGCGGGTTAGTGATCGGTCTCGGCGGCTTGATTTTTCCGCAGGCATTGGGAGTCGGCTACGACACGATTGGGGCACTGCTGCAGGGCAGCGTGACAACCAAAGTGATTCTGGGCGTGCTGCTGGTGAAATGGTTTATTTGGGCAGTGTCGCTCGGATCGGGAACTTCGGGCGGGGTGCTGGCGCCTCTGTTGATGATGGGAGGAGCGCTGGGCGGGTTGGAGGCGATGTTTTTGCCCAACGAAGGAGCGGGATTCTGGCCACTGATTAGCATGGGCGCGATTCTGGGCGGAACGATGCGATCGCCATTCACCAGCATTGTATTTGCGTTTGAGCTGACGCACGATGCGAACGTGTTTCTGCCGCTGCTGGTGGGCAGCGTGATTGCGCATGGTTTTACGGTGCTGACGTTGAAGCGGTCGATTTTGACGGAGAAAGTGGCGCGGCGAGGTTTCCACCTGAGCCGTGAGTATGCGGTCGATCCGCTGGAACTGCTGTATGTGCGGGAAGTGATGCAGAAGGAGGCGATGAGCGTTCCGTCCGGGTTGCTGGCGCGAGAAGTGTTGAGGTCGCCAGAGTTGTCTCGCTGGCAGTTGCAGAGGTTGCTGCCGGTGGTGGATGGGGACGGGCGGCTTGCCGGCGTACTGACTTCGGGCGACCTGCACACGTGGCAGAAGGCGCGCGATGAGAACCTTTTGGGGCGGCCGGTCATCGAAGTGATGCGAAGGGAGAGCCTGAACGCATCTCCCGACGAGCCGCTGCGGATTGTGGTGAATCGAATGGCAGAGAGCGGAATTACCCGGATGCCGGTGGTTGACGAAGAGACAGAGAAACTGGTCGGGTTGGTGACGCTGGAAGATTTGTTGAAAGGCCGGACGCGGCATGTGGAAGAAGAGCGCCATCGCGAGCAAGTGATTCGATTTCCGTATGCAAGCCCAGTGAAGTAACACCCCCGAGGTACGATACCTTCCGATGACTGCCGATGTGCATCCGGTGCGAGCCGATTGGCGGAATGCCGCCATTTTGAAATGGAAAACATTTCTGAACGACCGCGAAGAGCAGGTGTTTCTGCTGCTGACGCTCCTGATTGGTGCGCTGGTCGGGTTGGTCGTGGTGGCATTCATCGAGATTACCGGACGGTTTGGCGCGCGGCTTTATCCGGCGGATGCGGCGGCGTGGCGAAGATTTCTGGTGCCCGTCACCGGGTCGCTGGTGATGGGCTATCTGCTGTACAAATACTTTCCGGATGCGCGGGGCAGCGGCGTTCCCCAGACGAAGGCGGCGCTTTACGCGCGGGGCGGGTTCATCAGTTTTTCGACACTGTTGGGGAAATTTTTCTGCACTTCGGTAACGCTGGCGAGCGGCATTCCACTGGGCCGGGAGGGACCGGCCGTTCAGGTGGGAGGCGGAATTGCTTCGGTGCTGGGGCGGGCGCTGGGGTTGAGACCGGAGAGAGTGAAAGAGCTGCTGCCGGTGGGAGCCGCGGCGGCGGTCGCGGCGGCGTTCAATACGCCGTTGGCGGCGGTGCTGTTTGCGCTGGAAGAAGTTGTGGGGGATTTGCACGCGCCGGTGTTGGGATCGGTGGTGATTGCGTCGGCTACCAGCTGGGGCGTGTTGCGATTGTTGTTGGGAAATGAGCCGTTGTTTCAGACGCCGCAATATCAGTTGGTCAGTTCGTGGGAGCTGATCGCGTATGGCTTGCTGGGAGTAGCGGGGGGTGTGGTATCCGCGGTGTTCACGCAATTGTTGCTGCGGCTGCGGGCGTGGTTCAAGCGGCGACCGGCGAAGACGGTGTGGTTTCAGCCGGTGGCCGGAGGACTGGTTGTGGGCGTGATGGGGTGGTTCGTGCCGCCGGTGATGGGCGTGGGCTACCAGTATGTGGGCGATGCGCTGAACGACAGCCTGACGCTGAAACTGATGCTGACGCTGCTGGTGCTGAAGCTGGTGGCGACGGCGGTGAGCTACGCTTCGGGAAACGCGGGAGGAATTTTTGGGCCGAGCCTGTTTTTGGGAGCGATGCTGGGCGGAGCGGTGGGAAGCGTGGGGCAGCATTTTTTCCCTGGCCATGTGGCTGCGCCGGGAGCTTACGCACTGGTGGGGATGGGGGCAGCATTTGCGGGAATCGTTCGGGCGCCGATGACGTCGGTGGTGATGATTTTTGAGATTACGCGGGATTATGAAGTAATTGTGCCGCTGATGATTTCGAACCTGGTGAGTTATTTTATTTCATCGCGGCTGCAGAAAGAGCCGATTTACGAGGTGCTGGCGGAGCAGGACGGGATTCATTTACCGAAGTTCGGGAGCCGTCAGCAGACGCGGCGGCAGGTGATGCAGATCATGCAGCCTGCGGGACAGGTGCTGAGTGCGGAAGAAACGATCGGGAGAGCCCTGGAACAAACGCGAGGGGCGGCACAAACGACGTGGATTGTTTCGAACTCGGGCGGAGTGGCGGGGCTGGTGACACGGAAAGAGTTAGAGAGCGCGGCGAGCAGAGGGAGTTTGGACTCGCCAATCAGCGCGATTTTGAAAGAGGGAGAGTTCCCACACGTGCATGCCGACCATTCGCTGGACGATGCTTTGGACCGGATGGGAGCCAATCACGTGGATTTGTTGCCGGTGGTGAGCCGTGCGAACGTGCATCAGCTACTGGGAGCTGTGCGACTGCAGGATGTGCTGGAGGCGTACGGCGTTCGGATGAAGACGGAATCCTAGAAGGCGTCGCCGCCGCCGCCGCCGAAGCCGCCACCTTCGAAACCACCACCGCCGCTATCACCACTATCACCGCCGAAAGCGGAGCCTTCAGCGCTGCGTGGGGCGGACGTCATGACGTCGCTAGCCATGGAGGACATGGAACCCAGGTCATTGGCGAACATATATGGATAGAAGCCGGGGCCGTAGCTGCCCTGATACCACTGCGGCGGCTGGGTATAGATTCCCTGAAAGGCTTTGCTCCAGTTTTTCTCGACGCCCAGGGCCATGGCGAAGGGAAGGAACTTTTCGAACATTTCGGGTGTTTTGATGGTGCGGTTGAAGCGATCGGATTCGACGTGGGCTAGAAAATCCTCGAAGCCGAGAGCGCCTTCAAGGGCGCGGGCTCCGGTTTGGGTGCGGGCGGGCATGAACCAGCCGAAGCCGCAGACGATCGCGCCGGTGAGGAGTCCGGCTGCGATAAAAGAAAGCGGCTGCATGCCGGAGTGATTGGCGACCCAGATGCCACCAACAACGAGAATAATGCCGGCGACGATGCCAAAGAGGATGTATGTGGAGCGGACGCTGTCCGGACGCTGGGCGTAGTAGCCGTCGCCGACCAAGGACGCGAAGATCTGATTCCGGATGGCGGGGATGTTCGCGTAGAAGGTGTTGTGAAGGGCGTCGAGAGGGACGGCGTCACCGGCGTTTCCGTCAGCAAAGATGCCGTCGAGAAGTTCCTGTTCGTGGGGCTTGAGGGAATTCCACTCGGCGCGCGATTTTTTGAGATGGAATATGTAGCTTTTGGAGTGGCTGAGGCCGAGGAGATGGTCCTGCTTTGTCTCTTCGATGACGATGTAGCCGCGGACGGCGAGATCGACGACGGTGGCGGTGATGTCGCGCATGTCCACGGAGTTGTCGATGAGGGTGCCGACTTCACCGGGAGAGAGATTGTCTGGCGGTTGATATTGGGCGGCGATGGGGCGGAGGCGGGGGTCGCGGCCGTGGGTCCACCACCACCAGAACATTGCGAAGAAGGCGATGATGGGGATGAAGAGCGGCCAATTGCTGCGGAGATAGAGGAACAAGCGGGACAGGGCAGTGGGTTCGCGGACCGCGCCTTTGTCGAAGGCGACGGCAACGGTGAGGCCTTCGTGCAGTGGCAACGGATCCTGGGTCTGCACGTCCACGCCGGTGCCTGAGACTTCTACGCTGGCATCGCGGCCCGTGGAACGGTAAGCGCCGGTGAAGGCTTTGGCGCGGAGGTTGGATGTACCATCGGGGAAAACAATGTGGGCGCCGGCGGATTCGATGGGGATGCTCCACTCGTCGCCGGTGACGTTCCAATAGAATTCGTCGTGATCGTCGAAGAATTTGAGGGCGTCGGAGACGATGTAGTGGATTGAAATGGTGCGGGTGCTGTTGTCGGCGTTAGGGATATAAATTTTCAGATTGAGGTAGTGACGCTCACGGCTGGTTTCGTAGCGGAGTTTTGCCCCGGTGTCGTCGGTGATGTCTTTGACGTTGAGGAAGAGCGTGTAGTTCAGGCCACGCGGGCCGGAGTACTCGACGGGAATGTAGCGATTGATGCCATGCCAGGGACCGCCGATGAACTGGAAGGTGATGTTTTCGGTGACGTCTACGGAGCCGCTGGGGAGGACGACGATTTCGGAGAAGAATCTTTTTAGGCGACGATCTTTGGCGGAGGCGGGGGAGGCGGAGGCGAAGGAAACACCGAGGATCAGAATTGCGAGGACTAAGGGTGTCCATGCGGCGGGAAAAAGCAGATTCCTCGGGCAAACGACGCCCTCGGAATGACAGGCGTGGGGGCGGTCCAGGTTTGTGGCCGAAGGCGAGGGCATGGGTGATGTGCCGTCGCGGGATCAGGCCGTGGGTGCGCCGGGGGTGCTGAAACTGACCTTGGGGGCTTCGCGCTCCGCGGCGGAAGAGACTTCGAAGAATTCACGTTCCTTGAAGCCGAGCATGCCGGCGAAAATGTTGGTGGGGAACTGGAGGATTTTGGTGTTCAGGTCGCGGACGACGGCGTTGTAGTAGCGGCGGGCGTTCTGGACGGTGTCTTCAATCTGGGTGAGGGAGTTTTGCAGGGAAGTGAAACTTTCGATGGCGCGCAACTGGGGATAGGCTTCGGAAAGGGCGAAGAGACTTTTGAGGGCGCCGGAGAGCATGTTTTCGGCCTGGGCTTTGTCGGCGGGGCCGGTGGCGCTCATGGCGCGATTGCGGGCGTTGATGACGGCTTCGAGGGTGCCCTTCTCGTGGCCGGCGTAGCCTTTGACGGTTTCGACGAGATTGGGGATCAGATCGTAGCGGCGCTTGAGTTGGACGTCAATGTCGGCCCAAGCGTTGTCGCACTGGACTTTCAGGCGGACGAGGCCGTTGTACATGCCGATGCCGAAGAGCACCAGCAGGACGAGAACGACGAGAATGATTATGCCTGTCATCGGCAAACCTCACGGGGACTGGAGTTGTGTTGTCAACTGTGCCTCCACTATACGTTTGGAAGGCCAGGGAGTAAAGAAAGGGCGGCGTGGACCTTGGGGGAGTTCGAAGATAGAGCAACCCAAGAGGGCACGATTTATCGTGCCCCTACAGATGTGAGCTGGGACGACTGGTGCGGATGGGAGTTCCTCTTAACGCTGGCGTATCGTAGCAAACTAATATATCCTCGCGTCGGGTCAGTCCCGCCTCCCTTATGCTCTTCAAGACGCTTAGCGCATCGGTTTATGGCATTGACGCCCACGTGGTTCAGGTGGAGGTGGATGTTGGTGTCGGCGGGATGGAGGATTTTTATGTGGTGGGATTGCCGGACAACGCGGTGAAAGAGAGCCGGCAGCGGGTGAAGTCGGCATTGAAGAATTGCGGGATTGATTTTCCGTATGGTCAGGGTGTGACGATCAATCTGGCTCCGGCGGATCTGCGGAAAGAGGGGTCGGCGTTTGATTTGCCGATGGCGCTGGGGCTGGCGGGGTGCCAGGGGCAGTTTTTCGGGAAGGCGCTGGACCGGATGATGTTTCTGGGGGAGCTTTCGCTGGATGGGAGCGTGCGGCCGGTACGCGGAGCGCTGTCGGCGGCGATTGCGGCGCGGGACAACGGGATCAAGGCGGTGGCGGTGCCGGAGACGAATGCGCGGGAAGCGGCGGTTGTGGATGGGATAGAGGTCTACGCACTGAAGTCGCTGCCGCAGGCGGTGGACCTGATCAATTCGCCGGAATCGTTTGAACGAGTACGTGTGGATGCGCAGCAGATGCTGAGGGAGTCTGCGCAGTACAGCGTGGATTTGAAGGACGTGCATGGACAGCAGGCGGCGAAACGGGCGCTGGAGGTTTCCTGCGCGGGCGGGCACAACATTCTGTTTATCGGGCCGCCGGGCGCGGGGAAGACGATGCTGGCAAAGCGGATCCCGACGATACTGCCCTCGATGTCGCTGGAGGAGGCGATTGAGACTACGCGGATTCACAGTGTTGCGGGAATTCTGGAAAATGCGACGGGATTGCTGGGGACGCGGCCGTTTCGTTCGCCGCATCACACGATCAGCGACGCGGGATTGATTGGGGGAGGGGCGGTTCCTCGGCCGGGCGAGGTGTCGCTGGGACACAATGGGGTGCTGTTCCTGGACGAGTTGCCGGAGTTTCAGCGGAATGTACTGGAGGTGATGCGGCAGCCGCTGGAGGACGGCAGCGTAACGATTGCGCGCGCGGCGATTTCCGTGACATTTCCGTCGCGCTTCATGCTGGCGGCGGCGATGAATCCGTGTCCCTGCGGGTATTTCGGGGACCCGGGGCATGACTGCCACTGCACCCCGCCGATGATCCAGCGGTATGTTTCGAAGATCTCGGGGCCTCTGCTGGACCGGATTGATATTCACATTGAGGTGCCGGCGGTGAAGTACAAGGAGCTGAGGGCACCTTCGTCGTCGGAGGATTCGGCTGCGGTGAGGGCGCGAGTGATCGCGGCGCGGGAGAGGCAGACGGAGCGATTCAAGGCAGAGAAGATGACGTATTGCAACGCGCAGATGGCACCGAAGATGATCCGGAAACACTGCGCGATCAACGCGGATGGGGAGAAATTGCTGGAGAATGCGGTGACACGGCTGGGGTTATCGGCGCGGGCGCATGACCGGATCTTAAAGGTGGCGCGAACGATTGCGGATCTAGATGCATCTCAAGATATTGAGTGTAAGCATTTGAGCGAGGCGATTCAGTACCGGACGCTGGACCGGGATTATTGGGCGTGAAGAGGGGAGCTTGCGGCTTTAGATTGTAAGAGCCCACCGTTCATCCCGCAAAACGCGCGGGATGGAGGGGAGTTCGCACAAACCGCGAAAGATGGGGCACCCTCAAGTTCAGTTGACGCGTGGCCGAACATGCGATCCAAAAGCACAGGCTGAAGCCTATGCTACCCCGGGGCGTCCATTGACTTACCTTTGGGCGCTGTGTTACGGATAAGAACGCGTCTTGTGAGGGATATCCAGCTTTCGCGACCCGGAATGGCGCCAGAAACCAAGCATCTTGAAGTGACGCTAGACACCCACGTCGAGAGCGTGAATCTCGCCGAGGAGATGTGCGTGCGCGTGGCGGAGGCGGC
>DASSGJ010000121.1:0-7090 GCA_035693545.1 Candidatus Acidiferrum sp.
TGAACGCGGGGCGCAAGGAAGAGTTGCGCGCGAAACTGCTGGAAGCGGAAAAGCAGGGAGCGAGCAGGGTGATCCTGGATGTGCGAGATTGCGGGCGCGGGCAAACATCGGAAGCGATTGAAATCGCGCGGCTGTTTGTGAACTCTGGAACACTGACCAGGCTGCACGGGCAGACGATCAAGGAAGAGGTATTCGCCGCGGACCCGAGCAAAGTGATGTGGAAAGGTCCGGTTACGATTCTGATGGACGGAACGACCACGGGCGCTGCGGAAGTGCTGGCTGCGTCAATCGCCAATACCAAGCGCGGCGATCTGGTGGGCGACCGGTCGTTTGGGCTGGCCTCCGAGCAGAAGTTGATTCCGCTGGACGACGGGGCGGCTCTTATCCTGACGGTTGGAAACTTTTCGAACGCGGACGGGAAATCCATCCTGGATGAAGGCGTCACACCGACGGAAGTAGTGCGCGCAGCAGCCGCAGCCGAAACGGATGACGGCGAGGACGTAGCGGCGGCCGGTCCGTCGAAAGAGCCGGCTCCGGGGCCGAGACCGCTGTCGCCGGACGATCCGGTTCTGCAAAAAGCGTTGCAACTGCTGAAGAATCCCGCAAAGAAGGCCGCTTAAGGCGTAGTGGGCCGCAAGAACGCCGGAACCGCACGCAAACTTTTATTTTTGCTCATGGTATGCGCAGCCGGAGTAGTGGTGTGGATGGGCGGCTGCGACAAGATTGCCTCGAAGTTCCGTTCCAAGCTAAAAACACAACCCGCGAAAAAAGAGCACGTGAATCGCCGCGCGCCCAGCGCGGTTGTTGCCGGACCCAAGCTGGCGATCCTGCTGGATGACCTGGGGAACGACCGGGAAGCGGCGGACGCGGTTTTTGCGCTGCATTATCCAATAACGATTTCGGTACTGCCGTTTCATACTCACTCGACAGAGATTGCGGACGAGGCGCAGCGGCGCGGGCTGGAGGTAATGCTGCATCTGCCGATGCGCGCAATTGCCAATGAAACGCCGGAAGCGCATCAACTGGAGACCGGAATGAGGGGTGAGGAAGTGGCCCGGGCTTTGAACGGAATGCTGGAGAGTGTGCCAACAGCCGACGGAGTGAATAACCATGAGGGGTCGCTGGCAACGACGGATGCGAAGTTGATGGCGGAGCTGATGCCGCTGTTGAAGCAGAAGAATCTGTTTTTTGTGGATAGCCGGACGACGGCAGCAACGGTGGCGTTTGACGCGGCGGAGCGTGCCGGAGTGAAGAGCGGATTCCGAAATGTGCCGTTTCTGGATGATGTGCAGGATGTGGGGGCGATCAAGAAGCAGTTGGAGATGGCGATTCGCGGGGCGAAGGAGAAGGGCGCGGCGATTGCGATTGGGCATCCGCATCCAGAGACGCTGCGGGCATTGAAGGAGGAATTGCCGCGGGCGGGGGCGGAGGGAGTGCATTTGGTATTTGTATCGGAAGTGGTGAAGTAGTTTGGAAATCAGCGTGGGTGAAATCACTCGTTAGTCGCTGAAGTTTGTAGTGAGGTGTACGCTGAGGTCCTTCGCGCATCCTCGTCGGATGCGCTCAGGATGACAAGTTTTCTCTAAGTTTCAAATTCCAGAAAACATTTAGCTTGGATGAGGAAGCGCGGAAGGGGCCGCGGATTCCACCGTCGTGTTTTTCTTCGGGAAGAGCCAGATGACGACGAGGAATTGCAGGCCCATGGTGAGGAAGCAGAAGACGCTGCCCTCGGGGCCGACAGTGTCGCCAGTGAGCCATTTGGCGCCGTGGAGAACGGAGTTGGAGAGATGGCCTTGCATGAAGGTGCCGCTGTTGGGAACAGAATAGAGAAAGGTTTCACCCCAGTCGAAGCTGGCGTGAAGGCCAACGGCGTACCAGAGATTGCCCGTGCGATACAGCGTGAATGCGAAAAAGATGCCGACGAGAGCGACGCTGGCCGCGCCGACGAGACCCTCCCCTGGATTGTGGAGGTGGACGGCGCCGAATCCCAAGGAAAGAATGAGAGCTGCGGGCCAGAAACCTATTCCATCGGCCAAAGTGAATTGGGTGTAGCCGCGAAAGGTAAATTCCTCGAAGAATCCGACCATGGTGAAAAATACAAGATGCAGCAGGCCGTAGCCGACGATTCCCTTGGAAGACAATGCCAGGCTCCCGAAGGAATAACCTCCAAAAGCTGAGATGAGTCCGATGAGGAGAGAGATCTCCGCCAGTCCCAAGAGCATGCCCAGCCAGAATTTCTTGCCAAACGCCTCGGCCAATGGGAGGCCGTAAGCGCCGGCAGGGCGCCGCTCGATGCGAGACATGATCCATGCGCAGCCAAATACTAGGAAGAAATTGAGCGTCTCAAAGGGCAGAACCTGGGATGGCACTTGGGGATCAAGGTGACCGTGACGGAACAATCGGATTCCCGAATTTATTGCAGAGCTGAAGATGATAAGCAAAAGAAAGTAGAGGATCAGGCGCCAGCCGGAGCGCAGCCCCTGGTCATTGAAGAGGACAGGATTGCGCTTGGGCGAAGCTGGGAGTGCCGACGGAAGTTGGCCGGCTAGTTCCGGGGCGTCGGGACTGGGAGAGGTGAGATTGTCCACGATTACTCCTTGCGAAAATCTAGAGACGATTCTCTGGTAGACGGAATGGAACAGAGAATGGCCGCTGGTAGATACGCCAAAGGACCGGGAATAGTTGCAATGAGCGCGGCGGGAAGAGTATAACCTGCATGAGGCGCAAGACTGGTTAGAAATTCCCAGTGGGAAAGGGGGAACGATTGAGAGCTACCGCGGGGTCACCGAACCTGATTGCAGGACGATTGGCACTGGATTTCGCCAACCTGATGCCCGCGGCGCATGACCTTTCATGGGCGGAGTTTGTGGGTTTTCTGGTGGATTCGCGGGTGGTGACCGAAGAGCGTGGGATGCGGCTGGAATCACTGGAGGGGAGCGAGCCAGGTGCAGTGGATGCAGTGCTGCTGAAGATTTTGCGATTGCGGGAGTGCGTGCGGGCCATTTTTTCGGCGATCGAGGAGCGGAGGGAGTTTCCGAAGGCGTGGGTGGCTCCGATCAACGAGGTTTTGCGGATAACGGAAGGGCACGATGAGGTGGTGGCCCGAGAAGGCAAATGGCGGCTGGAATTTATCGGACGGGAGAGCGGGCTGGAGTGGCTGCTGGCGGCAATTGCGCGGTCGGCAGCGGAGTTGATTGTAGAGGGGCAGAACGCACCGGTGAAGCGTTGCGCGAACTCCGGGTGCCGGTTGTTTTTTTACGATGATTCGCGGACTCGGCGGAGGAGATGGTGTTCGATGGCGGTGTGCGGGAACCGGCATAAAGTGGCGGCATTTTTGAAGAGGAAGGGCGGACGGTGAGAAGTCAGTAGCCGGTAGTCAGGAGTCAGGAGTCAGGAGTTTATTTAGGCGGATTGGGGAAATTGTGGGCGAACTTTAGGCGGTCGTTTAGAGGCGGGTGGGAATAGAGCCAGAGGACGATGAATTTGGGCGGGTCGGGGTCGTCGAGATCTTCTTCGCCGAGAACCTGGAAGGAATGGGCTGCGACTTCGTTGGCGTTGGGGATAAAGCCCTGGATTAGCTGAAGGCCGTAAGCGTCGGCGGCGTGTTCCTGCATGCGGCTGATGGCGTTGCCGACGGGTTCGCCGAAAAAATTCATGATGTTGAAGAGCAGGAGCAGGGCACCGAGCGCGGCCCAGTCGGATTGCCCGCGTATTCCCCAGGCGCCGCCCCAGCGGGTGATGGCCCACTGCAATAAACGATAGGCAAGAAATAGAGCCACAAGTAAGAGCGCGAGAAAGTAGGCGAAGCCTTTTACGACGTGGCCGAGGACGTAGTGTCCCATTTCGTGGCCGACGATGTAGAGGAGCTCTTCGGGTTTCGTTTTGCGGATGGAGGTGTCCCAGATAACGATACGTTTGGAGGGGCCGAGGCCGGCGACGTAGGCATTGATCGCGTTGGTTTTGGCGCTGGCTTCCATAAGGAACATGCGTTCGGGAGGAACGGGAATGCCGGCACGCCGGGAAAGTTCGCCAATGGATTGGACCAGTTGCGGGTGATTTTCCTGAAGGGGATGAAATTTGTTGAAGAGTGGGTCTACATACCATGGAGCGATGAGGCCGAGGAAAAGAGAGAGAGGGATGGCGCCGAGCCAGGCGAAGAGCCACCAGGAGCGGGGCCTTGAACGGATGAGAGCAAAGAGCAGCGTGACGACGAGAAGAGCGAGCGCGATTTCAAGGAACTGGGCTTTGGTCCAATCCCAAAGCCAAGGGGCCCAGGGTTCGATGGACTGCTGGTAGTAGAGCGAGAGGTGATGCCAGTAAACGCGAATCGGGAGATGCAGCAGTCCAAGCGGGGCGAAGAGAGCGGGGACGAAGATTGCTGCCTGGAGGGAGTGACTGCGGGAGCGGGATTCCGCGAAATCGCGGAGCCTGGCGAAGAAGCCTGCGCGGAGAAGGAACAGGATGATGGCAAGGTCCCAGAAGACGGAAAGAAAATAGAGGCGGTAGCCGGCGCGGGAATAGGCGATGGCCTTCTGGTATTTCTCGGGAGAGAGGTGATAGCTGGCAGTGGAATTTTGGGTAGAAGACGCGGACTGGGTAGTCACAGCATCCTGAGCGGGAGTGGATTGGATGAGGGACGCACCGGAAGAAGAGCCGTAGAAGGGAGCGGCGAGAACGGCTACCAACAGGCATAGAAGGCGGATGGCCGCGAAGCTGCGCATGGGAAGAGTATAAGGGTGCGCACGCGTTTCGAGGCAAGGGCCGAGGGAGATTGCAGATAAGCGGCAGGGGCAGAGACGGAAATTGTGCCGGGCAGCGGGCGGGAGTATCCTGCGAGATGAGAGCCCAATGAGGCAGGAGGCGAAAAAATCATGAACCGGGAAAAGGTGTGCGTCTCCGCGATATTGCTTGCGGCGTGCCTTGTGGGGATGCCGAGCGCCCGCGCGCAAAGCGAGCAGGAGCAATCCGTGGCGGAAGCGGCGCGGAAGGCACGCGAGCAAAAGAAGACGCCGGCAAAACCGAGCACGGTGATTACGAACGATACGTTGAAGCCGGCTACGCCCGCGACTGTGCAGAGCGCAACGGCGGTAACCGAGAGCCTTCCGGGGACGAATGCAAATGCGCCCGCCGACGCGACAGCCGATGCTGCAGGCGCGGCTCAACCGGCGAAGGAATCCTCCGAAGAGGACAAAGCCAAAAAGAAAGCGCAGATTGAGGCGCTGAAGCAGCAAGTCGCCGACAAGGCAAAAGAAGTGGACCTGCAGCAGCGCGAGCTGGCCCTGGCGAATGAAAGCTATTATTCACGGCCGGATTTTTCGAAAGACCCGGATGGGAAAGCGAAGCTCGACGCGATGCAGAGCGACCTGGCGCAAAAGAAGAGCGAGCTGGCTGATTTAAAGGCCAAGCTGAAAGAACTGGCGCCAGACGCCGATCAGAAACCAGCAGCTCCCCAGCAGTAGCTTTGCAAACATTCTGACAGCTTGAGCGACCGCGGATTATTGCGGACCGAGAATGATCGGCAGGCCGGTCTTGGAATTGCCGACGATTACGACTTTTGAATTGGCGCTGGTGGCCAGTTTTTCGGTGGCTTCAATTCCCTTCCATTCCAACAATTGAGGGCTGATGCCCTGGGCGACGATTTTCTGAAAATCGGCGATGCCCTGGGCTTCGATGCGCTTGCGCTGGGCTTCCTGGGTTTCTTTCTGCAGGATGAAGCTCATGCGCAGAGCGTCCTGTTCCGCCTGCTGCTTGGCTTCGATGGAGCCCTTGAGCATGGCGGGAAGCTGAACGTCGCGGAGAAGGATGTTTTCGACGATGACGCCGCGGGGAGCGAGTTCGGCGGTGAGTTGATCCTGAATCTGCTGTTGAACGAGTTCGCGCGCGTTGGTGTAGAGGGCGTTGGCGGTATGCGAGGAAGTGGAGGCGCGAATGGCGGCGCGCAGGGTGGGTTCGACGATTTTTTCGGCGTAGTTGGAGCCAACTTTCTGGTAGACCTCGGCGGCCTTGCTGCGATCGAGATGGAAGAGCAGCGAAGTGTCGAGGGCAAGGATAAGGCCTTCATTGGAGGGAACGTTGGCGCTCTCCTTGACGGATTGCGTTTGAATGGAGAGTTTTTCGACAGATTTCAGGGGATTGATGATGTGGATGCCCTCTCCGAGGGTTTCGCCGGTGACACGGCCGAAGAGGGTTGGAATACCGACGTGGCCCGTCGGAATCGAAATGACGCTGGAGAAGAAGAAGATCAGGCCAAAAATGGCCGCAGCGAGGATGAGAATTTTGGAACCGACACCCCGCAGGTTGGGAAGAGAGGGCATATTGCCGCCCGCACTGAAATTGATGGTGGTATTGGGCATGATTACCTCCGTTGTGAGAGCTGATTTTAGACTTGGCTGTTCTTACTTCTACTACGTAAGACGGAGGGAATTTCTATCAAGGGAGCGGCGGATGGGAATGTGTCACTAAGCGGCTAGAGAGGGGCGGAGGAAGATTGCGAACCGCGAATTTTCCACAGATTTCTTGGCAGCCACAAGCGGTTGGGGTGGTTTTCTGTTGACGCCACAAGTACGCGGGGCGAGAATTTGCTGGTTCGCTCGGCCCGTTCGTCGAATCTCTGGCCGCCAAATGGGCTCACCTCCGCAGGGTGAGTTGGTGGCCGCTGAGGGAGTTCAGAATGACCATGATGCCGGGCTCCACCGTTCAGTGTGTCAATCCACGATGTGAAGTGAAGGGGAATTGGATGAGGGCGGAGGCGGTCGGCTCCGAGCATTGTCCCGCGTGTGGAGAAGCGCTGCGGCATGTGCCGCCGCCGCTGATGCCGCGGATGAGATTCCGTCCGAGACCTGCCGCCGCGCGTCCGTCGTTGCGTCCCCGCTAGCGGCAAGAAAGCCTCGTAGGAAACGAAGGGCCGGGAGCGCCAGCCTCCGGCCCTTTGTGTATTCCGTCGGTTTCCGCTACGAGATCAAATTAGCAGAACCCACTTCAGAGTTCCCGGGCTTGGGTTGGCGTTACACGGCCCAGTTCAGAACGTGGAGGCCCGGAACCCGGCGAAACTCCCGCTCATTGTTGGAAACCAGAACGAGTTTTCGACCAA
>DASSGJ010000122.1:0-3588 GCA_035693545.1 Candidatus Acidiferrum sp.
AGGTGTACCGAGGCGCCCTCCGGCGCTCCGGACGACGAGGCACAAATTCCCCTACTGCCATAGGCGGCGCTCCTCTGAGAGGTGGAAGGCACGCGAAGTTGTATACAAGAAACGAGCCTACGCCCTGAAGATACGCCGAAAAGCCGCACAGTGTTTCAGACACCGCGAAGCAGTGTTCTGTTCCCGTCATTTTCCAGTTGAACACACAACGGATGAGGGACTGCTACCCTTTACATTCGGCTGAACACCTAATTTTCGCTAATCCGAGACCCTCATTCACGCATCTATGAGCCAGGAGAATCCCATGGCGACCAGTTCGGAAAATGGAATTGTGCGCATACCTGGCCACCGCCCGGTGGACGAGACAGTGGCCAAATTGCAGGGCATTCTGCAAGCGAAAGGCGTGAAATTGTTCGCGGTGGTGGATCACAGCGGCGAGGCGGCAACCGCCGGCCTGAAGATGCCAAACACCAAGCTGCTGATTTTTGGTAATCCGAAGGCCGGGACTCCGCTAATGCTGGCGTCACCGAGCGTCGCGCTTGATTTGCCCCTCAAGATTCTTGTGGCCGAGGATGACGCCGGGAAGACCTGGATTTCCTACAACTCGCCGGGTTATCTGCAATCGCGGCATGGCCTGTCCGCGGAACTCCTGCCAAACATCGCCGTAATCGAAGCGCTGGCCGCGAAAGCAGCCGAGTAAGCGGAAACGAGCGCAGCCGCCACAAAAGTCACAAAAGCTGCTGACAAGTTTTGAACAAATCTGCGGGAGTACGCTTTGCCGCAAAGTGACCCGTATGTTAAATTAGTAGTTCGGGCCTCCAGTCCATTTTGCATCTGAGGGAGATTTCATGGGTTTTTTCAGTACGGCTTCGCGCCGGCTCGGCATCGCGGGAGAGTTGCTCTCCTTTTTTGCGCGCAATAAGCGCTGGTGGATGCTGCCGGTCATCCTGGTGGTTCTTTTCACCGCCGTTCTTATCGTTCTGGGACAAAGCTCGGCTCTCGCGCCGTTCGTCTACGCCCTCTTTTAGGCGAATCGCGCTGCTATGGCCAATCCCTTTACCGAAAACCTGAAAGCGCTTTGGAACGCATGGAAACGCCTGGCCCACAAGATTGGGAATTTCCAGGCGCGCGTCGTGCTTACCATTATTTACGCCGTCGCCGTTCTGCCCTTTGGCCTGGTTGTCCGCCTCTTTTCCGACCCGTTGCGCATCAAGCACCGCCCCTCGACCTGGATTGAGCATCCCGCCGAAGTTCACGACATGGATTGGGCCCACAGGCAATAGCTGATGCACATTCTTGGAATTTCCTGTTATTACCACGATGCGGCCGCTGCGATTCTGCGCGACGGCCAGCTTATTGCCGCAGCCGAAGAAGAGCGCTTTTCCCGCGTCAAGCACGACTTTGGCTTTCCCAAACACGCCATCGAGTTTTGCCTGCGCGAAGCGAAGATTGACGCAAAGGACCTGGATTACGTGGTCTTTTACGAGCGCCCGTTCAAAAAGCTCGACCGGCTCCTGATCAGCGTTCTGCAAACCTACCCGCAATCCTGGAAAGTCTTTCGCGAGTCCATGATCGGCTGGATGCTGGACAAGCTCTGGATCGCCAGCACCCTCCAGTCGGAACTGGGGATTCCTCGCGAACGAGTGCTTTTTTCAGAGCACCATCTTTCGCACGCCGCCAGCGCGTTTCTCTGCTCGCCTTTTGAAGAGTCCGCGATTCTAACCGTGGACGGCGTTGGCGAATGGCTGACCGCGGCTTCCGGTGTCGGGCGCGGCACACAAATCCAGTTGACCAAACAAATCGAGTTTCCCCATTCCATCGGGCTGCTCTACAGCGCATTCACCGCGTTCCTCGGCTTCGAAGTGAATGAAGGCGAATACAAAGTGATGGGCATGGCGCCCTATGGCACCCCGCGCTACGTAGACAAGGTCTGGAAGACGGTCAAGCAGAACGAAGACGGCTCTTTTTCTCTGGACATGGATTATTTCTGCTTCCACTACGCCACCGACCGCATGTACACGCCCAAGCTGGTGGAACTTTTCGGTGAACCTCGCCCACGAGAGACTCCTTTCTTCACCGAATCCACGGGCTTCCCGAAATATTTCGGCAAAAAGCCCGCCGACTACATCGCGCAATGCCGCGTCAACGAGCATTACGCCGACATCGCCGCCAGCATCCAGCGCGTCACCGAGGATCTTCTGGTCGGCATGGCCAAAAATCTTCACAAACAAACCGGCCTGAAGAAGCTCTGCGTTGCGGGAGGCGTGGGCTTGAACAGCGTGGCGAACGGAAGAATGCTGCGCGAATCCGGCTTTGACGAACTTTTCATTCAGCCGGCCGCGGGGGATTCCGGCGGTGCATTGGGCGCCGCTCTCTGGGCCTACCATTCCGTGCTCGGCAAGCCGCGGTCGTTCCGCATGGAGCATGCCTACTGGGGGCAGGAATACGGCGCTTCGGAGATTCGTTCGTTCCTCGACGAGGAAAACATCCCTTATCACGAAGCCGCCAATACCGACGAGTTGCTGGACCGCACCACGAATTTTCTGACCAACAGCAAAGTGGTCGGCTGGTATCAGGGCCGTTTCGAATGGGGCCCCCGCGCGCTGGGCCATCGCAGCATCCTCGCCGATCCCCGCGGCGCGGATATGAAAGACATCGTCAATTCGAAAATCAAGTTCCGCGAGCCGTATCGCCCGTTTGCCCCGTCCGTGGTAGCGGAAGCCGCGCCAAACTATTTTGAGTTGGGCGACTCGGTGAATCAGTATCCGCTGCGCTACATGCTCTATGTGACGCCGGTAAAGCCCGAGCACCACGCGACTCTTCCGGCAATCACCCACGTGGATGGCTCCGCCCGCGTGCAGACGGTTTATCGCGAGCAAAGCCCGCTCTATTACGGCCTCATCGAACGCTTCGGCCAGGCCACCGGCGTTCCCGTGGTCCTCAACACGTCCTTCAATCTGCGCGGCGAGCCGATCGTAACCACCCCGGCCAATGCCTACAGCACGTTTTCCCGCAGCCAGATGGATTGCCTCGTCCTCGGCAATTTCCTAATCGAAAAACCGTCCTAATTCAAATTCCTCACGACGGCCGATCAATTCGCCGCTGTCGCTCAACAAAAATACCTTGTCATCCTGAGGGCGCGCTTTCCGCGCCCGAAGGATCTCAGCTTCAACATAGCGAAAATCTTAGACGTTGAGATGACGCTTGCTACCTTAGTTTCTCGCTGGCATTGCGTTCAGCCGCGCCAGCCACGGCTCCAGAATCTCCGCCGCCACTTTGCTGCCTTTCGGCGTCCAGTGCCCGTCGCAGCTCAGAAAAAACGTGTGAAAATTCCCTCCGGAACGCGCCTCCATCTCCGGCAAAAGATCTTTGGCGGGAACTCCCTTCTCTTTGGCCCACTCCTGCACCACCGGTCCCAGCCGATTCATTCCCGACTTCTCCAGCCGCACAAAATCGTTCGATGTGGGAATCAGAATGACGGCCATCCTGGCATGGTGCGCTTCCGCGGTCGCGTGAATGTCGTCCAGGGCATGCTTCAGCCGCGCAATATCCACATCATTGAAATCGTTATATCCCGAGTACGGCGGG
>DASSGJ010000123.1:0-14319 GCA_035693545.1 Candidatus Acidiferrum sp.
CGACGGCAACACCCAGTTCGAAGGCTTCGACCAGTGCACCACGGCCAACGCGGCATGCCTGATCAACGGCCAATCCGTGGACGTGGATCTTGCGCTCGTCGCTTCCGGCTCGTTTCTCGCCAGGAAGATCGAATTGCACGACGACGCCACCGCCGCAGGCGACGACGAACTCGACGGTGTCATCTCCAAGATCGACGGTCCGGCGCAATTCGAAATGGTTGTCATAGACGAACTGCGCTCTGTCACCAACGTCTCCGTCGGCGACCCTATCACCGTGAAGCTTACCACCACCGGCAGCCTCACCTCGTTCCGCGTGGATACCGACGGCCTTTCCGTTCCTTCTGCCTTGCAGCAGGCTTTTGAGAATTCAACCGACACCTCGCAACTCATCCCCGGCCAGACGGTCCAGGTGCGCAAAGTCAGCCTCACCGGCGGGCCCGCTCCTGCGGCGATCACCGTTACCACAGATCGCGTCCGCCTTCGCGATACGCGGCTCACCGCAACCGTTTCGGGCGCTCCCGCCGGAAACAATTTCAACATCGGCACTCTTCCCGGCCTCTTCACCGGGAATGGCATCAGCACCATTCAGGTGCAGACCTCTTCCAACACCAACTTCGAAAACGTCGCTGGCGTAACCGGCCTCGCGGACAGCAATACCGTGTCCGTGCGCGGTTTACTCTTCACCAGCACGCCGAACCCGGTTCTCGTTGCCGACAAGGTTCGCAAGCGCTGAATCGCGTCTCTTCTGCCTGACCCGGTTTCGGGCCGCTCCACCCGAACCGGGCCAGCGCAGACCGCATCCAACAGAAAGGGCGCTCTATCGCCTGGTTCCACAACACTCGCTTTACTAGGGTTCGATTTTCGGTCATAACGATTGGGGGCAATCGTGAAACGTGCGGCAATCATCGGCGGCGGCATCGGCGGACTCACCACCGCCATAGCTCTTCGCAAAATCGGTTTTGAAGTAAACGTCTACGAGCGCGCCACCGAACTCAAAGAAATCGGCTCCGGCATGAGCCTGTGGCCCAACGCGGTCCGCTCCCTCCAGCAGATTGACCCGGAGATCCTCACTCGCCTCGCCACCAGCGGCCGTTCTCTCCGCCGATTGTTGATGAAAGACGCTTCGGGCGCCCGCATCAAAACCCTCCCTCTTCCCGGCACTGATTGCCCGGGCTTCGCCGTTCATCGCGCCGAACTCCAAGCCGCGCTGGCTCGCTCTGTCCCGGCCGGTTCGGTCCACCTGAACCATTCCTTCTCCAGCCTCGAGCAGCGCCCCGGTTCCGTCCTTCTCCACTTTGAAAATGGCACTTCGGTCGCAGCCGATCTCGTCGTAGCCTGCGACGGCATCCACTCCGCCGTCCGCAAATCTCTCGGCCTCAAATCCAAGCTCCGCAATCGCAACTACAGCGTCTGGCGCGGCGTCACTTACCTTGACCACGAAAACGACGCCAGCCACCTGGGCCTCGAACGCGACGGTGATTTTTCCGAATCCTACGGTCACGGCAGACGCTTCGGCATTCTCCGCCTCGGCCCCGGCCGCATCCACTGGTATGCCGTCGCCAACAACGCCCTTTTCCCCGGCCAACTCAGCGAACGCGCCGCTCTGCAAACACTTTTCTCCGGCTGGCACGCTCCCGTTCCCGAACTCATCGCCAACGCCGATAGCTTAATCCACTCCGAAGTTCAGGACCGCCTCGCCACACTGCCCTGGGTCGTCGGACGCGTCGCCATCCTCGGCGACGCCGCGCACCCCATCAGCCCGAACTTCGGCCAGGGGGCATGCCTCGCCATTGAAGACGCCGTCGTCCTCGCCTCATGCCTTCAGTCTCACCCCAACCTGACGCGGGCCCTGCGCCGCTACGAGCTTTCCCGTTACCCGCGCTGCCTCGAAGTCCTATTTATGTCCCGCGAAGCCGGGCGTTTCGCGCAAATTCAGAATCGCGCACTCGTTCACCTGCGCAAACACTTCATCAAACTCGCGCCGCTCGCATTCACCACTTTCTGGTTCCGCCGCAGTTGCCACTTTCGCCCGCCCTCTTTGGCGGGCTGTTAACCTGGTTCCGCGCCTTCCTTACATTTCCTTCATTTATCCTGCGTTTAGCCAGTCCCGCCTACATTCGCCTTGGCTGCAAATCCGCCCATCGTTGAGCCGGGAGACCTTCGTGCCGACAAATCGTTCCCTCAAAACTCTCTTCGCAGCACTCGCGCTCTTTTCTCCCTTCGCACTCTTCGCGCCCCCGGAAACATTTGCTCAAACCACCGCTCCTCCCAAAATCGCTCACGTCCTCATCCTCGGCATTGACGGCCTTCACGCGTTCGACCTCGAAAACTATGTCCGGTCCCATCCAAGATCCGCGCTGGCCCAAATCAAGCGCACCGGCATCACTTATCTGAATGCCTCCACTTCCAAACCCTCCGATTCCTTCCCCGGTATTCTCTCCATCGTCACCGGCGGTTCTCCTTTCTCCACCGGCGTGTACTACGAAACCAGCTACGACCGCCAACTCTCTCCCCCCGGCTCCAAATGCGCCACCAAAGGCACGGAAATCCCCCTCGATGAATCCATCGACGTCAATCCCGACGCCATTGACGGCGGCGGCCTCGATCCTCACAAACTCCCGCTCGATCCTGCCCGCAACTGCGCGCCCGTCTATCCTCACGACCTTCTCCGCGTGAACACTCTCTTCGAAGTCATCCACGCCGCCGGCCTTCGCACCGCCTGGGCCGACAAACAGCCCAGTTACGAAATTGTGAACGGACCCTCTGGCCGCGGCGTCGACGATCTTTTCGTTCCGGAACTCCACGCCAACCGTTCCTCCAAAAGCCTTGAAAAAATTGAGGCCTTCGACGACCTCCGCCTCCAGGCGATCCTCAACGAAATCGCCGGCAAGGATCACGCCGGCGAACATCCCGCCCCGGTTCCTGCCGTCTTCGGCATGACTTTTCAGGCCATCACCGTCGGCCAGAAGTTGCGCGCCGGGATGGGCTATCTCGATGCAACCGGAACACCCAGCGCCGCTCTTGCCTCCGCGCTCGACTACACCGACAAATCCATCGCCAAAATTCTCGACGCCCTTCGTGCGCAAAATCTTTCTTCCTCCACGGTCGTGATCCTGACCGCCAAACACGGCCAGACTCCCGTGGACGCAACTCGTGTTCGTATTGTTGACGAAAAACTCATCCCCGGCGTTCTCAACTCCCTCGGCAAGGATCTTGTCGCGGAGTGCTCCGGCGACGACGTTCTTCTCATTTGGCTTCGCGATCCGGCAAAAACTTCCGATGCCGTCGCCGCTCTTGTCACTCACCAGGCTGAAACGCACATCTCCCGCATCTATTCCGGGGCGGCTCTCCGCCTGCTTTTCCCCGATCCTGAACTCGATTCCCGCGCGCCGGACATTGTTGTCGAACCAGAGCTCGGCGTCATCTACACCAACCCCAAAAGTTCCGCCATCGCCGAGCACGGCAGCTTTCAGGATCTCGACACTCACGTCCCGCTTGTCCTTTCCAATCCCAATTTTTCCGCGCACGAAGTTCACACTGCCGTGCAAACCACCCAGATCGCGCCGACAGTTCTTCGTCTTTTGAATCTAGATCCGAATAAATTGCAAGCCGTGCAAATCGAAAAAACTCAGCTTCTGCCTGAATTCTGAAGTTGTCTATTTCAGCTACACTCGCAGGCAGTACCCCTAACTCCAGCCCTATCAATAGGTTGGGTCGTTACTACCACGCCTACTAGTTACTTTTCGTACCGTGCAAACGGTACTTCTAGCCCATTTGGCCTGGAACCCGCCGTCCGTAATCTACTCGCCCTGTGACGTACGCCCAGTTCCGCACCCGGCTCTTGCCCAGCCGCTCGGTCGCAGACCTTCTGCGACACGGTACAGGTTCCCTGCGCCTTCGCACCAAGCTTCTTTTTTCCTTCATCTTCCTCACCGCCGCGCTCACCAGCCTCACCCTCCTCGTCGTTCGCCGCAACGCGCAGGCCCAGGTGGAGCGCCAGATCGAACTGGACTCGCAAAACGCCACGCTCACCGTCCAGGCCGTCCATCGCCAGGAAAAAACTTCTCTCAGCCGCAAAGCCGATTTGCTCGCCTCTCTCGCCTATATGCGCAACGGCGATCCCACCGCCATTCGCGACGCCAGCGAAGATCCCTGGCAATCGGACGATTGCAATCTCTTCGTTCTCGTCAACAAGAACGCTAAAATCGTCGCCCTCCATTCCACCAGTTCCTCCTTCACCATCTCCGCTGCCCAGGAGCTGGTCTCCCGCTCCATCGATCGCGGAGATACTTCCAGCTGGTGGTTCAGCGGCACCAGCCTTTATCAGGTAGTTCTTCAGCCCTTCTACGAAAACAACTCCCGGAAAACTCTTCTTGGCTTTGTTGTGGTCGGCCGTTTGGTCAGCGAACGCGCCGCCGCGGATCTCGCCCGCATCACTTCCAGCGACATCATTTTCCGCGAAGCAGGTAAAGTTGCGGTCAGCACCCTTCCGATGCTCAAGGAAGCGGAATTCGCCCGCACATTTCCCTACCAATTTGTACCCACAGAGCTGGCCCTGGGCGACGAGCGTTATCACGCCAGCTCCATCGAACTCGCCCCCGGCCTGCTGCCCGTCGCTGATATCATCGTCCTCAAATCGCACCGGGAAGCCGATGCCTACCTCCAGCGCCTCAATCGCCTCCTCCTCGGCCTGGGCTTGATGGCCATCATTGCCGGCGCGGTGCTCATCTTCCTGATCTCGGACACCGTCACGCGCCCCCTCGAATCACTCGTCAAGGGAGTCCATGCCCTCGCGCGCGGCGATATGGAATATCCGCTCGAGGCCAGCGGCCACGATGAATTGTCGGAATTAACCCGCGCCTTTGACGGGATGCGCGACACCCTGGAGCACAATGCGGCTCAGCGCGAACAACTCGAAGGCCAGCTCCGCCAGGCGCAAAAAATGGAAGCTCTCGGCCGCATGGCCGGCGGCGTCGCCCACGACTTCAACAACCTGCTTACGGTAATCCGCGGCCACAGCGATCTGCTCCTCGATCGCCTGCAGCCCGATGAACCGCTCTACCGGAGCTGCCAGCAAATCCGCAAAACCTCCGACCGCGCCGCTTCCCTCACCCGCCAGATGCTCGCCTTCAGCCGCATGCAGGTTCTTCAGCCCAAAGTCCTCGACCTCAACGAACTCATCGCCGACATGGGTAAGCTCCTTCGCCGCCTGGTTCGCGAAGACATCGAATTCAGCCTGCGTCTCGGCGATTCGCTCGGCCGCATCAAAGCCGACCCCAGCCAGCTCGAGCAGGTTCTGCTGAACCTCACCGTCAACGCCAGCGACGCCATGCCTCTTGGCGGAAAGCTCACCATCGAAACCCAGAATCTCTTCGTTGACCACAACAACGCCCGCCTTCACGCCTCGGTCGAATTCGGAGATTACGTTGTTTTGGCTGTCTCCGACACCGGCCACGGCATGGACGCCGCCACCAAAGCCCGCATCTTCGAGCCTTTCTTCACCACGAAGGAACCCGGCAAGGGCACCGGCCTTGGCCTCGCCACGGTCTACGGCATCGTCAAGCAGAGCGGCGGCTTCATCCGCGTTGACTCCACGCCGGGAAACGGAGCTCGCTTCCGTGTCTATCTGCCGCAAACCTTCGAACAGCTCGACACGGGAGTGGTTCTCCCCGAAGCGCACGAAACCGTCGCCGGAAACAAAACCGTTCTTGTGGTAGAAGACGAGCGCGAAGTTCGCGAACTCGCCTGCGAATTTCTCAAGTCCGCCGGCTACCGGGTTCTCACTGCCGAGGATGGTTCCGAAGCTCTCGAACTTGCCGGGCGTTACGGCAAATCCATTGATGTAGTACTCACGGACATCGTTATGCCCAAGATGCGCGGCCCCGCGCTCGCCCAGCGCCTCAAATCGGTCCTTCCGCACGTCAGAATCGTCTATATGACCGGCTACCTCGAGCAATCCGCTCCCGGCGATGATTTCCTCCAGGACGCTTTCTTTCTCCAAAAGCCCTTCTCCCGCGAAAGCGTCGTCGGCCAGGTCGGCGAATCCCTGAAAGCTTCCCCGCTCCCCGCTCGCCTCCTCAAACCAAAACCCAAGCCTCTTCCAGAAACCCTCCCCGTCTGACTTCTCTTCCTTCTTCCATGTAGCGCTGGCTTTCAAGCCAGCTCTTCTCTTCCCGTCTCTGCAAGCCCTGTGCTCTCAGCGTACTCTGCGTTATATTCTCTTCTCGTTCGCCCTGGTCCAGGAGCCTTCCTCATGAACATCCGCTGCGTCATCACCGGCCGCAACTCCTCCGGCAAATCCATCTTTGTGAAAGACTCCTCAGTCGAGCCAATTACGCTCTCCCTTCTGCCCGGCTTCGAGTTCCACCGCCTCTGGGGTTCCGACTCCATCCCGCAACTCCCCAGCGACGGCACTCCTCCTCCCCATCCGCGCTACTTCCCTCCCGCCGGAGGTTTCCGTTTCGCCTTCTTCTCCATTCCTCCCGGCACCAGCAAAATTCCGGAAAATACCGATCTCCCCGCCGCCTTCGCCGAAATTCAATCCAAACTTCCCGGCATGGTCGAAGTCCTCGAACCGATGCATCCCGGTATGCACACCACCGACACCGTGGACTTCGACGTCGTTCTTTCCGGCGAGGTCGTTCTCGAGCTCGACGACGGCGCGGAAGTCCTCCTCAAAGCGGGCGACTGCGTCATTCAGAACGGCACTCGCCACGCCTGGCAGAACCGCTCCGCCAAAGATTGCATCATTGCCGTCGCGCTGATTGGCGCAAACCGCGGCCAATGAGCGCCTCACGAAAATCCCGGCAGCCTTCAGCCCTCGGAGAGGTCTCGGCGTGAACTACCGCAAGCTCAATTTCGTCGCCCCCACCCTCATCTTGGGAGCGGTCATACTCGCCGCCGCAAGCTCCAGCCAGACGCAATCCGCGGGCTCGCAAATGCCCCTCGACCCGCCGCCCTATTGGGCCTTCGCCGTCAATCCTCCAGCGCCGGGCCCGGAATCCTCCGCAAAAGCAGAGCCCGACGACACTGCGCTCTTCCACGTTCCCGGCAGCAAGCTCGCCCTCACCCAACCCCAAGTCCACGACTTCTTCAACGCCCCCGACTGGCACCCGTCCACGCATCCCGCCATGCCCGAGATCGTCGCCCACGGCCGCAAGCCCGATGTCTTCGCCTGCGGCTATTGCCACCTTCCCAACGGCCAGGGCCGCCCGGAAAATTCCAGCCTCGCCGGCCTCTCCGCCGCGTATATCGTCCAGCAACTCGCCGACTTCAAAAGCGGCGCCCGCAAAGGCTCCGACCCCGACCTGAAACCCGTCACGAACATGATCGGCGTCGCCACCAATGCCCACGACGACGAAATCCAGGCCGCCGCCAACTACTTCGCCGCACTCAAACCGAAGCCATGGATCCGCGTCGTCGAAGCCAAGTTCGTCCCCAAAACCACCGTGGCAGGCTGGATGCTCGTCGTCTCCACTCCCCACGAAATGGAATCCATCGGCGACCGCATTATTGAAACCCCGGAAAATCTCGAACGCACCGAACTCCGCGACGACTCTTCCGGCTTCATCGCCTACGTTCCTCCCGGCAGCCTCAAGCGCGGCAAGAATCTCGTCACCACAGGCGCCAACGGCAAAACCATCATCTGCTCCGCGTGCCACGGCCCGAATCTCAAGGGCCTCAAAAACGTTCCCTCCATCGCCGGGCGCTCTCCCAGTTACATCGTCCGCCAGCTCTACGACATGCAAAGCGGCGCCCGCAACGGCGCCAACCTCGCCCAGATGAAGCCCGTCGTCGCCAATCTTTCCATTTACGACATCATTGACATCGCCGCCTACACCGCTTCCTTCGAACCCTGAGCCCCTCAAAATTTTCCTGACCTTTTTCCTTGCCACTCCATCGAATAAAAGGTATGAAAAAAGAAACCCACGCGCTGGGATATATCCAACGCAAGCTCCGCCCGCGTATGCAGCGCATACTTGCTTGAATTTGTTTCAGCTGTCTCTATCTCTCAGGAGGATCCATGAAGAAGATCTGGTTAGGCATCCCGTTGCTCTCCCTGCTCGCGCTCCCCACCATCGCTCAGGACAAGCAGGAAAAAGAGGACAAAGAAGAAAGCCGCGTCGAAAACGCTGGCAAAGTCCTCAAGGAAATTCTCGACGCTCCTGACAGCATCCCGCAGGACATCCTCGACAAGGCCGACTGCGTCGTCATCCTTCCTTCCGTCCTGAAATTCGCCATCGGTTTCGGCGGCAGCTATGGCCGCGGCGTCATGACCTGCCGCGCCGGCGACCATTTCAACGGCCCGTGGGGCCCTCCGACGATGATGGCGCTTGAAGGCGGCAGCGCCGGCCTGCAACTCGGCGGCAACGCCACCGACTTTGTCCTCCTCTTAATGAGCCCCCGCTCCGCCACCAGCATGCTCGACAGTAAGGTCAAGCTTGGCGGCGACGCCAGCGCCGCCGCGGGTCCTGTTGGGCGCACCGCGTCCGCCGAAAGCGACGTCGCCTTGCGCGCCGAAATCCTGTCCTACTCCCGCGCTCGCGGCCTCTTCGCCGGCATCTCTCTCGACGGCTCCACTCTCCGCGCGGACAACAACGCCAACAAAAAACTTTACGGCAAGGAAATCATGGCCAGCGAAATTGTCTTTAAGCATGCCGCGCAGGTCCCGCCCAGCGCAAAAATGCTGCTCGCCACGCTGCAAAAAGCCTCTCCAAAAAACAAAAGCGCCAAGTAGCTCTGCTTTTTCCCGTGAAATAGAAATGGCCGGTCCCCCGACCGGCCATTTTCTGTCAACGAGGGCAAACTCCACCAACTTGTCATTCCGAACCCCGTTCGCCTCTTGAACGGGGTGAGGAACCTGCTTTTTCTTTCTTTTCCGTGAACAGCAGATTCCTCCCTCCGCTCGGAATGACATTCTAATCTTCTCTTCTCTGCGATCCTCCGCGTTCTCCGCGTCTCTGGTTTATCTTTATCCTTATCTTCACTGTTTTCTCTGTGCCCTCTGTGTTCTTCCCTCAGTGCCCTCTGTGTGAACTCTTCTCTCCTCGGGCAAAAAAATCCCAGGCGTCGCCAAGCAGCACCCGGGATCTCTTCCCAATTTCCATTTTCGATTTTCTAATTTCTAATAAGCATTCCCGCCTAACAGCACCCGCTCGAAGGCAACCCTTCTCCCGCCACCTGCGGGCCGAACGCTTCCTTCGGGATCGGCACCCCATGCAGCGTCTGCCAGCAGCGCCGCGCCACATTCAGCAGCACCAGCACCACGCCCGTGACGAAAATCGCCATCAGCGTCGAATCCAGATACCCCTGAAACACAAATCCCGGCTTCTTCGTCAACGGCCAGAAAATATTCTTGATCGAAAGCACCCCCGCCGTCAGCGTCGTCGTCCCCACAAACAGCATCGGCGCCACGGTAATCCACGCGTACTTCGCCTTGCCCATGTTGATCAGGAACGCCGTCCCCACCGCCAGCGCGATCGTCGCCAGAAGCTGGTTCCCCGTTCCAAACAGCGGCCACAACGTCGAAATATTCCCCGTATAAATCAGGTAGCCCCAGCCCAGCACCACAAAAAATGTGGTGATCATATTCCCCGGTTGCCAGGCGTGATTCGCAAACGGCTTGTGCACTTTGCCCATCAGTTCCTGCAAAACGTACCGCGCCACGCGCGTCCCGGTATCAATCGTCGTCAGGATAAACAGCGCCTCAAACATGATCGCGTAGTGATACCAGTAGCCCATCAGCTTGGCCATTCCGGGAATCCCGCGGAAGATCTGCGCCATGCCCACGGCCAGCGAAACCGCTCCGCCCGTCCGCCCCGCCAGCTTTTCTCCTACTTCGCTCGAGAAGAGATCCAGATTCACGGTGTGCAGCCCCAGCTTTGCAAACGCATCCGCCGGCACATTGATCCCGAAATAATCGCCCGGGAAGAGCGAGCAGGCCGCGATCAGCGAAAGCACGGCCACCAGGCTCTCCGCCACCATCGCGCCATATCCGATGAACCGCGCGTCGGTTTCTTTGTCCAGCATCTTCGGCGTCGTCCCGGAACTCACCAACGAGTGGAATCCGGAAATCGCGCCGCAGGCAATCGTCACAAACAGAAACGGAAACAGCGTGCCCTTGATAATCGGCCCGCCGCCATGCACATATTGCGTCAACGCCGGGAACTTGATGTCCGGATGCACCACGAACACCCCGACCACCAGCAGCGCAATCGTTCCCAATTTCACATAAGTGGACAAATAATCCCGCGGCTCCAGCAGCAGCCACACCGGCAGCACCGACGCCACAAATCCGTAAATCGCCATCAGCCAGGTGATCTGGTGGGGCGTGAACGTCAGCGACCCCGCCCACTGCGTTCCCGCGAACCAGTGCCCGCCCCACACGCTCAGGAGCAACAGCACCACGCCAACCGTGCTGGGCACGCCCACTTTGATCTGGCCCGGCGTGCTCTTGAACATGAACCATCCCATCAGCAGCGCGATCGGAATCGTCATCCCGATCGTGAACACGCCCCATGGGCTGTTCGACAGCGCATTCACCACCACTACTCCGAGCCCCGCCAGGGTCACCAGTAAAATCAGCAGCACCGCAAACATAGCCACCAATCCCGTAAACTCGCTCACCTCTGTCCGCGCCACGTCCGCCAGCGATCTCCCCTTGTGCCGTACCGATGCCACCAGCACGATGAAATCCTGCACGCAGCCCGCCAGCACCGCCCCGATCAGAATCCACAGGAACCCCGGCGCAAATCCAAACTGCGCGGCCAGCGTTGGCCCCACCAGCGGCCCCGCTCCCGCGATCGCCGCGAAGTGATGCCCGAACAAAACCCATTTCGGCGACGGCACATAGTTATGCCCATCCTCGTACGCGTGCGCCGGTGTCTGGCGCCGGTCGTCCAACGCCAAAGCCTTGGCGGCCACGAACGCGCTGTAATACCGGTAGCCAATCGCGTATACGCAAAGCGCCGCCAGCAGGACTGGGAAAGTATTCATGGACTTTGCCTCGTTTTGAGTACCCGTTTTTCGGTCAAACCTCGTGCGAAGTCCCCTCAGACCGAAATTAGTAGCCGTTCTATCACATCTCGCGCTACCCGCGTCAAAAAGTTTATCCTCCTGACTACCCGCCCACTTTCCCGCCGTCCTATCTTCGGATTTGAAACGTACGGCAACGGATTTTGCGAAAAGTTTGTGTTCCCTTTCCAGTTAGCTTCTCTTCTCGCTAATCAAGTTCCGCATGCCTCCGTGTCCGGCGCTTCCCAGTACTCCCTCACTTCGCCCGCAGATCCCTCAATTCTTCCTGATTTCGCAAACCATTTCTTGACAACTGCCGCCTACCAGTATTAAGTACGGGGCGTTTGAGGCCCGTTCGTGTTCGATTACCTGACCTACAAACCAAATGTGGGTCACAGGGGGGTGTTCGTAATGTTCGGGAAACATCGTGGGGTAGTGGTGTATCTCGTTGTACTTCTCGCTCTAGCTTTGGCCTGGTCCGGACATGTGGCCGCTCAGCAGCAAGCGACAGATTCGCAGGCTGCCAGCCCGCTCGTCCGCGTTCTCCAGGCGAAGGGTATTCTCACTCCGGAAGAAGTTGCGCAAATCAGTCAAGCGTCGTCTGCCAGCGACGCCGATCAACGGCTTGCGAAACTTCTTCTCTCCAAAGGTGTCATTTCGCAAACCGATTACAACCAGATGATGGGCGCGCCGGGTATCGTAAACGCTTCGGCCAGCAGTTCGGCTCCCGCGAGCGTGGTCCCCACCGTCTATCGTGTTCCTGCCGCGGGCGCACCCGCTTCCGCCGCTCCTCCGTCCGCCAGCGCGGTTTCCGCCGATCTGGATGACCAGCAGCCGCAAACTCCGGCCGGACAAACGCCGCCGCAACAGGCGCCGTCTGTCTCGCCGACCACTCTTTCCGCCGCCAATCCTGTCCGTGTGTTCCCGGTGGGTGGCATTCCCAAGGGTGACCTGAAGCCCGCCATCAAACTCGGGCCTATCGGACTCACTCCCTACGGCTTCCTGAAAGCCACTTTTATTCACGACAGTTCGTCGCCCGGCGGCGATGATTTCCCGCTTCCCGGTTTCCTCGGCGACACCGGCCCGAACTCTGCGCCAGAGTTCCACGTCAAGGCCCGCTCCACGCGGTTCGGCAGCAACTTTGAGTGGCTCGATCCGAGCTCCAGCGTCACCGTCACCGGAAAGTTCGAAATGGACTTTGAAGGAAACTTCAACCGTTCCGACAACCGCAACCTTTCTTCGATTCGTTCCTCCAACCCGTCCATTCGCCTGGCCTACGGGCGCATTGATTGGAAGCTGAACGAAACGAACACCCTCACCGCCGTGATGGGTCAGGACTGGACGCCATTCGCTTCCTCCACCCTGCCCAACATGCTGGAAACCACCGGCCTTGGTATCGCCTTCGGCGATCCCTATGAGCGCGCTCCGCAATTCCGTTCGGGCTACACGCATGACTTCGGCAGATTCCAGCTCATGCCGGAAATTGCCGTCGTCCTGCCCGCAATCGGCGACACGCCCTCGGCCGCTAACATTTCCAACCAGTTAGGCTATGGCGAACGCCAGGGCCCGGACAGCAACACGCCCCAGGTCGAAGGCCGCATCGTCGGTCAATTTAAGCTCGACAACTCTCCCGGCGTGGCTCCCGCGCAGCTCATCTTCAGCTTTGAAGAGGGCCATCGCACCGCCATCGTCCTCGGCTCCGCCGTTCCCCTCGCCACCGGCATCAATGCACAAACGGACACCGCATACGATCCCAAGCTGTTTCAAACCGCTTTTCCGACCGGTGTTCGTGTCGGCAGCGACACCAACGGCTGGGACTTTGAATGGCAATTGCCAACCCGCTTTGCCACTCTCATCGGCAAATACTACAGCGGTAGCGACCTGCGCTATTATTTCGCGGGCCAGCTCTTCTCCAACTACAACGCCACCGGCGGCTTCACTCCCACGAACCTCAACGCGACAGGCACCGCCACCTCCGTCTTCGCCAGCGCAGGTTCCATCGACGGCGCTTCGACCGTTCTCTTCGGCGTAAACGCTGCCGGAACTCCCGTGGCCATTCCCCAGCTTCCGGTCCGGGCCAAGGGCGGCTTCACGCAACTCGGTCTGCCCCTTTCCCGCTGGTTTGGGCACGACCCCGAAGGCCGCCATGCCGGTTGGTCGCTCTATTTGATGTACGGCACCGATCAGGCCAACACCCGCGACCTCTTGCACACCTCCGCTGCGAACAGCTCGCGCGCACGCAGCGACATGAGCGTCGGCACCCTCAACTACAAACTCAACAGGTGGGTCTCTTTCGCCTTCGAGCAGTCGCTTTACCGGACCCGCGCCAACACGGCGACCGAAATCAATCCGGCAACCGGCCTGCCGCGTTATCCGCTGTTTGAGGGCATCCCTCAGCACGAGTGGCGCGATCTACGCAGCGAAGGCGGCGTAATCTTCAGCTTCTAAACCAACCGTAGCGTCCACCTTCAGGTGGACGCTGCTTTTCTTTCCTACGGCACTATGAACAAAAAGTTGTCATCCTGAGGGGCGCCTGCCGCCGGCAGGCGCCCCGAAGGACTTCAACCCACAGCTCCTCTAAAGCCGCAACGACAACCAACTCCATTTCATCTCAGCCTTGCATACAACTCTTCCTTCCACCGCGCATTGTCAATCGTCCAGACAATCTTTCCCTTCCGGCCCCGCTCCATCTGCCCCGCCCACACCTCGCGGTTCCTCTCATCCCCCGCAACATTCAGGCGGTCCACCACCGTCATTCCCCGCGTCAACTCGCTCTCCGTCTCCACATCCCAGAAATGTTCCGACGCCGACGTCACAATTGACGGTTCCAGCGCCACCGCCATAGCCACCGGATCCGGCAAAGAAATTCCATCCTCCCCCGTCTGCACACGAAACGCTTCCTGCGCCCGGCTGTTGCACTCGATCGCAAATTTCCCAACCTGCGTCCCAAATCCCATCACTTTTTCAATCTCCTGCAAATTCAGCACCGCTTCCCCACGGCACAAATGCCAGCCCACCATTTCCACCGGCAACCCACTCCGCGCCACCACTCGCGCCGCTTCCGGGTCGCACCAGATGTTGTACTCCGCCGCCGGCGTAACATTCCCTTCGCAACACGGCGCGCCGCCCATCACCACGCACCGGCTAACATTCTTCGCAATCTCCGGCCTCTTCTCCAGAGCCAGCGCCACATTCGTCAACGGCCCCAGCGTCACCATCACGGTTTCCGGATGCGCTTCCAGTAATGCAATAATCGCCTCCGTCGCGCCCATTTTTTCCGGCTCCCGCCGCGGCGCGGGGTATCCG
>DASSGJ010000124.1:0-9021 GCA_035693545.1 Candidatus Acidiferrum sp.
GAACTGGCCGGAGCCGATGCCGCGGTGCGGCGCTCGAAGCAGGAAATTCTGCGCTCGAGGGGAGATGTTGAGCGGGCCAAGTCCGCTCACGGCGCCACGCATGCCATGTACGAGCGGTTGAAACAAGCCGCGCAGCAGAAGGCGGGCCTGGTGGCGCAGCAGGAAGTGGACGACGCACAGGCAAAGGATCTGGAAGGAGAAGCGCAGGTCTCCAGCGCGGAGGCGGCGTTGAACGCGGCGCAACAGGCGTTGGAAGTAGCGGAAGCAAACGCGAAGCAGTACGCGGCGCTGTCGCAGTACACGAGAATTGTGGCGCCATTCACGGGAGTAGTAACGGTGAGATACGCGGATACAGGTTCGTTGATCGCCGCGGGCACAGCATCCAGCACGCAGTCAACACCGGTGGTGCGCATCGCCCAAATTTCCGTGCTGCGATTGGTCTTACCGATTCCGGAATCAATCGCCGGAGAGATCCGGCTGAACGACCCGGTGAAGGTGCACGTCCAGGCCCTGAATGCGGACTCCGTCGGAAAGGTGTCGCGCTTTGCGGATGCACTGGATCCGCAGACGCGAACGATGGAAACGGAAATTGATTTTCAAAACTCCGATGGCCGCCTTCTTCCCGGAATGTACGTGCAAGCCGTTGTGGCTCCGCCCGACAACCGGGACATCCTGACCGTTCCGCTGGAAGCAGTTGAATTGGGGGCGGACGCGAGTGAGGGAAGCGTCCTGGTGGTGAACGCAAAGAACATCCTGGAAGAACGGAAAGTGAAGTTGGGTTTGCAAGGAAGCACGCGCGTTGAAGTGCGCGGTGGGTTGACGGATGGGGAGCAAGTCGTGGTCGGAAGCCGGAATGAGTTCCGCTCGGGGATGAAGGTGGCCCCGAAGGAAATCGATCCCAGCCGGCCGGGCGGGGCGGAGGCGAAGTAATGCCGAGGTTCGCCCTGGCGTATCCGTATTTCATCATCATGATATGCCTGGTGGTGGCGGTGGTCGGCGTGACCACGGTCGCGCGGATGCCCGTGGACCTTTTCCCGCAGATCAAGATTCCCGTGGTCGTCGTAGCGACGTTTTATGCCGGCATGCCCCCGCAGCAGATCGAAGCGGATATTACCAACACATTCGAGAGATTTTTCACGCTGGCGAGCAATTTCGATCACATCGAGTCGCGGTCGCTGACCGGCGTGAGCCTGATCAAGATTTACTTCAAGCCGGGAACAAATGCCAACGCGGCGCTCAGCAACGTAGCAAATCTGGCGATGGCGGACCTGCGGCGGTTGCCGCCCGGAACACTGCCGCCGGTGGTCCTGAAATTCGATGCATCCAGCCTGCCGGTGTGCCTGATTACGCTGAAGGGCGAAGGCCTGAACGAAACACAGTTGAAGGATCTGGCGCAATTTCAGGTGCGGAACCAGGTGGCCAACGTGAGGGGCGCTTCTGTGCCGCAGCCGTTTGGCGGAACATACCGGCAAATTCAGGTCTACGTGGATCCCACCAAGCTCGAGGCCTATCAGCTGAGCCTGATGGATGTGGTCAGCGCGGTCAACAATTCCAACTTGATTCTTCCTGCGGGCGATGTACGCATCGGAAATCGCGATTACAACATTTATGCCAACAGCCAGGTGCCCACGCCGAACGATGCCAATCAGATTCCACTGAAATCCGTCGGGCTGGGATCCGTTCTGGTCGCTGATATCGGCAGAGCGGAAGATGCCGGAGCGATCCAGACGAACATTGTGCGCATTGACGGACAAAAGTCCGTTTACATTCCGATTCTGAAGCAGGGCGGCGGCAGCAACACCATCGCGATTGTGAACGGCGTGAAGGAAGCCACGAAGCACCTGGTGGATATTCCGGATGTTTTGAAAACGGCCGTGGTGTTCGACCAGTCCATTTTCGTAAAGACCGCGCTGCGAAACCTGGTGAAAGAAGGCGGCATCGGGCTGATCCTGACCGGACTGATGATTCTGCTTTTTCTGGGGAGCCCGCGGGCCACGTTTGCGGTGCTGCTGTCCATTCCACTTTCCGCGCTGGCGTGTTTGCTGGTGGTTAACGGAATGGGCGGTTCCATCAACACCATGCTGCTGGGCGGCCTGGCCCTTGCGCTTTCACGCCTGATTGACAACTCGGTGGTGGTGCTGGAGAACATTTTCCGGTTCATGGAGCAGGGAGCGTCTCCGCGCGAGGCGGCGGAAAAAGGCGGGATGGAAATCTCGCTTGCGGTCCTTGCGGCAACCTGCACGACCTCCATCGTTTTCTTTCCGGTCACGCTTTTTTACGGAGTCAGCCGCTACCTGTTCACCGATCTGGCGCTGGGAGTGGTGCTGTCCATCTTTGCTTCGTACGTGTTTGCGTTAACCGTGGTGCCGTTGTACTGCGCGCAATTTATCCGGATGGGTGCGCACGGGGAGGAGATCCACGAAGATCCCCGTGGCATACTCGCCCACGCGGTGCACCGCTTCAACGCGTCCTTCCAGCGGATGCTGGAGCGTTATGAGAAGGCCGTGAGCCGGGTACTCGAAAAGCCGGGGCAGACGATGGTGTACATCCTCGGCGGAATTACGCTGGCCACGGCGATAGCAGTTCCTTTCGTGGGGCGCGCTTACTTCCCCCGCACCGACCCGGGACAATTCGTGATTGACATCAAGGCTCCCACCGGGACACGGCTTGAGGTGACTGACCAATACATCGCGCGGGTGGAGGAGGAGGTCCGCTCGGTAATTCCGCGAAGCGATCTGGAAATGATCGTATCCAACATCGGGATTACGCCGGATATTTCAGCGATCTACACCAGCAATTCCGCGATGCACACCGCGTTTGTGCAAATCAATCTGAAGGAAGGCCATGCCGTAGGCAGCTACGAGTACATGGAACGATTGCGGCGAAAGCTCGCGTCCGACCTGCCGGAGCTGAGCCTGTATTTTCAGACCGGCGGACTGGTGGACTCGGTGGTGAATCAGGGACTGCCGGCGCCGCTGGACATTCAGGTAAGCGACAACGACATGGCCGAAGGATACGGCATTGCGCGCGACATCGCGCTGCAACTGAAGGGCTCGAAACGGGTGAGCGACGTCCTGATTCCCCAGGACATTGATTATCCGGGCCTGGAATTGAATATAGACCGCGAACAGGCCAGCTTGCTGGGGTTGAGTCCAAAGGACGTGGTCAACAATGTAATCACCGCGCTGACCTCCGACGGGATGATCGCGCCGAGCTACTGGATCGATCCGAAGAACGGCAACAACTACATGCTTACGGTGCAGTATTCGAACGAGAAGATCGCTTCGATGACCATGTCCGACTTCCGGAATATCCCGTTGCGGGCGAACAATTCCGCGAAATACACGCCGCTGCAATCGGTGGCCAGGATCGATCCCATCAACACGCCGACGGAAGTGGATCACTACCAGATCCGCCGGGTGATTGACGTCTACGTGATGCCGAAGAGCGAGGATTTGAGCGGCGTGAACGGCGAAGTGGCCCAAATGCTCAAGGGGCTGTCGCTGCCGAGAAACGCGCGGGTGCGTGTGCAGGGCGCCGTGGTGGGGATGAATCAATCGTTCACGCGTTTCGGCGTGGGGCTCCTGCTCTCCGTCATTCTTGTTTACCTGATTTTGATGGCGCAATTCCGCTCGTTCATTGAGCCGTTCATCATTCTCACCGCGATTCCGCCCGGGCTGGCGGGCGCGCTGGTGTTTTTGTGGATGACGCACACCACGCTGAACATCATGTCACTGATGGGCGTGATCATGATGACCGGCATCGTGGTATCCAACAGCATTTTGATTGTGGAATTTTCCGGAATTCTGCAGGGGCGCGGGATGAACGTGAAGGCGGCGGTGGTGGAAGCCTGCAAAGTGAGGCTGCGGCCCATCCTGATGACATCCCTGGCAACGCTGCTTGCTCTGCTGCCGATGGCCCTCGGATTGGAAGCTGGCAGCGAGCAGTACGCGCCGCTGGCTCGGGCCATGATCGGCGGGTTGGGTGCGTCGCTTGTTTTGACTGTTTTTCTGGTCCCGGCGGTTTATCTGGTGGTTCATGGCAAAAAGCATGCGGCGCAGGAGGCGTTGTGAAGCCACTTGACGTAAGGACCTGGCGCGAATTCGGGAGTGTTAACAAGATGCGAGAGAAACAATTTGCAGGCGACCGCAGCGGCACCTTGGGAGAAGCGTAATGCCGAAGTTTGCGCTGGCGTATCCATATTTCATCATCATGGTCTGTCTGGTGGTCGCGGTGGTTGGCGTGACCACGGTGGTTCGCATGCCGGTGGATCTCTTCCCGCAGATCAACATCCCTGTGGTGGTGGTAGCGACGTTCTATTCGGGGATGCCGCCGCAGCAGATTGAAGCGGACATCACCAATACTTTCGAGCGGTTTTTCACGCTGGCCAGCAACTTCGACCATATCGAATCGCGTTCGTTAACCGGCGTCAGCCTGATCAAGATTTATTTCCAGCCTGGAACGGATCCGAACGCGGCGTTGAGCAACATTGCGAATCTAGCTATGGCGGACCTACGACGCCTTCCGCCAGGAACATTGCCTCCCGTGGTGCTGAAGTTCGATGCTTCGAGCTTGCCGGTTTGCCTGTTGACGCTGAAGGGGCAGGGGTTGAACGAAACGCAGTTGAAGGACCTGGCGCAGTTCCAGGTAAGAAACCAGGTGGCCAATGTGCCGGGAGCGTCCGTTCCGCAACCGTTTGGAGGAACGTACCGGCAAATTCAGGTTTTCGTGGACCCGGTCAAGCTGGAGGCGCACCAACTGAGCCTGATGGACGTGGTGACCGCGGTTAACAGCTCGAACTTAATTTTGCCCGCGGGAGACGTGCGCATCGGGAATCGCGACTACAACATTTACGCCAACAGCCAGGTGCCGCACGCGGAGGAGATTAACCAGGTTCCGCTGAAAAGCGTGGGGCTTGGTTCGGTGCTGGTCGCGGACGTGGGCAAGGCGGAGGATGCGGGGGCAATCCAGACGAATATCGTGAGGATCGACGGCCAGAAATCCGTGTACATCCCGATTCTGAAGCAGGGAGGGGACAGCAATACGATCGCCATCGTCAGCGGAGTGAAAGAGGCGATTAAAGACCTGGTGGATATTCCGGTGACGTTGAAAACCGCCGTGGTGTTCGACCAGTCGGTCTTTGTGAAAACCGCGGTCAAAAACTTATTGAAAGAGGGCGGCATCGGCCTGGTGCTTACGGGTCTGATGATTCTGCTGTTCCTGGGCAGTCCGCGGGCTACGTTCGCGGTGTTGCTTTCGATCCCGCTTTCCGCGCTGACCTGCTTCCTGGTGATGAACGGGATGGGCGGGTCCATCAACACGATGCTGCTGGGCGGGCTGGCGCTGGCCTTTTCGCGGTTGATTGACGATTCGGTGGTGGTGCTGGAAAACATTTTTCGGTTCATGGAAAACGGTGCGCCGCCACGCGAAGCCGCGGAAAAGGGAGGCATGGAGGTGGCGCTGGCGGTTCTGGCGGCAACGTCCACGACGTCGATCGTGTTTTTCCCGGTCACGTTTTTTTACGGTGTTAGCAAATATCTGTTCACAGATCTGGCGCTGGGCGTGGTGCTTTCGATTTTCGCTTCGTACATCTTTGCGATGACGGTGGTCCCGCTCTACTGCGCGTACTTTATTCGCCTGGATTCACACGCGGCCCATGGAGAGAAAGGCGCCAGCGAGAAGCCGCAAGGGCTTTTGCCGAGACTGGTGCACGCATTCAACGAGAAATTTCAGCAACTACTGAGCTTCTATGAAAAATGGGTGACGCGGGCTTTAGTGCAACCCGGCCGGACAGCGCTGTTCATTCTGGGAGGAATCGTTTTGCTGGTCGCGGGCATTTTCCCGTTCGTCGGGAGGGCTTACTTTCCGCGAACGGATCCCGGGCAATTCGTAATCAACCTGAAAATGCCCACAGGCACGCGCCTTGAAATTTCCGACAAATACGTTGCGAACGTAGAGCAGGAGATCCGCGCAGTTATCCCGAAGAGCGACCTGGACATGATCGTTTCGAATATCGGCATCACGCCGGACCTTTCGGCAATTTATACCAGCAATTCCGCCATGCACACCGCGTTCGTGCAGGTCAGCCTGAAAGAGGAACACGAGGTGGGCAGCTACGAATATATGGAACGGGTGCGGCGGAAACTGGCCGCGGATCTGCCGGAGGTGAGCGCGTACTTCCAGGCCGGCGGGTTAGTGGACTCGGTGGTGAACCAGGGACTGCCGGCGCCGCTGGACATTCAGGTGAGCGACAACAATCTGAATGAAGGGAATGACATCGCGCGGCAACTGGCGCTGCAACTGAAAGGGTCAAAGCTGGTCAGCGACGTGCTGATCCCGCAAGACATTGATTATCCCGGGTTGGAGCTGAACATTGACCGCAAACAAGCCAGCCTGCTCGGGCTCACGCCCAGGGACGTGGTGGACAACGTCATCACCGCGCTGACCTCAAACGGAATGATCGCTCCCAGTTACTGGATTGATCCGAAGAGTGGAAACAACTATATGCTCACGGTGCAATATTCCAACAGCAAAGTAGGTTCGATGACCATGTCCGACTTCCGCAATATTCCGTTACGGGCGGCAACGTCCGCGAAGTATACGCCGCTGCAATCGGTGGCGAAGATTGAGCCGATCAACACGCCGACCGAAGTGGACCATTACATGATCCGGCGGGTGATCGACGTTTACGTGATGCCAAGAAGCGAAGACCTGAGCGGGGTGAACAGCGAAGTAAATCAAATTGTGAAGAGCTTGAAGCTGCCGAAGAACGCCCTGGTGCGGGTGCAGGGCGCGGTCGTGGGAATGAACGAATCGTTTTTCCGATTTGGCGTAGGGTTAGTGCTTTCGGTGATTCTGGTGTACCTGATCCTGATGGCGCAGTTCCGTTCGTTCATCGATCCATTCATTATTCTGACGGCGATTCCGCCCGGGCTTGCGGGCGTGGTGGCTTTTCTTTTCCTCACGCACACGACGCTGAACATCATGTCGCTGATGGGCGTGATCATGATGACCGGCATCGTGGTGTCCAACAGTATCCTGATCGTGGAGTTTTCGGGCATATTGCACAAACGCGGAATGGGTTTGCAGCAGGCAGTGGTGGAGGCATGCAAGGTGAGGTTACGGCCGATTCTGATGACGTCGCTGGCTACGCTATTGGGGCTGATCCCGATGGCATTGGGCGTGGAGGCTGGAAGCGAGCAGTATGCGCCCCTGGCCCGGGCTGTGATTGGCGGCTTGGGCGTCTCTGTGGTCGTGACGGTATTTCTGGTGCCGGCCGTTTATCTGGTGATTCACGGCAGAAAACGCGCGGAGACGGCGGAGGTGGCATCGTGAAGGCCGCGAAGCGTCTGGCGCTACTATTCACTTTGCTGACTGCGTGCGGGTCGGCGCAGGAACAACCCGGCGCCTCCAAAGCCGGCCCCGCGGCGACAAACTCCGACGAAAAGTTACTGACGATTCAGGAAGCCGAAGTCATCGGCTTGCGAAACAACCCGCAGATTACCGTGGGGAAACTGCGCGCGTTGCAAGCCCGGGAATTTGTCCGAGAGGCGCGGTCGGCGCTGATGCCCGATGTGAATTTGAGCGTGACGGGGGTGGATTCGAATCCTGGTTCGAGAATCGCGGCCGGATCGCTTACGAATCCGATTCTGTTTCCGAGGGCCGCGGCAGGCGCGACGGTCTCTCAATTGATCACCGACTTCGGGCGCACCACGAACCTCGTGGCCAGTTCGCAGTTCCATGCCAAGGCGGAAGACCAGAATGCACTCGCGACCCAGCAGGACATTATTCTTGCGGTCGACGAAGCCTTTTACAACACGCTGGAAACGCATGCACTGCTGCAGGTGGCCGAAGATACGGTAAAAACGCGGCAAACGCTGGTGGATCAAGTGCAAGCGCTCACCGATGCGAAGCTTCGCTCTGATCTGGATTTGAGCTTCAGCAAGGTGGACCTTGCGCGCGCGAAGCTGCTGCTGCTTGAATCGAATAATAATTATGAAGCTTCGCTTTCCACCCTTTCCGCAATCCTGGGATACCCGGACCGGCAAAATTTCAGAACGGTGGAGCCGGAACAGCAAGCATCGGCGCCGCCCTTGCTTGAACCCACGCAATTAATTCAGAAGGCTATGCAGCAGCGGCCGGAGATTCAGGCGATGCAGAACGAAGTGGTTTCCGCGGAGAAATTCGGCCGCTCCGAGCATGATCTCTGGTGGCCGACGGTAAATGCCGCGGGAGTGGTGGGTCAGGCTCCGGCGAGGGACGACCATATCCCAAGCTGGTACGGCGGGGTGGGCGTTAACATCAACATTCCCGTCTTCAACGGTTTCCTGTTCAATGCGCGGGCCAAGAGCGCCGACCTCGAAACCGAGATGAAGCGCAGAAAACTGCAAGATCTGGAAGACAACCTGGCCCGGGACGTTCGGAACAGTTGGCTGGACACGCAAAAGGCGTACGCGCGGCTGTCGGTGACTCAGCAGCTTCTGGAACAGGCAAATCTTGCTCTGGAGTTAGCGCAGGCCCGGTACAAATTGGGATTGAGTTCGATCGTCGAGTTCAGCCAGGCGGAATTGCAGAAAACCGACGCGGACCTCCAGGACACCGACGCGAAATACCAATACAAGTTGACGCAGATCATGCTTGCGTATCAGATGGGCGAACACCGCTGACGGGCGCCAGCGTTTTCCCAAGGGTTAGGCCGCAAACACAGCTCATTTCCCTGCCAAATTGGTTTGGGCAATCCCCCCTCAGCAGTCACTTTTAGCGTACCCGATTGAAGCTCCACTCCATCCAAGCTTCCAAGTTGTGTGGTTCTCGAGTCCAAATGGGTAGGCTGTAACAAATCGTAAATTGCTGTAATTGCAGGGGATAGGCAGCCATTCGAACCGATTGTTACAGACTATTTACATTGGATTGATATAGCCGTAAGAGACTCCACATAACTTGCCAAACGGGGTGGCACGCATTTCCCGGAATTGTGTTCGAAATCTGCATCACAAAAAGAGAGAGGCAATGAAAAAACTT
>DASSGJ010000125.1:0-7694 GCA_035693545.1 Candidatus Acidiferrum sp.
TTGCTACCGCTCATGCCAGCCTGTGCTGAAGCCCTTCTCTCAATTCAACCGGGCCGGGTGGAAGAAATTGGGCCACAATAGCCGGATGGTGGGACAAACCATCCTGGTCGAGGCGTCGTACTACCGCGCCAGATACTACGACCCGCAAACTGGAAAGTTCCTTTCGGAAGATCAACTCCGCTTCTTCAGTGGAGACGTGAATTTCTACGCTTACGTTTTCAACGGTCCAACCAATTATGACGATCCTTCGGGGTATAGCTGCACGTGCACTTATTCCCAGTCGACGGGGCACTTGGTTTGCAAGGATAGCTCCGGCAACAAAGTAGTCGACGTGACTGGCTATTCTGGTTATGGACCGGGCAAGAACAACCCCGAGGCACAAGGGACCAAATGCGCCACCGGGCCGAATTGTATTTCCGCTGGCCCCATCCCAGTCGGAACGTATGACCTGTTACCAGCTGTCAACGGACCCCTTGGCAAGCCCCAGATTCCTTTACGGAGGCAGGGCGGGAGAAGCGGAGGATTTCCGCAGAACCGCGATCCCGATTCGTTCTTAATTCACGCGGATAGTACGACCCACCCAGGCGAAGCCTCGCATGGGTGCATTATCGCCAAAGATGCGAATGACAGGAAGCGCATCGCGGACTGCGGAGGTGGCACAGTTGAAGTTAACCCCTAAAACTCTACATCTAGCGGTTGTGTCATTCATGCTCCTTGTCTCATTTTCTCTGTATGCTAGTGCCAAACGCGAAGACAGTGCCGCTGAATCCCAGAGTCGGGAGGTCTTGGGTTTTGTCCTGGGTAAGGATGAGATTAGCTCCGTCGTCACTAGATTAGGTGGAGCGAGGATTATCTCGTCTCCTGATGAGAGTATAGCTCGACGCTGCTATCAATCTGAGGGAACTGACCATACTGTATTAGTTTTTGAGGACTGGAGCGGGACGCTTTCCGGATTTCAGATTTATCGGTCGCCAAAACCGGACAGTCGCTGTTTCGGTACTTCTGCGGTCAACAACAAGCTTTCAACGCCGTCCGGGTTGCGATTAGGACTCACAAGAGATGCGATCACGCAGATTCTTGGCAAACCAACCGAAGACAAACAAGATCGCTTGGTGTACAAGTCTGAGTGGCAGCGAGCAATGCGTCCAGAAGAGATAGCGCGATTCAAAAGAGCGTACCCGAACGAGGACACTTCGGCTCTGAAAGTCTTCGTAACGAGCGAGATTGATCTTACTATCAAGGGGTCCAAAGTGACTTCCATCAAGGTGCTCTTCACGCAAACGACGTGACCCGCGACAACAACGCAACACACTCACAAGGAATCCGGGGCACACGGGACGTTCTCCGATGATTAGCGTCGAGGTCAGTCCCTCGTACTATCGCGCCAGATACTACGATTCAAAGGCATCCCCGGAAGGGAAGTGGCGCTACTTCGCTGCCAGCCGTGGCGCGATCCCCGCAAAGGCGCTCTTGGAACTGGAGATCACTTCGTTCGCTCCGAGCGTTTCCAAGATTTCCGCGAACTCGTCCACATAGCAACGCACAATGATGTGCGCTTTCGGATTTCTCTCCCGCGCTTTCTTCGTGACCAGCAGCGCCGTCTCGACATTGTTTGTCGCTACCACCACCGTCCGCGCATGGGCGATCCCCGCGTCAACCAGCGTTGATTCTTCCTTCGCGTTGTCCACAACCACCGGTTCGCCGAGCCGGACCAGATCGTCCACCACCGCCGGGTCGCGTTCCACCAGCACATAGGGCAGGTGAGACTCGCGCAAATGTTCAACCACGCGTGCTCCCAGATGCGTGTAGCCCACCACGATCACATGGTTCCTCAGCTCGCCAGCCAGCATGCGGCACCCCTCCTGTGGGTTGTATCGCTGCAAGGCCTGCAAAAAGAAAATGGAAATCACGATCCCGAAGAGCACGCACTGGCCCCAGAATGAATACAGATCCCAGAGCTCGCCCGGGCTTTTTTCCAGATACACCGCGTTCAGAACCGCATCCCGGAAACGCAACCCGCCTGCATAATGAAAGACCAGCGTTCCCAACAGAAACCATGCGCTGATCAACGCAAAGCCCCAGCGGGCTTGCCGTAAGAACAGCCTGGTTCGTATCCAGAAATATCGCCTCATCGTGTTTGCAAATCCTATTGGGCGAATGGGCCCGCGTCAATGAAGTGTTGGTGGATTCGCAACCCTTCGCGGCATTTCCTCCGGCCGGTCGCCTTGCTCTCTGTGATTCACCTTCGTATACTGGCCTCCCGGCCAATTTTCGGGCCCGGCGGGTGGGTAGCCCGCCCGCGACCTCCTTTTTGGCCTCACTTTTCACGCCTGCGCGAATCATACAGGCGAACTATTTTGTACAGCCGGCCGCTCCACGAGCTGTCCTGGCAAAGGAGAATTTTGCATGCCTCACACGCCTGCACCGGAAGAGATGAACGTCTACCAGAACGCCGAAGCGCGTTTTGAGGTGGCCGCCAACAAGTTGGGACTCGAACAGGGCGTCTATCGTTATCTCAAATATCCGGACAAGGAAATCACACTGTACATCCCCGTCGGGATGGACAACGGCCAGTTGGAAGTTTTCACCGGCTATCGCGTGTTGCACTCGACGGTACGCGGTCCCGGCAAGGGCGGCATTCGATTTGCCCCGGACGTCAGCATTGACGAAGTTCGCGCTCTCTCCGCATGGATGACCTGGAAATGCGCGGTGGTGGACATTCCTTTCGGCGGCGCAAAGGGCGGCATTATCTGCGATCCGCGCAAGATGTCCCGCAGCGAACTGGAACGCCTGACCCGCCGTTACACCGCCGAACTTTCCGACTGGCTTGGGCCAGAGCGCGACGTTCCCGCGCCGGACGTCGGCACCAACGAGCAGACCATGGCTTGGGTGATGGATACCTACTCGATGCACGCCCGCCAGGCGACCACCGCGGTCGTTACCGGCAAGCCGATCGAACTTGGCGGCTCCCGTGGACGCCGCGAAGCCACCGGCCGCGGCGTAATGATCTGCGTGGACAAGGCTCTGGCCAAGCTCGGAATGAAAAAAGAGAGCACCCGCGTGATTATTCAGGGCTTCGGCAACGTCGGCTCGCTTGCCGCCGACCTGATGAAGAAAGCCGGCTACAAAATCATCGGCCTCGCCGATATCGGCGGCGGGCTGTACAACGAAAATGGCTTTGACGTTCCCAAAGTGATCGATTGGGTTTACACCCAGAAAAAGGCGCTGCAGGACTTCCCGGGCGGCGGCACCAAGATGAGCTCGCGCGACGTTCTTTTCCAGCCGTGCGATGTGCTCATTCCCGCAGCCATCGAAAACCAGATTACCGAGCAGAACGCCCACCAGGTGCAATGCAAGATTCTTTGCGAAGGCGCCAACGGTCCCACCACCTGGCAGGCGGACGCCATCATTGATGCCAAGGGAGTCTTCACCGTGCCGGATATTCTCGGCAACGCGGGAGGAGTGACCGTCAGTTACTTCGAATGGGTCCAGGATCGCCAGGGCTTCTTCTGGCGTGAGAGCGAAGTCAACGAGCGTTTACTAGACGTCATGGAACGCTCTTTCGACGAAGTGGTTCGCTACGCCGAAACGCACAAGGTAAATAACCGGATCGCCGCCTATATGCTGGCGATTGACCGCGTGGCCACCGCTTTGAAGCTGCGCGGCATTTACGCTTAATTTGCGCTTGGCTTTCTAACCCGCTCGGCGTACTCTCTCTGCCAGAAGTTACGGTATATTTACATTTCGATTCGGTTCGAACTGCCCCTCGGCCGAGGAAAGGGTCCGCCCAGTGGCCACGGACTCGACCCCTGAAGTTTCTGCAAGGCTTGAAGAACGCTACCGGCGCGAGATATGCCTCGTGGGCCGGTGGATGTACGAACGCGGGCACATCGTCGCGTGCGAAGGCAATCTTTCCGTCCGGCTCGATGCCAATCGCATTCTCACCACTCCCACCTGCATGAACAAGGGCATGCTGTCGCCCGAAGACCTCGTCATTATGGATATGGACGGGCGGCATCTGCAGGGAGACCGGAAAATCTCATCCGAAGCCGGAATGCACCTGCTGTTTTATCGCATGCGCCCGGACGTCCAGGCGGTTTGCCACGCGCATCCGGCGACGGCTACCGGGTTTGCGGCGGCGGGCGTGGGACTCGACCAGGCGCTGCTGCCGGAAGTGGTTGTTTCCCTGGGAAAAATTCCGCTGGTGCGCTACGCCACACCGGGCACGCCGGATCTGGGCGCGGTTCTTGAGCCGTACGTCCCGCACTACGATGCGTTGCTCCTGGCAAATCATGGCGCGGTCACCTGCGGCCCCGATTTGCAGACTGCATTTTTCCGCATGGAGACGCTGGAGCATTTCGCCAAGATTGCATTCGTCGCCAAGCTCAGCGGGGAACCACAACTCCTCACCACGCGGGAAGTAGCCAAGTTGATGGCCGCTCGCGCCCGCTATCACGTGAGCCCTCCTCCGGGCGGCGGCGCGGAGCTTCCCGAAACCTGCGACGGCGGAGAAAATGAAACCGACGAAGTTACCTTGACGCGCTCGGAACTGGACGCCCTGGTGGATGAAGCCGTCCGCAAGGATCGCGCCCGCCGCTGATCCGGGCGCTACTTTTTTCCTGGATGCCGATATCCGATCGCATCTGAACCACATCCAATCCGGAATGGAGGGTCGTCCCCATGACAACTCGATTGGATTACCGTAAATTTGCCAAGGAACCTTTGAAAGCCCTGCTCGACCTTGAGGCTTATCTCTCGCAATGCGGCCTGGATCCCAAACTTCTTCACATGATGAAACTCCGCGCGTCGCAGATCAATGGCTGCGCGTATTGTATTGACATGCATTGGAAAGACGCGCGCGCCGTAGGCGAGACGGAGCAGCGGCTTTACGGGCTCGATGCCTGGCGGGAGTCTCCTTATTACACGGATCGCGAGCGGGCCGCACTCGAGTGGACGGAGTCGCTCACGCTGATTTCCTCCACGCACGCGTCCGACGAAGCGTTTGCCGCGGTAAAGGCGCAATTTTCAGAGAAGGAAATCGTTGACCTGACTTATGCTGTCTCGGCGATTAATTCCTGGAACCGGATTGCGATTTCGCTTCGCGCGGTGCCGGGCCATTACCAGCCGCCACAGAAATCGTCCGCAGCTACTTGAGGTGACCGAGTGTCAGACCAAAAAGCGTTTTTTGAAGCGATTCGGGCTGGCGATCTTGCGGCCGTGAAATCCCACGTCGAGGGCGATGCTTCGCTTGCCTCAGCCCGGAATGATTCCGGCGTCTCCGCGGTCCTGACCGCCGTGTACATGGGACGCGCCGAAATTCGCGACTTTCTGCTCGCCAGCGGCGCAGCTCTGGAATTGCCTGAAGCCGCCGCCTTGGGGAATCTCGTCCGCGTCAGGGAGCTTGTCGAAAAACATCAAGCACAGGCCAACTCGTTTTCTCCCGACGGATTTCCAATTGTGGCGCTCGCGGCTTTCCTCGGGCATCGCGAAGTTGTCGAATATCTGGCCGCTCATGGAGCGGACATCGACGCCCCCGCTACGAATGGCTCCGGTTACAACGCTCTGACCGGCGCGGTCACCAGCGGCCACCTCGCCGTCGTTCAATGGCTTCTCGAGCATGGCGCAAACGCCAACTACCGCTATTCCGCGGGCTACTCACCGCTGCTGACGGCCGCCGCCAACGGCCGCCTGGATATCGCGAAACTCCTCTTGGCCCACGGCGCAGACCCGCACGCCACCACCAACGACGGGAAATCCCCGCTCTCGCTTGCCAGGGAACGCAGCCACCCGGAAGTTGCCGCGTTGTTTCAAGCCAGGACTGCATCCTCCTGATTAATCCATCTCTCCTTCCCGCGTTGACACCGCCGCGCCCGAGCGGCAATACTTTCATCCGATGATCGGACTCCTTCGCGGCCGCCTGCTCGAAAAAAGACCCAATCAAGTCATTCTCGATGTCGGCGGCGTCGGGTATCTGGTCGCTGTGCCGCTTTCCACATTTGCCGCACTCGGCGATCTCCACGCCGAAGTTACCCTCCTGATCCACACCCATGTGCGGGAAGACGCGCTGGCGCTCTACGGTTTTCTCTCCGCACGTGAAAAGCATTTCTTTGAACTTCTTCTCGGCGCTTCCGGCGTCGGGCCGTCGCTGGCATTGAAAATTCTTTCCGGTATGAACGTCGAAGAACTCGTGCCCGCCATTCGCACCGGTGATCTCGCGCGCCTCACGAAAATTCCCGGCGTCGGTCGAAAAACTGCGGAGCGCATGGTTGTTGAACTGAAAGACAAGCTCGAAGCGGTTACCATCGAGACGGAAAAGCCTGCTCCTGCTTCACCGGCGGGCGTCGAGGCCGATGTGAAATCCGCGTTGCTCAATCTCGGATACGACGAGCGCACTGCCGACGCCGCACTCGCCGAAGCCAAGCGCGAAGCCGGCACCTCCAATTTTGAAAAGCTGCTTCGTGTTACTCTGGCAGCGCTAAGCACGCCTGCGCGAAAGTGAAGCGGAATCGGCAGGGAATCCTGCAGAAGGCTAGTCGGCGGAAAATATGGCGGAATTCAGTCAAAAACGAGCGATTGCGCGCCACGATGGGCATGCTTCCGAGCGCATCGTCAGCGGCGCCCCGCTCGATGACGACGCCCGGCTGGACGCCAGCGTTCGCCCGAAGACTCTCGACGAATACATCGGCCAGAAGCGCGTAAAGGAAAACATCGCCATCGCCATCGAAGCCGCGCGCACCCGCGGCGAAGCTCTTGACCATGTGTTGCTTTACGGGCCTCCCGGCCTCGGCAAGACAACACTCGCTCAAATCATCGCCAATGAACTTGGCGTCGTCATCAAAACCAGCGCCGGGCCGCTCCTTGAACGCAAAGGCGACCTCACCGCCATTCTGACTTCCCTCGACAAGAAGGAAGTTTTCTTCCTCGACGAAATTCATCGCCTGCAACCGGCCGTTGAAGAAGTGTTGTATCCGGCGATGGAAGATTTTCGCGTGGACCTGGTCATCGGCCAGGGGCCAGGCGCGCGCATTCACCCGTTTCACTTGAGCCAGTTCACGCTGGTTGGCGCCACAACGCGCGCCGGATTGATCACTGCGCCCCTTCGCTCGCGGTTCGGTATTGTGCATCGCCTCGATTTTTACGAGCCGGAAGACCTGCTGATCATCCTGCATCGTTCCGCGAAAATTCTGAACATCCAGATGGACGAAGCCGGCGCCGAGGAAATTGCCGGGCGCTGCCGCGGGACACCGCGCGTGGCCAACCGTCTCCTCCGCCGCGCCCGCGATTTCGCCGAAGTGCGCGCTGACGGCCGCATCACCCGCGAAGTAGCGCAGGAATCCCTCCGCATGCTCGGAGTGGATGAGCACGGCCTCGATGAAGTGGATCGCAACCTGATGATCGCCCTCCTCGACAAGTACGCCGGCGGACCGGTCGGCGTCGGCACGCTAGCCGCCGCTCTCAGCGAGGAAGAAGACGCGATCGAGGAAATGTACGAGCCTTACCTGATGCAGATCGGCATGCTCGACCGCACGCCGCGCGGCCGCGTCGCCACGCAGCGGGCCTACGAATATTTCGGCCGCGAACTCCCCAAACGCCAGCCGCGGTTATTCTGAATCCCACGCCACGGTCTCCCAAATTCAACCTTGACGCCTCGGCGCGCCAGGAGTAACTTCCGTTCTACTTCCCCCCGGAATGCC
>DASSGJ010000126.1:0-2285 GCA_035693545.1 Candidatus Acidiferrum sp.
GAGGTCGTCGCGATAAAGGGTGATGTCGAGAGTTCCGACGGGGACGTCCACGCCATCGATGCCACGCATGGCCCGGGCGATGCGCTGGGCCAGCGGCACGCCGCGGCGGCGGATGCCGATCAGGGCCAGGCTCTTGGTGCCGCCGCTTTTTTCGACGATCTGGTGGGCCAGGCGCTGCAGGGTGCGGTCGATTTCGGCCGCGGACATCAGTTGCGATTTTTCGACGATACGCATGTTCGCGTAATGCTAGCACAAGTCTGGAAAACGGGAAGCGTTCACGCAGGGGTGATGGCGGCGTGCTAGACTTTCGCGGAATTCGAGGAGGAGAGGTCCATGGGGCTGGAGATGAAATTGGGATCGAGAATATTCAGGGCGCTGGCGCTGGCGGCGTTGGCGATAGGTCTTGTCCCGGGTTGCGCGAGTGCTCAGGCTCCAAAAACACCCGTGGTGAAGAAGACGGAGAAGCCAACCAGGCCAAAACTGGTGGTGCTGCTGGTGGTGGACCAGATGCGCGGCGACTACGTGGACAAGTTTCGCGGCCAATGGAGCGGCGGGTTGAAGCGGTTACTCACGGAAGGCGCGTGGTTCCGCGCGGCGGCCTACCCCTACGCGGCGACGGAAACGTGTGTGGGACACTCTACAATTTCGACGGGATCGTTTCCCGCAAGCCATGGGATGGTGGCAAACGCCTGGTGGGACCGGGGGGAGCAAAAGATGGTGACATGCACCAGCGACCCGAACGCGAAGAACACAGCGTATGCAGGCGGCAGCACGAAGGGCGGGGATTCAGCATGGAGGATGCAGGTGCCGGCGTTTGCAGAGGAGTTGAAGTTTCAAACCGGTGGCGCGACCCGGGTGGTCACGGTTTCCATAAAGGCGCGGTCCGCGATCACGATGGCGGGCCACAAAGGCGATGCCGTGACCTGGATAGATACGTCGGGCGCGCTTGTGACCTCTTCGGTTTTTGGTAACGCACCTTTCGTGGAGGAGTTCGCGAAGAAAAATCCCGTGGCGCAGGATTTCGGGAAGACCTGGTCGCTCTCGCTGCCGAAAGCCGCGTATCTCTACAGCGAAACGGCTGCCGGGGCCGCGGCAGTAGACGGTTGGACGGCGAATTTCCCTCACGCCCTGCGCGGAAAAGAAGGAGCCACGACGCCGGATGCGGCTTATTACGAGCAATGGGCGACCAGCCCGTTCGCCGACACGTATCTGACGAAATTGGCGGAAACGGCGGTGGAGTCGTTGGGGCTCGGAAAAGGCGGCGCGACGGATTTTCTGGGGGTGAGCTATTCGTCGGTGGATTACGTCGGGCACACGTTTGGACCGCGGAGTTGGGAGATTCAGGACATTCTGGTGCGGCTGGACAAGGATCTGGGCGAGCTCTTTGCCTTTCTCGACAAGAAAGTGGGCGCGGAAAACTACGTTGTGGCGTTGAGCGCGGACCACGGTGTGGCGCCGATTCCTGCGGATATGCAGACGACTGGCGCGGACGCAGGCGTGCTCAGCCTGCCGGACTTGCAAGAGCGGATCGAAAAAGCGCTGGAACCGCTAAATTACGCGAAGCCGATCGTTGCCAGAATGGCGGGCAATGAAATCTATTTTTCCGAGGGAATCTACGCTCGCCTGAAGGCGGACCCGGCAGCCATGAAGGCCGTCCTAGAGGCGATTTCGGCGATGCCGGGCGTGGCTGCAGTTTATCGGGCGGAGGATTTGGGCAACGGCACAACGCCCATCGCCCAAACGCGGAAGGCAGCGGTGCTGAGTTACTTTGCAGGACGCAGCGGCGACCTCTATGTGTTGCAGAAGCCGTACTGGCTGCTGGACAGTTCGCCGGAGAGGACTAAGCGCGCCACGGGGACGGGACACGGGACGCCGTACAACTATGACCAGCATGTGCCGGTTTTCTTCATGGGCTATGGGATTCAGCGGGGAGAGTATTTTGAGGCGGCGACGCCGGCGGACATAGCTCCTACCTTTGCGGCTCTGACAGGAGTGACGCTGGCGACCCGCGACGGTCGGGTGCTGGCAGAAGCGCTGAGGAAGTCGGCCAAGAAGGAGTAGATTCATCGGGGCCGCTGTAGCTCACCCCTCCAGGGGTGAGGCATTCCCTTACCCGGGCTAGGCCGTGCCCTCGCCGCGAAAACCCTCAGGCCTGAAGGCCTGAGCTACAGGGCGAGGTCCAAGCGGTCGCGGTTCGTGATATCCTCCCGGAGAGTGAATCCTTCCGACCGCGTTGACCTCAGCGTGCAGGTTGGCGCTCTGCGCCTCGCTAATCCCATCATTGC
>DASSGJ010000127.1:0-5870 GCA_035693545.1 Candidatus Acidiferrum sp.
ACGCAGAAGTGATGCTGCAGAAGTTGAACGCGCGCTGAACGAGCATTGAACCGGGCACTGAACCGGCGCTGAACGGGCGCGGTCCACCGAGCAATCAAACAGGAGCAAAGAAATGGGCTATTCACTCCTTTTGTTTCTTCATATTTGCGGTGCGGGCATCGGATTGCTTTCCGGAACAGCGGCGCTGATTTTCAGAAAAGGGTTCCGCTGGCACCGGGCGGCAGGAAATGTATTTTTCGTTTCCATGCTGATCATGTCCGCGAGCGGCGCGGGCATCGCGGCTTTCATCAAGCCGAACATGGGAAATGTTTTTGGCGGCCTGGTGACGTTCTACTTGGTGGCAACGGGCTGGTTGACGGTGCTGCGCAAAGAGGGAGAAACGGGCCTCGTTGAATACGGATTATTGATGCTGGCGCTGGCGACGGGTGGCGGCGGATTGCTGTTCGGGTGGGAAGCGGCGCATAGCGCGACGGGATTGAAGGAAGGATATCCGGCGGCGCCCTATCTGGTTTTCGGGTGCTTAAGTATGTGGGCAGCCACACTGGACGTGCGGATGCTGGGTCGCAGAGGCCTGACCGGCGCGCCGCGAATCCGGCGGCATCTGTGGCGAATGTGCGTGGCATTTCTGATCGCCGCGTTCTCTTTCTTCCTGGGCAAGCAGCAACATTTCCCGCTAGCGATTCGGGGGAGCCAGATTTTGAATTTGCCGATGATCCTGATTTTGATTGTGATGGTTTATTGGCTGATTCGTGTGCGGACTGCCGGGGCGTACAGGAAAATCTGAGACTCAACACCGTGGGCGACACCGGCAGGCGAATTTCAAGAGGGCACGGGCCAACGACGTGCCCTCACAGCACAAGTTGTCAACAAAGAAGAGGATGGGCCTAGTCGATCTCTCGACGGGCCTCATCCGCGTCCTCGGCGAGGTCGGTTAGGAGTGCAAAAAACTCCTTGGACTGGCCGATGAAGAGGCCCATGTCCGTCAAGAACTTGACTACGCCCTTGGCAATGCCTTCGGTGTTGGTAGGCCGAATAACTGAACACCTCGGCAGATTCGGGCTGATAAAAGGACATGGTTCAGGCATGATCAGATTTGCCTGCAAGTCCTCACCAACAGCCGGATTGGTCAGATCGTTGAACGTCACGGTCACGCCTGTCACCGGATCGGTCGCTGTGAGGGGAATGGCATTGCCTGCCTTGTCCTGCCAGGTTTGAAAATGCATCGTCTCGGTTGGGCCGATGCTGATCAGGATTCGCAAGACTTCAGGATGCGTTGCCCTTTGCGCCATAGCGGGGTACAGGCTGGTGCCACCCTGCTCAATCGTTGCGAAATGAAAACCTGCGGTGTTGGCGATCGCTTGAAGGAAGTTCGGATCATTCAAATCAGCGTTGGTGCGAGGAATGGCGGTATGCTGCCCGACGGCCAAATCCGGCACAGCCTGCTGGAACTGGAAATTGGGTTCCAGATCAGGATTATGGTCGCCGTTCCGGTACCGCACCCACCAACTAGTATCCACGGTGAGCTGCGTCAGATTGGTAAGCCGCTTTTTTCCACTAGATCCGGTGGCTGAACTGCCTAGCAGATTGCGAAAGGGTTCGAGACTCACCGTGCTCGCGCCCTTGGACGCGAGATAGGCGTTCAAGAAATTTTGGTGTGTGAATTCGTCGTCGGTGTTGTCGTGGATATACTGCGGCATGTCCATGTCCAGCTTCTGCAGTGCCGCAGTATAAGCTGGGATCCCGCTCCCGCCCGGGACCTCGTTGGTATTCGGGACGCCTCCGAGTTCGTTGTACTGGACCCAGAAGTCGGTCTCCAGGATTTCCGCCGCGGCCGCAAACCTCAGTAAGGCAGCATCTCCCTTTGTGAGACGTCCACTTTTCTCTTCCCGACCCTCCTGATCAGACGCAGAAAGCCTTCTTTCAAATAGGCCCACACCCAGTGTCGCAGCGCCTGCGGCAACTGCGCCTTTTTTTAGAAACACACGTCGATTGGAACGGTCCTTGACACTTTGAAGAACTGGATTTTTCATTTGAGTCTCTCCCCAGAATTAGAAATAGAAGTTGAGGAGATCAAGCACCGGCCGGGTATTGCGACGATCTCTTACGCTGGCAAGGGTAAATAAGCGGAAACAAGAAAATGTCACACTCAGGTAAGAGGGATGCAATTCCTTTGTCATGAGGGGTGAAACGGACACCCATGCATTGCCGAGACGGTTTCGCCAAAACGTGAACAATTAGGAGCCAGATTGCCATGGTCTTGGTACCGGGCAAACAGGTAAGAATTACAAAAAAGAGCGGTAGGTAAAACTTTCTTGGGTACTGGAACGGGCTTGGAAAAGCGCACTGCTTTCTCAGAGGGTAATCAAAAAGCAGGACTTAGGAAAATGGTTGCTCAGATGCACTCTGCCTTTGCATATCGAACTTAAGGAAGCCGAAATCGGAAAGTTGGATTCGGCGAAAACGAAAGAAGGCGAGGGTGAAGACATGGAAGAACTGACCATTGACGCCGCCATCTGTTCGGACTACGAGAGGTTGTTGAAAGACTCGCAGCGGGGCCTGGTGGCCTGGAGAGAACGCAGCGAAGAAGTGGTACGTTTTGGGCTGAAGGGAAAAAGCGTCGGGGACGAACTGCAGAAGCTTCAGGCGGATTATGCGACGGCGTATCACCGGCTGGAGCAGCATGGAAAGACCTGCATCCTTTGCCAATTTACGATTGGATTGACGGAAAGCGTGGCGCCGAGCGCGGTTTTTATTTCGCCGCGCCGAGAACTGCCGGCTTGATTCAGGCGGTGGTCGAAGAGGTATCTTCCGAGGCAGGCGCGGCTGCGGGAGCAGCGGGTGTAGCCAGAGCTTCGAGGCGCGCCGCAAGCGCATCGGCGAGCAAATCCACGACTTTCTTCGCGCCTGAGCCGTCGGGATCTTTCTCCGGATTGTACTGAGCGACGTCCAGACCCAGCAGATTCTTCTGCTTTACAAACTCCACAAACGAACTGCGAACTTCGGCATAAGAAAGGCCGCCGGAGTCGGGCACGTTCACGGCTGGAAATTCTTCCTGGGCGATGACATCCAGATCCACGTGAAGCATGAATTCGCGCGTGTCGGCATGAAGGTGCGCGAGGGCGTCGTGGGCGGATTTTTCGGCGCCGTGGAGCGTGATGTCCGCGGCATAGACGTGGCGCAGCGGCGAGCGGGTGAGAAAATCCACTTCGGGGGGATCGACACGCACAAGTCCATAGAGAAGGGCGTCGGGCTCGCGGACCAGCGGCGGCTCTCCCCAAAAGCGAACCAGTTCCGGTGAACCCTTGCCGATAATGCTGGCCAGGCCCATGCCGTCGAGGCGGCCGGAGGGCGTGCTGGCGGGCGTATTCAGGTCGGCGTCGCGATCGACCCACAACAGATTTACGTGCTTGTAGTAGCGGCGAGCGCCGGTAAGCATGGCGATGATTTGCGTGCAATCGCCGCCGAGAACCAGCACGAGCGCGCCGGACTTGAAACCCAATTCCGAGCGCGGCTTCAGGTCATTCAGAGAAGCGACAATTTCCGGGATATTGCGGGCGCGTTTGTGTTCGTCATCATCAGCGAACAGGCGCGGCGCGCAATCGCCGAGGTCGGCGACTTCGTAGCCGATGGATTGCAGGCGTTCGACAATGCCGGCGGCGCGAATGGCGGCGGGTGCTTTTTCGCTTCCGGGAAGAAAGGCGGCGGCGCTGGATGGTGCTCCGATGATGGCAATCTTGTTCGGCTGACGAACGATCTTAACCGCCAAGGTACGCTCCTTGTGCTGCGGAGAATCGCCTGGCCGCTTGCCTGGCCAATGGCGCGGCCACTTAAAAGTGGCCGCTACAGCGGAACTGCCGGGCGCCGGTGGATTGCGCCGGGTACTTCCCTGCCCGGCAAAACTGCGCAAAGTTCTTTGGACGCGCGAGCCGCAGTTTAGCGTCGCGGCGCGGGCGCGATGGACTGCAATTCCGGAGGAAGCGTGAAACGCACATCCTCGCGGATCAGGTCGAGATCGCGCTGGTCCGTAAATCCGAAATTGGCAAGGCGCTCGCTGACCTGTTCGACCAGAACTTCGGGAGCCGAGGCTCCTGCGGTGAGGCCGATGCGGCTGACGCCTTCCAACCACTTGGGATCGATATCGTTGGCGGAATCGATCAGCCTGGCTTTGCGATTCAGGCGCTGAGCGAGTTCCACCAGGCGGTTGGAGTTAGAACTGTTTTGCGAACCGACGACGAGGATGAGGTCCACGTCCTTGGCGACCTGCTCGACCGCTTCCTGGCGGTTTTGCGTGGCGTAACAAATGTCGTCGCTGGCGGGGCCGATGATTTTGGGGAAACGCTGGCGGAGGCGGGCCACGATTTCCTGGGTGTCATAAAGGCTAAGCGTAGTTTGTGTGAGGAACGCGAGCTTCTCGGGGTCTTCCACATGGAGCGCGTCAACGGCGGCGATGGAATCCACAACCAGCGTCCGGTCGGGCGCCTCTCCCGAGGTGCCAACGATTTCCTGGTGATCCTTGTGGCCAATCAGGATGATCGTGCGCTTCTCGCGGGCAAACTTGAGCGCTTCGAGATGCACCTTGGTGACGAGCGGGCAGGTGGCGTCAATCACGCGCAGCGAGCGGTCTTTGGCTTCCTGGCGAACGGTGGGGGGAACACCGTGAGCGCTGAAGACCAGCACGGAATTGGAGGGAACTTCCTCAATGGTTTCGACGAAAATTGCGCCGCGGCGGCGAAGCTGTTCCACGACGTAGGTGTTGTGGACGATTTCATGATGGACGTACACCGGCGCGCCGTATGCTTCAAGGGCGAGCTCCACAATATCGACTGCGCGAACGACACCGGCGCAGAACCCGCGGGGACGCACGCGGAGCAGGGTTTTAGTTTCCGTTTGGGTGGCCATCTGGCTCCTAAACTACTGAAATTTCAAGATTCCATCATATCAAAGTCGGCTTTTCCGTGCATCGGGTGGCGTTATGGCCTGAAAACAAGTCCTTTAACCTGCCTCTTCGAACAGTTCCAGTGGTACCAGAGGCGAGTAGAATAGGATAAGAGTATCCATATGGCCGAGACTCAGGCAGCCCAAAACCGGCGGCGCAGCGAACGTGTGATGCTGAACATGGCAGTCCACGTTCTGGCCGAAAACGAAGAGCGCCAACAGATTCGCGTGGAAGGGAAAACGCTGGTGGTGAATGCTCATGGTGGGCTGATGGAGATGAGGGATCATTTGCACGTCGGGCAGTCTTTTCTGCTGACGAATCCGGCGACCGGGTCGGAAATGAGCTGTCGGGTGGTCCGCGTGGACGAGTCGGGTATGGAGTACTTTAACATTGCGTTTGAGTTTGACCGGCCGGCGCCGAAATTCTGGCCGGTGACGTTTCCGCCCGCCGACTGGGGCGTACCTTCCTGAACGGGTGCCGGCCCCAGTAATGCTATCCCACTGAAAAAACCACTAAAATTGGGACTTGGCGCATCCAACTTTTTGCTGGAAGGCGTGTTAGAAGGAGAGTGGAGGTACGTTCCGTGGACTTTGGCAAACGAGCAGCAAGCGCAGTGCTGATGGCCGGCCTTCTGGCTGGAGGACTTCTTCTTTCCGGGTGCGACGATAACGTTGAGATTCTACGCGACCCGGACGTTCGCGTGGCAAAGGGCATGACTTGGGCGTGGCGGCCAGTAAACGAGCCGGAAGGCGGAAGGCGATCCGCCGAGGGAGGCAGGGGAGTGGTTTCGCGCGACGTGATTGCGCCGGGCGCGCAAGCTCCACAGGCGCCTCGACAGCGGCTGGAGAGCAACCGCGACTGGAATACCGAGGCGAATCGCGACACGCTGAAGGCCGCGATTGCCAAGAATCTGCAGAAGAGAGGTTTGAGACAA
>DASSGJ010000128.1:0-3593 GCA_035693545.1 Candidatus Acidiferrum sp.
TCGCTCAAATCCTCCAGCTTGATCCCCTTGGGCCCTTCCTTCTCGTCCTGCCCCTTGCCCGCAACCTGGGGAGCTACCGGCTTCCGCCCCACAATTCGCCGCTCTTCCACCGCCCGCCGCATCCTCTCCTGCTCGCGCTCCTCCCGCCAATCTTCCCAGCGCGCCTGCACCCGTTGCAAAATCCCCATCTTCCCGATCGGCCCCTTCGAACTGCTCGCCCAGGCGTGCGCCCCGCTGAACGAAAATCTCGTGGTCATAAACAGCGAAACAAAAAACAGCGCCACCGCCACCAGCGCTGCGCCCCATACGTTGAATCCGCTGCGCAATCCGTGCGACACCAGCGTTCCCAGCAACCCGCCCGCAGGCACCGCTCCACGCACATCCGGGATCGGAGCCATGGCCAGCAGGGAAGGGAGCGACAACATCAGCAGCACGTAACCCGAAATCGTCGCCGCTTGCGAATCAATCGCCCGGCTCCGGCACCACCGGTATCCCAGGACTCCCGCCGCCACCGGCAGCAGGAACGCCGCAAATCCGAATATCTGGAACAACAGGTCAGCCGTGTATGCCCCCACCGGACCCATCAGGTTTTGCGTGACGTGATCCTCCCCGCTCGCCGCGCTCACATTGAACGCCGCGTCACGCGGGTTATAGGTCAGCAGCGCCAGCGCGACCAGAACCGCCGCCACTATGCACAAAAATCCGATCAGCTCATTGAGCCGCTTGTTTTCAGTAGGTGTCAGGAAGCGCACGAATTTCTCCTCAGCTCTTGCCTTTGTAGGGGCCGCCTTCTGAGGCGGGCCGGTTTTTAGCCGGGGAAGGCTGAATGTATGCGAGCACAACAATTCCGCTGTGTCGCCGAGCAGGAAGCGGCGCTGTAGCCCCTGCTCACGAGGAACGTCCAAATCATAGCAAACCCACGCCCCCGCACAAGCCCGTCTTCCTTGTTGTTTCCAAACTCAAATCCCGCCACCAGTAGTGGCCACATTCAGGTGGCCCCGTCCGCCAGCACCAAATTTGTCATCCCGACCGGAGGTCCGGCGTATTTGGCCGGGCCGGAGCGGAGGGATCTGCTTTTCTCTTCTCAGCGTCCTTAGCGACCTCTGCTTACGATCGGGAATCTCCAAATTTCCGCTCTTCATTCTTACCTCTGTGCTCTCTGTGTTCTTCCTCTGCGCCCTCTGTGTGAACTCTTTCTTTTTTCTTAGGCTTATAGCTAATGGCTTACAGCTGCCAGCTTCTCCTCGTACAACCCCGCCACCCCATGCGCAATCTTGTCCGGTTTCGAAGGCCCCTCATCCAGGTTCGTCATCACAATCACGGTCAGTTTATCGTCCACATACCGCGAAATATTCATCGTAAATCCCTGCCACGCCCCGTCATGCTCAATCAACCGGTGCCCGTTCGCCTCATTCAAAAACCACCCAAACCCATACGGATACGTTTTCCCATCCTTCAACGTCACCGGTGTCCACATCTGCTCCAAACTTGCCCGCTTCAAAAGCTTTTCCGTATACAGCGCCGCATCCCACTTCCCCAGATCCAGCACGTTCGTATACAACGCCCCGTCCGCCGTAGTATTCAGCGTCGGCGACACCCAAAACTGGTTCTTGATCTCGCCCTTCACCAACTCATACCCGCTAGCCCGGTTCGGCACAATATCCCTCTCGCTGATAATCCGCGTAGCGCTCATCCCCAGCGGCCGGAAAATCCGCTCCTGCAGATAATCCCCATAAAATTCTCCGGTCACCTTGTGAATCAGAAATCCCAGCAGAACATACCCCGTATTGCTGTACTTCCACTTCGTCCCCGTCTCAAAATTCAGAGGCAGTTGAATCAACTTCTGGTACAACTCCGCTTCCGTATAGTCTCCCCGCAGATTGATCAACCCTCCGGGCTTCGTGTACGCCGCGTCCGTATAGTCCGCAATCCCCGAAGTGTGCGTCAACAAATTCCGCACCGTCACGTCTTTCCACGCCGCCGGCGTCCCCTCCAGATACTTGCTCAGCTTGTCGTCCAGCCCGACCTTCCCCTCTTCCACCAGCATCATCACTGCGGTCGCCGCAAACTGTTTCCCCACCGATCCCGTCTGAAACACCGTCTCCGGCTTCACCGCCACATTCAACTCCACATTCGCCAACCCATACCCCTTCGCCTTCACAACTTTCCCATCCCGCAACACCGCCAGCGCCAATCCAGGTATCCTCTGCTCCCGCATCTCCGCCCCAACCACCCCATCCACCCGCCCATCCAAATCCTGCCCCGCCCTCGCCCAAAATGCAGCGACCAAACTAAGCCCAAGCACCCCCAGTACGCCCACACTAAGCCTCAATCGATGCTTTGGCATCGTCCCTAATCCTCCGCTCTTCTCAGCGTTCTCCGCGTACTCAGCGAACTCTGCGTTAAATTCTTTTCCTGTTTTTCATCCCATCCGCGAAGCAAAATACAAAACCACCACCCCCAAAACAATCCGGTAAATCGCAAACGGCGCAAATCCTCTCCGCCTCACATACCCCATAAACCACGCCACCGATCCATACGCCACCACAAACGACACCGCAAACCCGATCCCCAAAACAATCCACCCATGCGAATCAATATGCGCCACCGAAATCGCGTCCGCATGTTTCCCCACCACCGACTTCAACAGGTCATAACAAGTCGCCACCACCATCGTCGGTATCGAAAGAAAAAACGAAAACTCCAGCGCCGATGCCCGCGACATCCCCGCCAGCTGCCCCGCCGCAATCGTAGACATCGACCGCGAAGTCCCCGGAAACACCGCCGACAAGATCTGGCAAGCCCCAATCCAAACCGCCTGCCCCAAACTCATATCCTCCATATGCCAAATCTTAATCACTCCGCCGCCCGCCGTCTCTCCCGCCGCCTCCGCCTTCGCATTCCTCGCATCCACAAACCACATCACAATCCCGCCGATCAACAACGCGCTCCCGATAATCGTCAAACTCTCCAGATGCTTCCCAATAATCTTCGTCATCAAAAACGCCGGTATCGCCGTCACCACAAACGCCACCAGCACCAGACTCAACGGGTGCGTCACCACGGTCCGGTCCCCGCGCTCTCCCTTCGGAAACGTCGTCAGAAACTTCGCAATCCTCTCGCGAAAATAAATCGGCAACGTCAGAATCGCCCCCAACTGAATCACAATCGTATACATCTTCCAGTAAGCGCTCCCCAAATCCAGATGCAGCAGCGCCTCCGTAATCCGCAAATGCGCCGTCGAACTAACCGGCAAAAACTCCGTCAACCCTTCCACCACCCCCAAAATCACACTCAACAAGTAATCGTTCACGAGGCCCTCTCCTGAATAAATTGTAGGTGCGGCTTTTTATCCTGAGCGTCTTTCGCGAAGGGTACGCCGCCTTCCTGCTTTTGCCTTTATCTGTCATCCCGACCGAAGCGGCCCGATTTTTCCCTCCGCGCCGTCGTGTGCCTGCCCTGAGCGTAGCCGAAGGGGCGCGTCGGGCCGCGTAGTGGAGGGACCCCGGCAACCAACGATCTCTTACTACTGCCTTGCTGCCTTCCCTCGCTTATCTCGTCGCGTGCTCTTGATTCTCTCTTCTCTGTGAACT
>DASSGJ010000129.1:0-14741 GCA_035693545.1 Candidatus Acidiferrum sp.
ACCGCGTCGGTTTTTTCATCGTGGGGAGGGAGCGGGACGCTGGTGAGGGCGTGCATCCAGGCCGGCGCGTCGTTAGCGAATGCCGGGCAGGGCGCGAGGGCAACCAACGCAAAGAGCAGGAGCAGGCCCGCGACCGCGCGAAACGAAAACTTAGTTGTTTGCCGCGGCTGCGCCGGGTTCGAAAACGATCTGTTTTTCATCACTGGATTTCACCACCAGAAAGAAACTTCGCAACGTCGAGTAGTATTCCTTCTGCAAAAGGAGCAGGTCATTGCGCAGCACACGAGTGACGTGAACCGCGCCGGGTTTTTGTTCCACGGTGAGGGTATACTCGGCCGCCTTGGCATCCTGATCCTCGGGCTTGGGGACACTGCCGATTTTCCAGCCAGGAGGAAGTTCGACCGTGACGTCGTCGGTTTTACGGTGCGGATAGTGAAAATAGACGGCGTTGACGCGGTTGGCATGCTCGAACATGCGTTTTTCCGTGGAGCAGAAAATTCCCGCTGGCATCAGGGCACGGCGGCCGGCGGAGGAGACCCAGCCGGGGATTTTCACTTCGTATTCGGCGACGAGGGGTTTTTCGGAGCTCGTCCAGTCGGGCTGATTCTTAAGGTCCACGTCCACGGTGGCAGGCACGTAGTCCTTCATGGCGTCTTCGAGATATTTCTTGCGGGCTTCGGCATCCTGATTGCGCAAGGACTGGCGGCGGGAGCACGCTTCAAGCCCGGTATAGGTGACGATGACTCTTCCTTCGAGGGAGCCATCGTCGGTGATCTTGAAATCGGCTTTGCGGGTGATTTGCGAATCGGCGCTGAGGGGCAAGGGGGTCTCAACCCAGACGCCGCCATCCTTGTTGAGCTTCAGGCCTTTGACGCCGGTCTCCATCCAGGGCAACAGGCCGTAAGGAACGAAGGCTGAGCCGGGGTCGAGGAAGAGGTCCTTGCCATCCACCTTGACGACGGCGACGTTGGAGTTGAGCTCGTCGCTATTCATCCGGCTTTCCTGGAAAAAATAGTCGTCGCGGGTGGCGACGAACGCGCCGGAGGCTTCGAACCCCGCGGCCCGAGCCAATCCGACGAAAAGCCAAGTGAGATCCTTTCCGGACCCATAACCGTTTTTGAGGATGTCGGCAGCGTTCTCAATTTTTTTCTGCTTGTCGCGTTTTTCTTCCTCCGCCGATTTGCGCGGTTCATAACTGAGATTGCGGAGCTGCTGGACACGGGCATAGATTTTCCGCAGTTTCACCTCTTGCGAATCGTTGGGAGAAACCACGCCGGAGACGAAACTTTCCAGATCCTTGCGCTTGTTGACGAAGCTTTCCAGCGAGTCGTTGCGCTTCTTGCCAAACTTACGCCAGTATTTGACGGGATCCTGTTCGAAGCCGTCCTCGCTGTAGATGAAAAGAACGCGGAATTTCAGTTCGTTTTCCGGGGGCATGTAATCTTCCACTTCAAGCGCGGGGATATCGTGAGCGGTCATGCGGACAATGTTGTCGGGCTCCTGCTTGGGGGGAACCGTGCCCGCGGGCAAACCGGCGGGCCAGGCCCAGCGCACTCCCCATTCGGGGAAAGGCTTGAGGCTGAACTTGGCGAAGCGGGTGAAGAGCTGATCGCTGACGGCCCAGTAGGAATTGAAGATGTAATAGTCCTCAAAGTCGTAGTTGAAATGGTATTCGACAATACTGCCAACCTGGACATCGGGGATGCTGAAGGTCTTGGCGCGGATTTTCGTGCCCTTGGTTTTTTCAATAATTTTGTCGTAGACCTTGCCATCGAAGTTGATCACCGTGCCATCGGGGCGGATGGTGCGGGCGCGAATGTTGCTGATGTTGACGCTGGCGTCCTGCCGGTAATAAGGGATTTCGACATTCGCGTACTGGCGGCCTTCTTCGGTAAGAATCTTGATGCGGACGTAGTTGTACTCGGTGCCGGCACGGGTGGCATCCTTGCGGTCAACCTGGCGGTAGAGAAAGATGGCGGGGGCGCCGGGAGCTTTGGGCTCGCTGGTCATCTTAAGGTCGGCGGGATCGATGGGCTGCCACTCGTCGCCCGAAGCGGTGGGGAGAAAGGGCCGGGAGAGCAGAGCGGCGGAAACAAGAATCAGAAGAAAGGCAAGGCGGCGCGGATTCACGCGAGGCTCCTGACGGAAGAGATAGGTGGCCGAAGGGACGAAGTGGAAATTCCAGTTCCAGGACGACGAAAACCGGGCCTGGAGAGTAGGGTCCACTGAATCCCGCACTTGCCGACCCTGGTGCCGATTGCAGGTGACAATACTGACCAGTGAGCGAGATGTCAAGAGAACCAATAGTCTGAGGGTCCGGCTGTTTGCAGGAAGCGCTTTGCGGCGGGGCCGGGCTGGGGCATAATCCGGGCACACGGAAACAAACAAACGTTCGAAATGAACTGAGCAGGATTCAGGGAGGAAACGGTGAGCGACCGTCCATGGAGTTCCACGGCACCTGTGGGAGAGTTTCAACCTTATGTGCCGGCGGAGCAGAAGCTGGCCGAGTTTTCGTTCCGGGCGGTGCTGCTCGGCGGCTTGTTCGGGCTGCTGTTCGGCGCGGTGACGGTCTATGTGGGATTGCGGGCGGGGCTGACGGTGTCGGCGTCGATTCCGATTTCCGTGCTATCCATCAGCATTTTGCGGGCGTTCGGGCGATCGACGATCCTCGAGAACAACATTGTCCAGACGACGGGGTCGGCGGGAGAATCCCTGGCGGCGGGAGTGATGTTCACCATACCCGCGCTCATCTTTCTGGGCTTCAGCTCTGACTTTACGTTCTGGAGGATTTTCCCCATCGCCCTGCTCGGCGGGTGGCTGGGGGTTCTCTTCATGGTTCCCATTCGCCGGCAGCTCATTGTGAAGGAGCACGGCAACCTGGCTTTTCCAGAGGGGACAGCGTGCGCCGATGTGCTGGTTGCCGGAGAGCGCGGCGGATCGTTTGCAGGGCGGGTGTTCTGGGGATTGGGCCTGGGCGGAGTTTACACATTCCTGATGAACACGGTGCAGGCCTGGACAGGGCAACCGGAAGCGCGCCCGAACTGGTATCCCGGCGCATCGTTCCGCATGGCCATCACTTCGGAATATTTGGGCGTCGGCTACATCATCGGTCCGCGCGTGGCGGGGATTTTGTTCGCAGGGGGCATTGTGTCGTGGCTGGTGATGATGCCAGCGATCCGGTTCTATGGCCAACTGGCGGGGAACGTACCGATTTACCCGTCCACGGTTCCCATTCCGCTGATGTCGCCGGACCAGATCTGGAGCAGCTATATCCGGCCAATGGGGGCGGGCGCGGTGGCGGCTTCGGGGCTGATCACTCTGCTGCGGACGATGCCAACGATTATTTCCGCGCTGCGATCCGGCCTGAAGGATGTGCGAGCAGAAAGCGGCAGCCAGTCGAACTCTTCGAGCCGAATTGATTATGAAGTTCCGATGCGGTGGGTGGTGGGCGGATCGATCGTGATTGTGGCCATGATTTGGGCAGTGCTTACATTCTTCCCAATCCAGGGTGCGCAAACGCAGTGGTATCAGAACCTGTTTGCCGCCGTGTTCGTAGTGGTCTTTGGATTCCTGTTTGTGACCGTGGCCGGGCGGATCAGCGGGTTGCTGGGCAATTCTTCTAATCCGATCAGCGGCATGAGCATCGCGACGCTGATGGCGACCTGCGCGATTTTCTTTGTGGCCGGATGGACCAGCCCGAGGTACGCGGTGCTGGCGTTGATGATTGGCGGGGCGGTTTGCATCGCGGCGGCGATCGCGGGTGCCACTTCGCAGGACTTGAAAACCGGTTATCTGGTGGGCGCAACTCCCTTCTGGCAGCAGATGGGGCTTCTGGTAGGCGTTACGGTTTCAACCGTGGCGATCGGCGCGACCCTGAACCTGATGAACAAAGGGCTGACGAAATATATTCCCACGCAGATTGCGGTGAATATCCAGGCTTTGCCGAGCGGCGTAAAGATTGAACGGGATGCCTTCGTTTATCAAAACAAGAACTACGTGCTGGTGAATTCGCTGGGTTCGCATGAAATTCCGGATGGAGAATATCTTTACGACGCGGGGAGCAAACAGATCGAGTATCAGTGGGCGCAAGGAATCGGCAGCGACAAAGCGCCGGCGCCACAAGCGCGACTGATGGCGACAGTGATCAACGGAATTCTGAACCAGCGGCTGCCGTGGCGACTGGTGCTGATGGGCGTGGCGCTGGTGATTGCGGTGGAGATACTCGGAGTGCGCTCGCTGGCCTTCGCTACCGGGTCGTATCTTTCGATCGCCACGACAGGAGCGATGTTTGCCGGCGGACTGATTCGCTGGCTGGTGGAAGTAACGACCAAGAAAAAAGACGAAAGCGAAGCCAGCCCGGGCGCCCTGTTTTCTTCCGGATTGATCGCGGCGGGGGGCGTATTCGGCCTGCTGGCCATCGTTTTGCGGGTGGTTGCCGACGCTGCAAAGCCTGACAGCTTTATGGCACGGCTGCCGGATTGGCTGGCCTTTGGACCGAGGAACTGGGCTTCGCTGGCATTCAACGACAAACTGCCGATGCCCACACAGGCGCAATCGCTTTTGGGAGTGTTTATGTTCGGCTTGCTGGCTGCATCGCTCTTTTATTTTGCGCGGAAGAAACTGGATTGAGAGCTGGAATGACAAAAGACAAGGATTAACTCGGAGAGCGCAGAGGACACCGAGAACAGAGAAAGAACGTTTCCAGAAAAGAAGGTGCCGCCTCAGCCCCTGCGAGGATGCTCAGGGAAGCGGTCCTTCGGCGGCACCGATGGTTAGCGGGTGAGAACTTCTTCGCGTTGTTCAGCTTCGACTGTGGTTCCCTGCCGGTTTGATGGACTGCTGTAGGAGCGGCGGGACGATTCGCCCGGATACTTTTCCAGCTTGAACTGCTCGACGAGCTGACGGAGTTTGTGCGAGAGCTGGGCAAGCTGTTGTGCGGCTTTGAGGGAATCGGTGGCGCCGTGCGAGGTATTTTGGGCGGCCTGAGCGACACCGCCGATGTTTTCGGTGACCTGGGTGGCTCCCTTGGCCGCGTCGGTGAGGTTGCGGGACATTTCGTTGGTGGTGGCCGATTGTTCTTCGACGGCTGCGGCAATCGTTCCGGAAATTTCGTTCACACGGGTGATGACGCCGGTGATGGTGGTGATCGCCTGCACGGCGCCTTTCGTGTCTACCTGGATCGCTTCGATCTTGCGGCTGATGTCCTCCGTGGCGGCGGCCGTTTGCTTGGCGAGTTCCTTCACTTCATTGGCGACGACGGCAAAGCCCGCTCCTACTTCTCCGGCGCGAGCGGCTTCGACGGTCGCGTTAAGGGCGAGGAGATCGGTTTTCTGGGCGATGGAAGTAATGGTCTTGATCACCTGCCCGATTTCAGCGCTGGAGGCGCCGAGCTTGCCGACGATGGCGTTGGTTTCGTTGGCGGTGCGCATGGCTTCGGCCGCGACTTTGGCGGCTTCGGTGGCGTTCTTGGCGATTTCGGAAATGCTGGCGCTCATCTCCTCGGTGGCCGTGGCGACGGTGTGCAGGTTGCGATTGACCTCTTCGGTGGCATTGGAGACCGCGTTGGCCTGAGCGGAGGTTTCCTCTGAGTTGGCGGAAATCTGCTGGCTCACGGAAGAAAATTCCTCGCTGGCGTTCGCGACGTTCTGGGAATTTTCGGAAATAGACTGAATCACCTTGCGCAGGCTGGCGTGCATGCGGTTGATGGCGCCCCCGAGTTCGCCAAGTTCGTCCTTGCTGGTGATCTTCAATTCGTCACCGGAGAGGTTGCCAGCGGCGATGGCTTCGGCCTGATGAAGCACTGAGTTCGTGGCGCGGGAGATTTGTCGGCTGATCATGAGCGCCAAAACGACCCCTATCGCCAGGGCTAGAGTCACGGTGATGCCCAGGGTCCAGACTGCCGAGGTGTCGGCAGCCTCAATTTTCTTCTTTTCTTGCTGCATTAATTCGTCAAAAGATTGCGCCATGTCGCCCAAGCTCTTGGTGGCAGCGTTCACAACGGGAGTTACCCTATCCGCATAAGTGTTGCCCGCGAGAATTACCGCATCACGTCCTCCGGTGGCCGCGGCGTTCATCGTGGCTTGCTGGGCTTCGCGAATTTTCGGAAGTTGCTCAGTAATGGACGTTAGCCTGTCACGATTCTGTTGCAATGCCCAACGAGGGGCCATTGCGGTGAGAGTCTCGACGTCTTTATTGATGTCTAACCACGCGTTGTCATAGGCCTGTTGTGCCGCTGCACGCCGGGTTGGATCGGTTCCAGCAAGAATTGTCTGCCGGGCCTTTGCGGCGGCGAAGTTCATGTCGTTCTGAAGAATTCGTGCATTTTCGATGCCGGGCACCCGGACCTGAACGGTATAATCCACGACTTGCTTGATCTCGCGAAGACGCATGTAGGTGAGCCCCCCACTCAGCAACATCAGGGCAAGCACGGCAGCAAAACTCAGTCCCAATTTAGATCCAATTTTCAATTTCATTCCAAGTTCTCCTTGTGTTCGTTACTTCTTGAATTCGAGTGTGAGACAAGCGGCAATCGCAAATCACGGCAATGTCGTCAGGCAGAAATCAGCAGCTCTCCTGTCGGCGTAACCGTTCGTGCTGGTGTGATGGCGTGCTCCGGCAACTGGCAGAGTTTTGCGAGATCCAGGATAAGCAGGAGTTGGTTTTCGAGCTTGCAGATATGCGAGGTGACGGCGCGGACGCAGGGCTTGAGGGTTTCGGCGGGGGGCTCGAAGCTGGCGGAGTCCACATCGAGGATTTCCCCGACGCGGTCAATGAGCAGAGTAAGCAAGCCTTCGCTGGTGCGGACCACCGCCATGCGGGTGTCTTCAAGGGAGCGCTTGTCCGTGTTGGAAAGCTGTAAGCGTTCCCGCAGATCGAGAACGGGCAGGATCTGCCCGCGAAGATTGATGATGCCGGGGAGCGCGGCTGGGGCCAGCGGCACCGGATTTATCTTCAGGTATTCGAGCACTTCCTGGACGGAGATTGCAGGAATTCCAAAATAGATGCCGGCCAGGAAGAAGGTGGCGTACTTTTCTCTAACGGCCATCGGCGGGCCCCATTTCGATGGAAGCAAGTTGAGCGGGCTGATAGTCGCCGGCGGCGACCCGCGCTATCAGGATTTCCATCTGAAGAATCTCGGCAACCTTGTCCTGGATGACCAGGGAGCCTTCCACACCGTGGCGCGTGGGCGGTGTGAGCTTTTCGATTTCGAGGTTGACGATGCCAAGGATGCGGCTGACTTCAAAAATCACCGGAGCCCCGGATTGCCCTCGTACCACGACAGCGGTGAACTTACCCTCTTCCACGGGAGGCTCGGCCGGACCACGATGCGCGGACCGGCGATCACCGAGCAAATCTTCCAGGCGAGCCAGGCGCAGGATTTCCCCGCGGTATTGCATCACTTCAAGACCGCCGGAATGCTCGCGGGTAGATTCGGAGAGGCTTTCGAGGCGCTCCACACACTCCACGGGAATGGCCAGGCGTTCACCGTGGGAAGCGCTGACGAGAACGATGGTGCGGCGGGTGCGCGCAGAAGTTTGCTGGTTTTTGTTGGCGTGCTGGTCTTCGAGAAGGGTCATTCCGCTGCGACGCGCAAACGAAGCGAGATCGAGGATGAGGGCGACACTGCCGTCGCCAAGCGTGGCGGCGCCGGTGAAGAGGCCAATCTGCTTGAAATACTTCGCCAGGGGCTTGATGACGATTTCCTCGTTATGGCGAATGATGTCCACTTCGATGGCGTAGCGGCGGCCCTCGGCCTGGACCACAACAATGCGCGTGAAGCCGGAGTTGAAGGTTTCTTCGGAGAGGAGCTTCAATTCCGAGCGAAGGGAGAGCAAGGGCAGCACCGCTCCGCGGAAGCGGAGGATGCGCACGCCATCCACTTCCTGGGTGCGTTCCCTGGCTTCGTCGGAGTCGAAGGAAAGCATTTCGACCAGCGCGGACTGGGGAATGGCAAAAACGCAGCCGCTGCTGATGACGGTCAGCGCGGAGATCGTGGCCAGGGTCAGGGGGATCTCGAGATGGACGCGGGTGCCGGCGCCGCGCGTGCTTTCGACTTTTACGCGGCCGCCAATCTGCTCGATGTTGGTTTTGACCACGTCCATGCCGACGCCGCGGCCGGAAACGCTGGTAACTTTTTCGGCGGTCGAGAGGCCGGGGGCAAAGACCAGTGCCAGCAACTCCGCTTCGCTCATTTTCTGCGCCTGGGCGGCGGTGATCATTCCGCGGGCAATGGCCTTGTCTTTCACGCGAGTGACATCAATTCCCGCACCGTCATCCGCGATTTCAAGGTGAAAATTCCCCCCTTCGTGGAAAGCGCGGACGCGAATGACGCCGGCTTCGGGTTTGCCGGACGATATGCGCTGGGCGGGGAGTTCGACGCCGTGATCCACAGAATTGCGGATGATGTGGGTGACCGGGTCCTTGATGGCTTCTAGAAGAGTCTTGTCGAGTTCGGTGTCACCTCCGGCGGTTTCGAGCTGAATGGACTTGCCGAGATCGCGAGAGACGTCGCGGACCAGGCGGGGCAATTTCTCATAAAGCTGGCTGACCGGCTGCATACGCGCCTTCATCACGTTCTTGCGCAGATCGGAGGTGACGACGTTGAGGCCGTGGACAGCGGTTTCGAGTTCGCGATCGTGGGTCTGGGAGGATTTCTGGAGCAGGCGGTTGCGCAGCAACACAAGTTCGCTGACGAGATTCATCTGGGATTCGAGGAGGCTGACGTCCACGCGGATGGTGCCTTCCTGCTTGCCAGCGTGGGGTTTTTCAGCAGGCGGCGCGGTCGCGGCAGGCGCAGGCGCGGCCGGAGGAGGCTCTGGCGACGGCGAAGACTTCGGCGGCTCCGCGGGAGCGGAGGCGGCAGGGGCGGGAGTTTTTTTCGTTTGTACCTGGAGGCGTTTGAGAGCTTCGACCAAATCGGCATACTCCTGCTGGCCTTCGACGCCGGCCGCTTCGATTTCGCGCAGGATTTCGCGAATGGCGTCAACCATCTTCAGTAGAACATCGGCGATGCTGGAGTTCAGAAGTAATTCGCCCGCCCGCATCTGCGAGAGCAGGCTTTCGCCGGCATGACTGAGGTTTTCCAGCTTCGTGAAGCCGAGAAAGCCGCAGCTTCCCTTGATGGTGTGGATGGTGCGGAAGATGCTGTCGAGCAATTGGGCGTTCCTGGGGTCGGCTTCCAATTGGACAAATTCCTGGTCCAGGCGGTCCAGGTTTTCGGTGCTTTCCAGAACGAAATCTTTGATGAGGGAGTCCATGCGCACCTCCAGTCCTTGCTGGCAGAGGTAGCAGTAAGCAATTCCCAATCCAGAGACGTGGCGGAAAGATTAGAAAATTCAAGGCTGGAAGGATCAAAGCAGCAGTGCTTGTGCGTAGAAGGTAAGACATGGGATGACCAGCGAAAGCCGGGCTGAGGCCGTCAAAGGCGGCGATTGGTACGACTTAGAGAGGCCGCTTGGCTGCGAGGGCGAATTGGGGTGGATGGATGGGAAAGAGTAAGGGGGCTTTCTGGTGAGCTCGAGTTGATGGTACCGCGGAGTGAAAGAGGCGCTCGTTTCAAAAGGGGACGGGGGTTCGGAGTGGTTCAGGCTCCAAGAGAAAACGGGATGGTTCCAGAAGTGGCAAGGGCGCGTTTCTTCTCTTTTGACTGAAAAGGTTGCGCCGCCGTACACTGAAAATATGAGCCCGACTTACGCGCCGCGGGTGGGATTTGACTGGCGTGGGTTTATTACTCCCGCGGTGAAACTGCTGGTATTGATCTGCACCGGCGTGTTCCTGCTGCAGACGCTGGTGGCGCTTCTTTTTCCGCCCTATGCCACATCATGGCTGAATCACTGGTTCGGGCTGGTTCCCCTGGGACCGGTTCCGGGGCTGCGGCTCTGGCAGCCGGTCACCTACATTTTTCTGCACGGCGGGCTGGGGCATCTGCTGATCAATATGCTGATGCTGTGGATGTTCGGGCGGGAACTGGAACTGGTATGGGGGAAAAAGCGGTTCCTGAATTACTTTTTCATCTGTGGCGTGGGCGCCGGAATTATCACCATCCTGGTGAAAGTGGTACCGATGCTCTGGGGCCACCAGCCGTATGACATACCGACGATCGGGGCGTCGGGCGCGATTTTTGGAATTCTGATCGCGAACGCAATCCTGTTTCCCGACCGGCGCATCTGGCTGTTCCCTCTGCCGCTGACGATTCCGATGCGACCGTTTGTGGCGGTGATGGGCGCGATTGAATTCTTTGGCACCCTGGGGTCGGGCGGAGACGGTGTCAGCCACTTTTGCCACCTCGGTGGAATGCTGATCGGGTGGATTTACCTGCGGCGGGGATCGTTTTTGTATCGCGTGCGAAATGAAGTGGCGGACTGGAAATACGAGCGCAATCGCAAGAGATTTCAGGTGTACATGAAGAAGCAGAAGGATGAGCCGCCTTCGCGGCCGGACAGCTGGGTGAATTGAAGGAGTGGCGGCGCTGGTGAGTTTTTTGGAAGGACTTTACGTTGAGGTCCTTCGCCCGCCGGGGCGGGCTCAGGATGACAAGACTTGCTTTGTTTGCCACTCAGAGAAACCACTGGCCTACCCGCTGATTACAAGCTGCCGATAACGTGAAATTTCATGAAGTTGGTGGTGCCGCGGATACCCATGGGTGTGCCCGCGACGATGCCGATGACGTCGCCTTTTTTCACCAGACGCTCTTCGAGGAGACGCTTTTCGGCGACTTCGGCGAGGCCGTCGATTTTTTTGATGTCGGAGATGCCTCGCGACGTTACGCCCCAGAGGAGCGACATGCGGCGGCGCGTTGCGGCTTCGGGGGAAAACGCGACGATGGGAACCAATGGGCGATAACGGGAGACGAGGCGCGCGGTGAATCCGCTATGCGTGAAGACGGCGATGAGCTTCATGTGCAATTCGCGGGAAGCGTGGCAGACAAGTTCGGCGACGGTCTCGGCAACCTTGAGCTGCTCCTGTGAAGTGGTGGGGCGAGGGTATTCCTGAATGCTGGCTTCGGCTTCGTGGATGATGCGGGCCATCATGGAAACGGCTTCGATGGGGTATTTGCCGGAGGCGCTTTCGGCGGACAGCATTACGGCGTCGGAACCGTCGAAGATGGCGTTGGCCACATCGGAGGCTTCGGCACGCGTGGGACGCGGATTCTGGGTCATGGATTCGAGCATCTGGGTCGCGGTAATGACCGGGCGGCGGAATTCGCGCGCGCGGGCGATGATGTTTTTCTGAACGACGGGAACGGTTTCGGGATTCATTTCCACGCCGAGATCGCCACGCGCGACCATCACGCCATCCGAGACGCGCAAGATGCCTTCCAGGTTTTCGATGGCTTCCGGTTTTTCCAGCTTGGCGATGACGGGCGTATCTTTTTTCGCGCGGCGGATGAGCGCTTTGGCGAGCAGGACGTCCTCCGGTCGGCGAACGAAGCTGGCAGCGATGAAATCCACATTATGGGTTAACGCAAAACGCAGATCTTCGCGATCTTTGGGGGTCAGCGCAGGGACGCGCAGCTTCACGCCGGGGAGATTGATGCCCTTGTGCTCGCCGAGCAACCCGCCGTTGACGACGCGGCAAATGACTTCCTGGCCGCGCACTTTTTCGACGCGAAGTTCGATGAGGCCGTCGGAAAGCAGGATGCGATCGCCGGACTTCACTTCGCGGGGAAGCGGGCGGAAGGTGGTGTTGACGCGCGTGGAGTCACCGAGGATTTTCGCGGTGGTGATGATGAACTGCTGGCCGCCGCGCAGATTAACGGTGCCGCCCCCGGCGAGAGCGCCGGTGCGGATTTTCGGGCCCTGCAAGTCGGCGAGAATGCCAACTGTCTTGCCAAGTTCGGCCGCGGCGGAATGAACCATGGCAATGGACTGAGCGTGGGTTTCGTGTGTGCCGTGGGAAAAATTGAGGCGCGCCACGTCCATGCCGGCCTCGATCAGCCGGCGGATCATGCGCGGCGAATTGGTGGCCGGACCGAGCGTGCAAACAATTTTGGAGTGGCGAGAATTCATCGTTGCATCAATTCGATTGTAGAACAGCTTGCTGGCTACCGGGTGACGGAAAACTCCGCCACGATGCGGACCATCAGGTCCACGCCTTTGGGGAACGCAGAGAGCGGCAGGCGCTCTTCGTCGCCATGGACGCGGGCATCGTCAACTTCGTTTATGGGAAACGGGCGGAGTCCGTAAGCCTGCACGTTGTGCAGGCGGAGTTGAGCGGAGTCGGTTGCGCCCGTGGACATGAACGGAATAACCGGTACGCCGCCAAACTCCTGGGCACAGGTTCTGGTGATCGAAGTAAAAAAATCGTTCTCAAGAGAAGAATTTGGCGCAGCGAGGCCGCCTTCAGGAGCAATTTCGAACTTGACTTGCGGATCGTTCACGAGTTTTTTCAAATCGTTGACCAGGACGTCGATGGTATCGCCGGGAACAAGACGGATATTCAACACGGCGTGGGCCTCCGAGGGAATCACATTGCCGCGGAAACCGGCTTGCAGGATGGTGGGGGCAATGGTGTCGCGCATCATGGAGTTCCACATCGGAGAAGCTTCCGAGAGATAGCGCAGGGCGTGTTCACCGCGATCGGGAGTGTCAATCACTTTCATCCACTTGCCGGTTTCCTCGTCTTCGAGAGGAGCCAGGGCTTCGAAATAGCGGCGCGTGATGGAAGTGAGATGGACCGGCGTGTTGTAATTGCCGATCTTTTCCACGGCTGCGGCGAGATGGACGACAGGATTGTCTTTGGTCGGCGTGGATGCGTGGCCGCCCTTGCCGGTGACGCTGAGGCCGACGTTTACGGAAACTTTTTCGCTGGCTTGCAGGGCAACGTATTGCACCTTGCCGTCTTTACCGAGGACCACCTTGCCGCCTTCGTTGATGGCGAAGCCGGCGGCGATCTTGTCCCAATACTTGGCGATGAGCATCTTCACGCTGGCGTCGCCGAACTGCTCTTCGTCGGCGGTGCCGAGGAAAATGACGTCGCGGTTAATGTGTACGTTGCCGCGCTTGAGGGCGATGAAGGCGGCGAGATTCGCGGCGAGCATGCTCTTGTCGTCGAGAGAGCCGCGGCCCCAGAGGTAGCCGTCCTTAATCACGCCGCCAAACGGATCCACGGACCACTTGCTGCGGTCCACGCCAACAACATCCATGTGGGCGACAAGAAGAAGCGCGCGCGAGGGATCGGCGACAGCGCTGCTGCGCAGGCGGGCGACTACGGCGCTGCGGCCGGGTGCGAGGTCGAGAATGTCGGCAGGGATGCCTTCCTTGGCGAGAACGCCGGCGATGTACTTGGCGGCGGCCTGCTCATTACCCGGAGGATTGGTGGTATTGATTTTCAGGAGCTCTACGAGCCAGTCCTGGGCTTCACGAGCGAGAGCCGAAGTATCTCCGACAAGCGAAGGGCTCTGAGGAATACCCAGTGCCGGGGGCTTTTGCGAAACTTGTGCGTTCAAATTGGAGTTTAGGAAACCGGAAAAGAACAACAGGCCTAGAATTGAAAGAGAAATGTGCCTGCGCAGCACGTAAACACCCCCCAGTTGTGAATGCGTTTTGCCACAAGTAAACTCCATACTAACATGCGGGGCGGGGTGGGCTGGAATCGGCGGCCGCGGGCGTTACCTAATTCACACGAGATACGTCCTATCGAAAGACGACACAAAGAGCAAAATCAGCATCTAAGGAAATGCGCAGAAAGTCAGGGGAAAACGGATGAAAGCGTCTTATTTTCAGGCGATGGTGAGGGTGGGAATTCTTGCGGCGGCGGCGGTTGCCGGGAGCACGACGATTGGCGCGCAGGCTCCCGCCGGGCCGCAGCCGACTTCTCCGGGACAGGACAATTCCGCGCCGGCGCAGAAACCCTCCACGCCGCAACAGCAGAAGCCACAGGAAGGCGGAGTGTCGATTTCCGTGGAAGTTCCGGTGGTGACGCTGGACGTGGTGGCGGCGACACAGAATGGCGACATTATTCCGGGACTGAAGAAGGAAAATTTCCGGGTGCTGGAAGATGGGCAGCCGCAAACCATCACCTCATTCGGGCCGACGGACGCGCCGATTACGATGGTGGTGCTGATGGAATTCAGCGCGCGGTTTTACGGTTGGTTCGGGTATCAGGCGAAGTATTGGGCGAGCGCGCTTTTTCCGAACCTGAACCAGAAGGACTGGGTGGCGCTGGTTACGTTTGACATGCGGCCGCGAACGGAAGTGGACTTCACGCAAAACAAGCAGGAAGTGGAAGCAGCGATTTATCACCTGTACTATCCGGGATTCAGCGAATCCAACCTGTTCGATGCGTTGCTGGATACGAACGAGCGGCTGAAGGACGTGAAAGGGAAAAAATCGATTCTGGTGCTGGCGTCGGGCGTGGATACGTTTTCGAAGCACACGCTGGATCAGACGATGAAGCAGCTTCGCGGGACGGACACGACGATTTTTGTGGTCGGGCTGGATAAGCCGCTGAGCAATTACCTGGAGCTGCACCGAGCACTGGGAACGATGAACCGAATGGATTTTCTGCAGGCGGAAAACCAGATGAAGACGTTTGCACAGATGACCGGAGGATTCGCGTGGTTCCCGCAGTTCGACGGGGAGATTCCCGGAATCATGCGCGAGGTGGCGGCGTTTTTGCGGCACCAGTACAGCATTTCGTACACTCCTTCGAATCAAAGCCAGGATGGAAAATTCCGGAAGATCAAAGTGGAACTGGTGGCGCCGGACGGCGGGCCGCTGATCGTGAACGATCAAAAAGGC
>DASSGJ010000130.1:0-7157 GCA_035693545.1 Candidatus Acidiferrum sp.
ACTTCCCCGCTGATTTCGGACTCGATTTCATTCATCAGTTTCATCGCTTCCACGATGCAAAGCGTCTGGCCTTTGTCCACGTGCGAGCCGACCTTGACGAACGCCTCGGCACCCGGACTGGGTGAACCATAAAAAGTACCCACAATCGGCGAATGGATCAGGTGCAGGTCTTCGCCGCCGCGGACATCCGTCGCATGCGCGGGTTCCGCGCTGCGGCTTTCGGGCTCCGGCGCGCTTACCGCCGACGGAACGATGATTTCCGCGGATGGACGCGGCGCGGCAACTACGACGTGGGCGCTGGGTTTCTTCAGGCGGATCCGCAGATCCCCCCTCGAATACTCAAACTCCTCAAGGTTGTGCTCGCTCATGAAGCGCAGCAACTGTTCAATCTGCCCGATTTCGGGGCTTGCAAACGACGGGCCTTCACTCGCCTTCGCGGTCTTTTTCCGTTTCATGCCTGTTCTTAGAGTTCGATGAGATCCCGCTTCACGCGGGTTAAAACTTCATTCCGGCCTGTTTCCACAACAACGTCGTCTTCGATCCGGATTCCGCCGACGCCTTCCACATATACCCCGGGTTCTATGGTAATCACATTTCCCGCTTCCAGTCGAACCGTCTGCCCGCGGGCTACCCGAGGTTCCTCATGCACCTCCAGGCCTAAACCATGGCCGGTACTATGCACGAAATACTGCTCCAAACCGTTTTTCTTAAGGACATCCCGCGCAGCAGCATCCACTTCTCCGCAAGTAACTCCTGCCTGGACGGCGGACACTGCGGCCTCTTGCGCCACCTGAACCGACCTGTACCACTCCCGTACACGCTTGCTGGCACGCCCGACATGCACGGTGCGCGTCATATCGCTGCAATAGTGGCCGAGTATAACACCCAGGTCTAGCACCACCAACTCATTTTTCCTCAGCTTCTTAGCCGTTGGACGGGCATGTGGAAGCGCACCACGCGGTCCCGACGCCACGATGGTTTCGAATGAGGCGCCGCTTGCTCCCCGTTTTTTCATTTGGTATTCGATCTCCGCTCCCAACTCGCTTTCTCTTACCCCGGGTTTGACCAGTTTCAGCACGTCTTCCAGGACTTCTCCCGCCAGGATGGCCGCCTTTCGCATTACAGAGAGTTCCTGAGGGTCTTTTCGCATCCGAAGGCGCTCGACAACGCCGGTCGCCTCAAATCCCCGTCCTTTGCTTCCCAGCGCTTTGCGCAGGCTATTCCACTGCGTGACCGTTAGCTGGTTGGCATCGTAGCCTATGCGCCGAAGGCCCTTTTTTCTTAGAAATCCTCCCACTGCTGGAAATAATCCGCCCTGCTGCAGCTCAACGACTACCCCGCGCGCCTCTTCTTTCGCCTGCACGGTAAACCGCCCGTCGGTGAGCAGTGTCGTTCCGTCCCGCGAAACAACCAGCACTCCGGACTCTCCGCTAAAGCCTGTCAGGTAATACCAGTTCGCCGGATGCGATATGACCAGGCAGTCCAATTTCCTGTCGGCCAGTTCCGAGAGAAGCGCCTTCCGTCTTTTGCTGTGTTCCGCGCCCATAAAAAAATCGAGGAGACTTGCGCCTCCTCGATTTCAGTTTACCCGAATTTTTCCAGCGGTGCTCGGAGCCCGCCTACTTCATCATCCCGGCCATTTACCCGGGAATAATGCGCGGGGTGATGAAGAACAGCAATTCCTGCGAGGTCACCGATACGTTCGTCCGGCGGAAGAGGTACCCGATAATCGGCAAGCTGCCCACAATCGGCACTTCCGTGATGTTCGTCTGTTGTTGGGTGACGATGATTCCGCCAACCACTACCGTGCCGCCGTCGGCGACCGTCACCTTGGTCTGCGCTGCCTGCGTATCCAAAGCCGGGATGCCCTGCACGCGGGGGATACCGTTATCGATCTGGGTGTTTTCGACCAGCACGTCCATGAAGACCGTGCCTTCGGCGGTAATCTGGGGAGTCACTTCCAGTTGCAGCACCGCGTCAATGTACTGAACCGAAATCGTGTTGTTGATTACGGTCTGAATCGGGATTTTCGTACCTTGCTTCACAACGGCTTTCTCGTTGTTTTGCGTGATAACCTTCGGCTTTGAGAGGAGTTTGCCAACGCCCTTTGATTCAGCCGCGGTGATAAAGAGGTCAACCGCGAAGTTCGGCGAACGGTGGCCGAAGTAGAAACCGCTCGTTGGTACGCTCGCGCCCAGGTTCACGTTCAACGGCAATCCAGGGGTGGAGGTGCCGCTGCCGGACGGTGGCGTTCCGATGAGGGGAGGCTGCGGAATTCCCGCGCCGGTGACCACAGGGCTAACCCCGACGTTTGCCGGCCCACCGAAAACTGAGCGGCCACCCGTTGTGGTTCCCGCAAAACCCCACTGGACGCCAATGTCTTGCGCGAATGTTCTGGAAGCGGAAACGACACGCGCTTCGATTTCCACCTGTTGAGACTTCCGATCCAGTTGCCGGATCAGGTTGTCAATCGTCGGAATCACCGAAGGAATGTCGCGAATAATCAGTTGATTCGAACGGTCATCGGAGAGGATATCTCCGCGGGCCGACAGAAACTTCTTCAGCGTATCCTTCATCGTTCCCGCTTTGGCGTAGCTGAGCACGCGGGTAACGGTGACCGGAGCCACGGCTTCGGCCTGTGCCCGTTCCAAGTCGCGCTCGGATTCCGCTTCCTTTTTCAGGGTTTCGCGGGTCGCCACGCGCAGCACGTTGCCGGTCAATTGCTTGTCCAGGCCGTTGTTCTGCAGCACGATGTCCAGCGCCTGATCCCAGGGCACTTCATCCAGCACGATCGTCAAAGTACCCTTGACGTTCGGATCTAGCACCACGTTCAATCCGCTGATCTCGTGAATCAGCCGGAAGAAATCTTTCAGGTCCACGTCTTTCAGGTTTACGGAGATTGGTTCGCCCGTATAGTGACCGGCCTGCGGGGCGCTTTGTGCGGTGGCAGCTTGCTGCGTTGCAACCGTAGCGGCGGCCGTGTTCGCTTGCTGTACCGCCAACTGCGAAGCCTGCTGCGACGCGCCATCGGGACGCGCCGGCGCGCTTTTTTCATGGAGCGACGCCAGTACCGCCGAGGGCTGCGTCAATTCATTCGGCAACGAAAACCGCGGCGCGGCCGCGTTGGAAGCATTGGTCTTGCGAACTGCCGTCCTCGGGGCATTCGCCACATACTCTACCGGCTTTTTCGTGGATTCCACGGAGGTGGACGTCACCGGCGCAACCGCGTTGGCATCCGGGGTCACCTGCATCTGGAAATACACCACCAGCGCACCGCCTTCGTGGGTGATCTGATAGGGGGTTTCGCCTGTCAGGTCCACCACGACGCGCGCCACGTCGGGACGGAACTGCCCGATCCGCACGTCACGCACCGGCGCCGAGACGCCCGGAATCACGGTTCTCTGCACGCCCAGCCGCGCTCCGCTGAAGTCCAACACCAGGCGCTCCGGATTCTGCATGCGCGAGGTATGGAGCTCGAGCCGCGCTGCACCCTCGACTCGAATCGCCGCCCGCTGCGGCTCCTGCGTGATCGCCACGCTCGAAATAACCGCGGCGGTCGATGTCGCGCCAGCGGGCTCCTGACCGCGAGCAGTCACCAGGCTTCCACCCAGCACTACGCTCGCTACTATCAGGCAGCCACACCGGAAGGCCGGCCAGTTCGTCTTCATTGCTGTTCTCCTGCACTGGAGTAAATTCTCTTGTTGACTTGACGTTCCACTGGTTTCCCGAACGCATCTTTCCCGACTTCGTGGAACGACACGCCGTCCATTGCAATCTTTTCCACTCGCCCGTCGTAAAGCTGATCCCCTTCGCGCAGGAAATAAGTCCGCGCTTGTGGATTGGTCACCACCGCGATCATCCCGTTGGGCGCTCGAACAATTCCGTCCAACCTCAGGGTGCCGACTTGTAATCCGGCTTTGCCAGGAGGCAGATTCGCACCGGCCCGGGCCGCCGCTTCCTGCCGGCTGGTCAGGGACTCAAACGGATCGCGACGTGAAACTTTTGCTTCGGGCGCTTCAGTGTTTCCTGCCGATGTCGTACTCGCGGTTTTTCTCGCCGTCGGTTTCTTCGCTGGCTTCGCCGCCGTTGAAGCCGCCTTGGGAGTCGCTGTTTTTTTTGCCGCCGGGGCTTTCGGAGCCGGGGTTTGAGCGGCCGGTTTCGCCGCAGCCTTTGCGGGCGCCGCTTGCGGCGTCGCGGGCTTTTCCGCTGGTTTTGCCGCCGGTGCAGGCGCCTGTGCTGTAGGCTTTGCCGCTGTTTTCGGGGGTGTCGCCGGCGCCGACTGGGCATGCAAGCTGCTCCCGGCCGTCGCCAGTAGAATCCCCGTCATCACTGTTATGGCTAGACGCATGGCTCGCTCATCCCTGCTCACGGTTTTTTCACCGGCTGACCCGCACCCTTGGCCCCACCTGCTGGGGTCAAATCAGCTGGTTTCGTGAAGAATGTCGTAACTGTAAAAACTCCGGTAACCGTCGTTCCTGGCCGGATCGGGTATTTCGTGCCTTTCGCCCCTGTCCCGCCCGGGTCATCAAACTGCAGATCGCCAACGTTGATGATGCGCGACAACCGGCTCAGCCTCGAGAAAAAATCCAGCATGTTGAAATACGGCCCATCCGCCTGAACTTCAAACGGCATCTCGTAGTGATATTCCTTGGGCACGATGGGCTGCGACGTCAGCTTCCGCAATTGCACATTCGAAGAAGCCGCCGCACCCTGAACCTGGCGGATGAACTCGTCCACTTCTTTTTCTTCCGGAACGATGGTCTTCAACGTGTCCAGTTGCTTGTTCAACGCATCCATCTGCTGCTTCAACTCTCCGTAGCGCTGCTTGTAAACCTGCAGTTGCGTCACTTCCTGGTTCAATTTCGTGCGCGTTTGCACCGCCGCGTCGTAATCGGCGCGTTCCTGCGCGACCGGTGAACCCGGTACATACAATCCCGCCAACACCAGAATCACGGCAATTGCAAGCGCCACCAGGCCCTGCATGATTACGGACATGTCTCGGAAAGGATTGGCCATGGTATCCCCCTATCCTTTCTTCGCCGGCGCGGTTGCTGTTGGACCGGTGCCGGGCGTGCTGGCGGGCTTAGCCGCCGGGGTGCCTGCGGTTACTGGTCCATTCGGCGCGATTTCCGCGTTAATCGAAAACAGGAAGGTTTGCACGTTCGTGTTCTTGTCGTCCTGCTTGGCGTCTTTAATCTCGACCTTCTGGAAATAACCGGAGCGCTTCAGTGCGGTGATGAAGTTGGCCACGGAATTCAGGGAAGCCGCGGCGCCATTCATTTCCAATGCCGTGCCCTTCTTTGTCATGGACATCAGCCAAAGGTTTTCAGCGCGTGAAACCGTGTTCGCCACCTGGTCCAGAAGCTCCTGCGCGCCAGTGCGGTCCCGCTGGAGTTGTTCGATGGTGCTGACCCGTTGTTGCAGCACAATCTTTTGCTTTTCGAACGCTTCCACCTGCAGCTTGATCTGTTCCAGGTCTGTTTTCTGCGCCTGCAACTGCTGGATGCGCTTGTTCTCGTCGTTCAGTTGCGTCTGCCACGAATGATAGAAGTAGAAGAGGAAGAGTCCGCCGAGCAGGACGCCGGCCCCAATGAACACCAGCGGCAGGGCCGCCCCGGTGTCCACCGGCCGCCGTGACGCCTTCGGCCTCGTTTGTCCAAGTAAGTTTATGCGGATCATGGCTAGTCGAAGCTCCTCAGGGCCAGTCCCACGGCGACAACCAGTCTTGGCGCCAATTCCCGGATTTGGTCTTCACTGTGCTTCCCGGGATTGATCAGCACCTTCCGGAAAGGATTCAATTCTTCCACCGGCATCGCGAATTCCTCGCGCAGCAGGTCTACCAGGCCGGGCACTCTTGCCGTCCCGCCGGCGACCATGATTCGCTGAATGTTCTCGCCGCTTGCGGTGGCACGGAAGAAGTCAAAGGTCTTCTGGATTTCCAGGGTCAGGATGTCCGAAACGCTGCGAAGGATCTGCCCCTTTTGTTCGTCGGTAACCGTCGGCAGGGTATCGCCCTTCTTCAAACGCTCCGCGTCGTCAAAGCTCAGGTCCAGTTCCTTCTGCAACGCGTCCGTGTACTGGTTGCCGCCCACGCTGACGTCGCGCGTGAACAGTGGAATGCCGCCGCGGACGATATTGATGTTCATGACGCTCGCGCCGATGTTCAGCAGCGCGACGGTCTGCCCGGCATCGGGCTCGTAGTTCACTTCGAAGCAGTTCTGCAGCCCGAACGCGTCAATGTCCACAACGACGGGAGTCTTTCCGGCCTGCGCCAGCACGTTGGTGTGATTCAGAATCTTGTCTTTCTTGACCGCCACCAGCAGCACGTCCATCTGGGAATCCATCGCTTCCAGCAACTGGTAGCTGAGGTTCACGTCGGCGATATCGAAGGGAATATGCTGGCTGGCTTCCGAGGGAATCCGGTCGTAAAGCTCTTCTTCCGTCATCAGGGGCAGCGGCACGCGCTTCACAATCACGGAGTGGCCGGAAACCGAAGTGCCCACGTTCTTCGTTTTGATTTTTTCGTTTTCGAAAATTCGGGTGATCGCGTTGGCCACTTGCGGCGCGTCCATGATTGCGCCGTCCACCACGGTATCCTGCGCCAAGGCTTCCATCCCGAAGCTGACCAGTTCATACCCGGCCTTCGTCGATTTCAGCTCGACAGCCTTGATCGAACTGGATCCAATGTCCAGTCCCACCAGCTGCTTGCTCTTTCCTCCACCAGGTAACCACATATCGCGGCCTCTTTCCCTAAAGCTCTGACAAGTCTAGCGGCGCTTCGCCACCACTTGGCTCATCTTGCGTTCCATCCACCTGTCCAGGATCGTCTTTCTAAGTTTCCAACGATTCCCCAACTTGAATGCAGGTATTTCGCCCTCTGTGATGTACCGGTACAGAGTATCCGGGCTGATGCCCAGATACTGGGACGCTTGCCGTACGTTCATCACTTCGCGCGATTCGCTCACGAGGAACGCCCACCTTGTCTACCACTCGCCCTTCTCGCATACTTCGCCGCACCCAATTTCTTGCTTTTGCTGCAGGACACAGCTTCCCCGGGTGCTGCTCGTGAGTACGTTATGTCATTCACTCAGGCCGAGCGTCAAGCGATTCTCTTCTGTAGTTGTCCTAAGAATGCAGGTAATCTTAGGCAATTGGCC
>DASSGJ010000131.1:0-11916 GCA_035693545.1 Candidatus Acidiferrum sp.
GCGAAGTGCCGGTAAAGTTCAGACGCAGAGGCAGTAGGTAAATCCCGGAGTCAAACTCGGGATATTACCTGAGTTGACAGGAGCATCCCCGCAGCGCACTATCTCAACACGCGGCGACCGCCCCAAGCGCCTTCATGGGAAGTGGCCAATGAGAAAAATGACTTGGGTTGCGGGATTACTGGTTGCTGTCAGCGCATGCACGATTCTCTTACCGGGCGCCCACGCGGACGCGTTTACCGACTACACGATCAATTTCCTGGGTCCTACGGGAACGTTGTTCCCAACATCGGGGACAATTATCTACGACCGAACACCTAAGAGGCTTAACCCGTTCGCAAGTTTTGTTGTGAACTGGGACGGCGAGGTGTTCGACTTCACAGCGATCGCCAACCAATACAACTACGTACCCGGAACGCACACGCAAGCGATGTTCAACACATCGTTGCCGGGTTGCAGCGGGAAGGGCGGTTTGCAGTCCCTGATCTTGGCGATGGTGGACTGTTCCGCGGATGCTGTGTGGGCTGCGGAAGCAGACACGGTGGCAAACACCGCGAGCTTCTCGATTCTATTCACGGGAGGCGGGGTAACCATTCCACCGTTTGTGGACCTGGAATGCTGCACGATACCGCCGCCGATCGTTTCCGCACGGCCGGGCTTTACCAACGGAGGCGGAGGCTTGCCATTGACGATCACAGATCCGCCGCCGGCTGTGGTCGCGGAATCGGGCACAGGCGTTCTGCTGTGCGCAGGACTTGCCGGGTTGTTGGTGATGCGAAAGCGCTGGGCTTTGCGCTCGTAGTCGCTTTAGTTCCTTTCACAATGCAGGTTGATTTGTCGTGATCTCCTCTTAAAACGAGCGGCAGAGTTGCCGCGCTCAAAAAAAGAGCGCTGGCAGGGAAGCCTGCGCTACCTGGATTGTCCGGATCGCACCATAACAAAAAGGGCCGAGCAAGCTCGGCCCCTACAAAGGATAAGTTCGACTTGGGATTACTGGCCGTCGGGGCGGCGCTTGAGTGTTGGGCGATCGTCGTCGGAACCGTCGCCACTGGTGGCGTTGGGATCACCGGACTTCTGCTTGTCGGTCTGCTCGGTTTTGGTGCGCAGGGTGGGTTTGCCGGGCTGATTGTCCTGCACCTTCTTGGCGAACATGACGTTGCGGAGGCGGCCCTTCACGGAATCGAATTCGGAAGTGGTGACGATGTACTCATCTTTATCCGGCAGGATGCGCGCGATTTCTTTTTGGGCCAGCTCGATTCGTTCCGGCGTCGGCGGGTGCGTGGAGAAAAATTTCGGGATGGTGCCGGGGCGGCGCTTTTCGTCGGCCTGGATGCGCTCAAAGAAGGTGACGTAGGCGTTGGGATCGTAGCCGGCTTTGTACATGTACTGGATGCCGAGGAAGTCGGCTTCGCGTTCAGCGTCACGCGAGAACTTGAGGAAGGTCAGCGGAATCGCCAGGTTCATGCCTTGATAGATGCCGTAACCCGCCCAGCCATAGGGCACAACGATCATGGCGGCCATGGCGCCTAGCTGGATGAGCTCACCCTTGGTGGCTTGCTTGGTGCCGTGGCGCGCGGTGACGTGTGAAATTTCGTGGGCCATCACGCCGGCGAGTTCGGACTCTTCCTGGGCGCGGAGGATCAACCCGCTGTTCACATAGAAAAAGCCGCCGGGAAGAGCGAAGGCGTTGACTTCGTCGGAGTCGATCACTTTGATGGTGAAGGGCACTTGGGCGTCGGAATTGCGGACGAGGTTCTGGCCGACGCGATTGACGTATTCGGTGACGACGGGGTCGTCAATGAGCTTGGAGCTGCGCTCGACTTCCTGGGCGAGGGCCTTGCCGAGGGCGATTTCGCGCTCGAGCGAGTAGAAGTTCATGCCCTTGCCGACGTTACGGTTTCCGATGGCGTCTACATCTTCCTTGGAATTCTTGGGGTGAACCGTTTTGGGCTGATCTGCGGAAGAGTCAGCCGCGGGCTGCGGCGTGGTGGCGGCCGGAGCCGGAGCGGTCTTGTCCGGAGGGGGCGGCGGCGGAGGCGCCTGCTTGCTCAGGGGAATGGGGGTAGCCTGTTGGGTCTGGTCGGGAGCCTGCGTCTGGCCCTGCTGCGGCTGGGTCTGGGCCGGAGCCTGGGTTTGCGTCTGTGTCTGGCTTGGCGGATTAGAAGACGGGGTTTGCGCGGAGGCGATCGCCGGCCAAGAGACAAGACTCGCGGCAAGCAGAGAGGCCAAAAGGAACTGCGGAGACTTACGCATAATGCCTACCTCCCGGGTCTAAACAAGAGTATACACCCATGCGCGGTGTGGGGTCCTCATTGTTCTAGGATGTTGCAGGGGTCGGGAAGGTTTCCCAGGGTGAGGAGGAAGTTGGGCTTGGCTGGGAGATTGGACAGTTGACAGTGCGCGGCGGGGTACATAGAGTCAATGACCAGAATATGAGCGCACGAAAAATTCAGATTGGGCAGCTTTGGAAGAAAAAGGACTCCGGGGACACGTACTTGGTAACGCGGGTTTATACCGAGGCGCTGAGCACTTTCGTGGTGCTGAGGAAATCGGGTTCGGAAGAGCAGAATCTGGTGCGGGTGAAAGCGGAACGCACGCCGGAGGGGCAGGGGTTGCCGGGGTTTGTCCCGGCGGTGGAGGACGATTCGATTTAGGCCGCAAACGATTGTCAGCTGAGCGTTTGAAACGGGGCCCGCACTGCGGAGCCCCTATTTTTTTGTCCACCCGATGATCAGATGGAGCGAACGGGCAGAGTGACAATGTCGTCGGTGGACATGGGTTCTTTTTGCAGGAAGGGCTCACCGTATTTGGCGCCGATCAGCTGGCCGTGATGGCGGGCGAGCAAGTCCATGCGGTTGTCGAGTTCGTCTATGGCCAAGAAAACGCGCTGTTTGCGTTCGCTTTTCGCGGGGCGGAATTGCGAGCCGTACGCCATGACCGCTTTTCGGCGCTGGGCGTATTGTTTGGTGATGTCCACGATGAAGGTGGGAGGCATTCCTTCAAAGGAGGTAGCGTAGAGGATTTTAAAAGGCCGGTGCGGTTCTCCGGTAAGGGGAAGCTGCTTGAGGCCGGCGAGGAAGCATCCTTCATAGCCGAGTGTGGAGGCGTGATAGTGATCGGGATGGCGCGCTTCCCAATAAGGAAGGATGACCGTGTGCGGGCGCAGATCGCGGATGACTTGTGCGAGGCGCATTTTGTTTTGGCGAGTGGGCTGCACATCGGAGTCGGGCACACCGAGGTTTCCGCGCCAGGAAACTCCCAGAATTTTTGCGGCGAGCGCGGCTTCTTTCGCGCGGGTTTCCGGCGTGCCGCGGGTGCCCATTTCACCGGCGGTGAGATCGAGGATGCCGGTCTTGTAGCCTTTTTGCGCCATTTTGATCAGCGTGCCGCCGCAGGTGAGTTCGACGTCGTCGGGATGCGCGGCGATCGCCAGAATATCGAGTTTCATGGAGAGGCCTCGGATGAATCCTGAGGATTGTAGCATCAGAGGAGAAAGCCGTTGGCCGAGTGGCTTCAACGGGCCGGCAGCGAAGCTTACGGCAAAGCCGGGAAGATCACAGAATGAATCCCGAGTAAACATCCTATTAAAAAGTGTTGCGCTGACTGCTTGCGCCAGGAAGCCTCTTTCTGAATGTAACCGTACGGATGACAACCTTCTTACATTTTCCTGACAACTGCGGGCCCTCTTGAGGTCAAGCTTTCCGTCCTGGTGGGGTGGTTTCGAGTGATTCCGCTAAAGATTCAATCAATCTTGGTATCAAGGAGACACGAAAATGAGCATATTCCGTGGTGGCATGTATGCTGCGATCGGCTTGCTGCTGAGCGCCAGCTGTGGGTTCGCGCAAACATCCACTTCCACAAAGGCCGTATCCTTCGTTGGCGTGACCAGATTTTCGCCCGGAGCGTCGGTGGGCGTGCCGGTTAACAAAACCATTTTGGGACCCGATGTGGATATGACCTTCGATATTCCCGGAGTCTCGGGAAATAACAGTCCCGCGCGGCTGCCGGCCAATTTCGTGCCGCGTCCCGTCGGCAATAGTTTTGCCGCGGGCACATTTAATGGATTCGCCGGTCTGGATGAGTTCCAACAAGCGACCGCTCCGACAGGTTTCGCAGGGGCCCAGAACGGCCAACTGGAACCGCCGGATCAGGGATTGGCGGTTGGCAATGGCTTTGTCATCGAGCCGATTAACAACGCGATCGTCTTCTTTGACACCACAGGCCATTCGTTCGGGCATGAAGCCCTGAGCGCGTTTTTCGGCTTGAACCCCACGTTTTTCGTGAAGAACGGGCAAATCGCGCCGCCTTTCGGGCCTTTTCTTTCCGACCCAAGAGCGTATTTCGACTCGAACAATGGCCACTTCATCGTCACGGAATTGGAGATCGGCATTGATCCCGTCACGGGAAATTTTGGGAGCACGTCCGCGATTCTGATTGCGGTCAGTGTGACCAACAACCCGCTGGGCAATTGGAACGTCTTCTCCGTGGACGTCAGCCAGGACGGCGACGCGCGATTCGGGGGATGCCCGACCGGGTGCTTTGGCGACCAGCCGCTCATCGGTGCCGATGCCAACGGGTTCTACATTGCCACCAACGCCTTCGCATTGCCTCCCGGACGTTTTAAGGGTGCGCAACTCTACGCGGTTTCGTTGGCGGCGCTGGAAAGCGGTGGAGGGGGGCCGATAAGCGCGGTGCACTTCGGCAATCTGGACGTGGTTCCGGGAGAGCCGGCGCGATCGATTCAGCCGGCCACCGTTCCCCCAGGAGGCAGCTTCGAAGCGGGCGAAGGGGGCGCGGAATACTTTGTCAGCGCGCTCGATCCAACCCACACCATAGACAATCGCGTTTCCGTTTGGGCGCTGACCAACACTGGCTCGCTGAATTCCACGCCGGACGTGCACTTGGCCAACACTATCGTCGACACGGAAGCGTATGGTTTTCCTCCGGCGACAGACCAGCAATCGGGTCCATTGCCGCTGTTGGATTTCCTGAAGACTCTGGGTTTCAGGAACCATGAGCAACTGGTGCCAGCCAACGACGACCGCATGCAACAGGTGGTTTTTGCCGATGGTAAGTTGTGGACAGCGGTACCGACCAAAGTTCAGCCAGGCGGCCAGGGTCCGGTACGGGCCGGCGCGGCATGGTTTATCTTGTCGCCTTCGGTGGCTTCCGGAGGACTCAGCGCTTCGGTTGTCAACCAGGGTTACGTCTCGATTCAATCCGCGATGCAAAACAGCGTGCTCTTCCCGGCCGTGGGCGTGACATCCACTGGCAAGGCGGCGATCGTTTTCTCCGTTGTGGGAGAGAATTTCTTCCCGAGCGCGGCTTACGCAACCCTGGATGCCGCCACCGGCGCCGGCCCGATTGTTATTACCGCACCGGGTTTTGCGCCTGAGGATGGCTTCGCCGGTTACTTTCCTTTTATTATCAGCCGCACTGGACGCTGGGGCGATTACTCGGCGGCCGTGGCCGACGAGGACGGGAACCTGTGGATGGCGACGGAATCCATAAACCCGCCAGTTCCGCCGGAGGGACAATTGCCTCCCGGAGCACTGCTGTCGAACTTCGGCACTTTCATTGCCGAAGTAAAACCGTAGCGAGCGACACAGCGTAATCCGCCTGAAGAGCGGGCGAACCGACCCCGGTGACAAAGCGGTGTGAGAACACATCGTTTTGAAGCCGGGGTCTTTTATTGAGCTTTAGCCAGCGGCTTCGTGTTGCTGCGCTGAGAGGATGGGATCAACATCGGAGGCGCTCCCGCGAGGAAGTGCAGAGAACGGGAATTTATTTTCTTGCGGTTGACGGGGCTACTCACTATTTTGTATGACAAGTCCGCACCCTCCCCCTCGTCCGAAGTGTTTTCGGGACGCAGGCGGAAATCCGCAGGAAGACAGGAGAACGAAATGAGACTGAGAAGCGTTTACATCGTGGGGGTACTTGCGATTGCTCTGATTTTCATCGGCGTGACCTTTGCGCAAAAGCCCGAAATGAACATTGATCCCGCCCGGCATGCCAACCTTGCAGCGGCGCAGCATCATATCGGCGAAGCATTTGAGAAAATCGAAGAAGCACAGCGCGCGAACAAGGATGAACTGGGAGGCCACGCGGAAAAGGCGCTTGAACTGCTAAGACAGGCGGACCACGAATTAAAGGAAGCGGCCGAGTTCGCGGATCATCGTCGCAAATAGAATTTGGGCGTGGTGTCGGTTACGGCTTACTGGCGAATGGCCTGTTCGCCAACGCGGGCGGGCCATTCTTAGCAATTCCCAGTACATCTCCTGAATATCAGTGGATGAAGAAGCAGGATTCGCGCCAGCCGGTTTTCCTGCCGTTGGAGTCGGAAGCCTGGACGTTCAGCCGGTAGCGGCCAGGCGGCAAATGTTCAATAGGGACTTCGCCGGAGACAGACACGATGCCTGTTTCAGCCTGAATGTGTGAGCCCACCTGCTGAAGACCCGTGTCCACTTTGAGTTCGCCAGATTCCGCGTTCGTGAGCTTGACTTGAAAACTGGTCTCCGCCGTCGCGGTTCGATCATCCGGCGGAAGATAGATCTCAAAAAAACTGAATAAGTTTTCCCCGCGCGTAAAGTGGATGTCCGCCGCCGGCGAATACTCAACGCCACTCCCGGTCAAGGGGACGTATTGCGGGGCGCGGGCCGCGGCTTCCTGGCCTTCGGGTATGCTCTGGATTCGTTTGCAAAGAATTACGCCGCTAATGCTGAGGTTCTCTTTGGGCGAGTCTTCCACCCGAAGCGGCCGCTGCACGCGCCCGAAGTTTTCTCCATCCGTCACCACCACCTGCAACTGGTAATTCCCGGGAGGCAGATTCATCTGAGTTGTGTAACGGTTTGGAATTCCCGCCAATTCCCAATCCTTCAGAAATTGCCGGTCCGGCGGCAACGGCCCGCGATAGAAATTCCAGAGCGCAGTGCTGGCCATATCGCTAAAACGCGCCACCTCGGTCCCTTCCTGATCGTTGATAATCCCGAGAATGGCCACATTCGCGTAAAGGTTCACGCCTTTCCATCTGCGCTTCACGGCATTCCAGGGGAACTCCACCGCGACCTGCAACTCATGCGCGCCCGTTGCATCAAGCATAGGACTTGCTTGCGCCGAAACAATAAAGGTTCCGTCCTGGCCCGAAGCGGCATACCTCTCCATCTCTCCACCCAGCGCGGTTCCTTTTAGCGGATCGGAAAGTGGATGGGCAGTATTGCAATATGATTCGCGGGCGTAGACCGTGGCGTGGTGCCGCTTCACCTTTACCCGGATCCGGTGGCAAACTCCGTCGGGCGATGGCGCGGGAATATAGGAAACCATGTACACGCTGAACGGCGAGACCCCCGAACCCATTCCCGATTGCGGCCGCAGGTCCGGCGTGGACCAGATGCCCCTGGGGGTCATGGCATATTCCAGATGATGAGAAACATTATCGCGAACGTCGCGAATGCGCGGAGCATCCAGGACCACCCGCTGAACGGGCCGCGGAAGACCATCTTCAAAAATCTGGAAATCCTTTTGCGAGAGGCCGCTCACGACCTCGTCTTCCTCAAAAAGAGAATCCCGGTCCATCCGGAAGTGTGACCGGTCGAGAACGACCACGGGGACGACCACTTCGAGTGCTTTTACCCGGATGGGGGATCGATCTACAGCCGCCGCCGGGGCCACCGGCGCGTCAGTTGCGAACGCAATCTTCCCAAGGAGCAGAGCGAGGGCCAATTTCCGCGTTCCCAGGAGAACCGCTGTTGGCTTGCGTCCCATAGTGTCCGTCCTTGCCGCATGTTCCGTGGGTGGGGCGGAAGAGCGGAAAAGATCTCGGCTAGGCTAGGGAAAGGTGTTGCTGGTGGGAAGGTACTCTCAGTCAAATTTTTGTAAACAATTCCAACATAGCAATAGATGCGGGGAGATTGCCCTGGGTTGGACCTTTCTTGGACAAAATGGAAGGGTGAATGTTCCGGATTGGGGCAAGTGGGGAGGGTAGATGTCTTGCGCGCCTACGACGCTGGGGAAGGGTCGCGTTTGTGTTAAGTTGGCGGGATGAGCGACGAGAAGAAATTGGCCGGCCGGGTGGCGCTGGTTACCGGAGCGGGGAAGCGCCTGGGGCGGGCGGTGGCGCTGCGGCTGGCCAGCGAAGGCGCGGACGTGGCGGTGCACTATGGGAAGTCGGAGGCGGAGGCGCGAGAGGTCGTCGGCGAGATCGAAAAATTGGGTAGGCGCGCTGCTGCATTTTCGGCGGAGTTGACGGATGTGGCGGCGATACAGAAATTGATGCAAAACGTGGCTTCCCGCTTCGCCCGGCTGGATATCCTGGTGAACTGCGCCGCGAATTTCCTGGAAACGAAGTTTGGCGGGACGTCCGAAGCCGAGTGGGATGCTTCGCTGGACACGAATCTGAAAGCTCCGTTCTTTTGCGCCCAGGCGGCCGCAGCGCATCTGGCCAAAAGCGGCCGCGGCGTGATTATCAATTTTGCCGATATCGGCGGGTTGCTGGGTTGGCCCGGGTTTCTGCCACATTCGGTTTCGAAAGCCGGCGTGATCATGATGACGCGAATTCTGGCGAAGGAGCTGGCCCCATCAGTTCGCGTGAATGCGATTGCGCCCGGGACGATCACCATGCCGGGCGATCCTCCCGAGTGGCAGGCGGATTATATCCGGCGTGCGCCAATGAAGAGGACGGGGCGGCCGGAAGAGATTGCGGACGCGGTGATGTACCTGATTGGAGCAGAGTTTGTGACCGGGCAGGTTTTGGTGGTGGACGGGGGAAGGACACTCTAGGTTTTTAGCCATGAGTCATAAGCCATAAGCCGACCGTAGATGGCGACTGGCCCACTCCGACTATCGGCGAGATAATTGTAGCGGCGGGATGCGGTGAGTTCGGCTCCGGTGTATTCTAGATGGTCAGACGCATAACAAAAGAACGTGCCGGAGGCGAATGAGCCCCGGCGGGAAGAAGAGAAAGGCCATCGCTCTCATGGACCAGGAAACATTCGCACAGCGGAATATGGAAGACGTTGAAATTCAGGAGTGGCTGGAATCGCTCGACTCTGTGCTGGAGTCCAGCGGGCCGGAAGTAGCCCGGGAAATTCTGGAACGCTTGCGGGCCCATGCGACGGTGAACGGGATTGACCTGCCGTTCACGGCGAACACGCCGTATGCGAACACAATTCCGGCGCGTCTGGAACCCCTCTTTCCCGGCGACCAGCAACTGGAGCGGCGCATCAAGTCCCTGATCCGCTGGAACGCGCTGGCGATGGTGGTGCGCGCGAACAAGGTCGAGCACAACATTGGCGGGCACATTTCGACCTACGCCTCGGCGGCGACGCTCTACGAAGTAGGCTTCAACCACTTTTTCCGCGCAAGAAGCGAGAACTTTGAAGGAGACACGATCTATTTCCAGGGGCACGCGGCGCCTGGCGTCTACGCGCGCGCTTTTCTGGAAGGGCGGCTGAGCACGGAGAAGCTGGAGAATTTCCGGCGCGAGTTGAAGGCCGGCGGCGGGCTTTCTTCTTATCCACACCCGTGGCTTATGCCCGATTTTTGGGAATTCCCAACGGTCTCGATGGGCCTGAGCCCGCTGATGGCGATTTACCAGGCGCGCTACAACCGGTATCTCGAAAACCGCGGATTGAAGCCGGTGAGCGACGCGAAGGTTTGGGCGTTCCTCGGCGACGGCGAAACGGATGAGCCTGAATCGCTGGGTGCGATTACGCTGGCTTCGCGGGAAAAACTGGACAACCTGATTTTCGTCATCAACTGCAACCTGCAGCGCCTGGACGGGCCGGTGCGCGGAAACGGCCAGATCATTCAGGAACTGGAGTCGGCGTTCCGCGGGGCGCGTTGGAACGTCATCAAAGTTTTGTGGGGCAGCGAGTGGGATCCCATCCTGGAGCGCGACACCGAAGGGCTGCTGGTGAAGCGCATGGGCGAAATGGTCGACGGCGAATACCAGAAGCTGGTGGTTTCGAGCGGCGACTACGTGCGGCAATTTTTCTTTGGCAGCGATCCCCGGTTGCTGAAGTTGGTGGAACCCCTGCCGGACGAGGCGCTGCGGCGTTTGCGTCTTGGCGGTCACGACCCGCGAAAGGTGTATGCGGCGTACAAGGCGGCGACCGAGTTTAAAGGCGGGCCGACGGTGATCCTGGCGCGGACCATTAAAGGATATGGATTGGGCGAGGCAGGAGAAGGGAAGAACGTTACCCACCAGCAAAAGAAGTTGAACGAAGAAGAGTTGCGGGAGTTTCGTTCGCGCTTTGGAATTCCCATGGGCGACGACGAAATCGCGAAAATTCCATTTTACCGGCCCGCGGAAGACAGCGAAGAGATTCGCTATCTGCGGGCGCGGCGGGAAGCGCTGGGCGGGTATGTTCCGCAACGCAAGGCGCGTTCGGTGGCGCTCTCCGGCGGACACACGGAGCTCTTCAAGGAATTTCTGGAAGGCAGCGAGGGGCGTGAAGTTTCCACAACGATGGCGTTCGTGGCCATGCTCCGCAAGATGCTGAAGGATCCGGAAATCGGCAAGCTGGTGGTGCCGATTGTTCCGGACGAAGCGCGGACCTTCGGCATGGAGTCGCTGTTCCGGACCGTCGGCATTTATTCGAGCGTGGGACAGAAATACGAGCCCGTGGACGTGAATACGCTGCTCTATTACAAGGAAGCGAAAGACGGCCAGATTCTGGAAGAGGGAATTACGGAAGCGGGCTCGATGGCCTCGTTCATCGCCGCGGGCTCGGCTTATGCGACCCACGGAATCAACACGATTCCGTTTTTCATCTACTACTCGATGTTCGGATTCCAGCGGATCGCGGATTTCATCTGGGCGGCGGCGGACATGCGCACGCGCGGATTTTTGCTGGGCGGCACGTCGGGCCGCACGACGCTATCAGGCGAAGGTTTGCAGCACCAGGATGGCAACAGCCATGTGCTGGCGCTGCCGGTGCCCAACATGCTGGCATACGATCCGGCCTACGCCTTTGAGATCGCGGTGATCGTGGATGAAGGCATTCGCCGCATGTACAAAGAGGGCGAAAGCATCTTCTATTACATTACGGTGATGAACGAGCCCTACGTGATGCCGCATATGCCGGGCGACGTAAAGGACGGCATTCTGAAGGGCATGTACAAGTTCAAGCCAGCCACGAACAAGAAATCGAAACTGCGCGCGCAGTTGCTCGGCAGCGGCGCGATCCTGAACGAAGTGCTGCGGGCCCAGGAAGTTCTGGAGAAAAATTACGGTGTGGCCGCGGACGTCTGGAGCGTCACGAGCTACAAATGCCTGTACACCGACGCAATCGAGACCGAGCGCTGGAACCGGCTGCATCCCGACGAGACCCCGCGAGTGCCGTACGTAAAACAGTGCCTGGGCGAAGAGCAGGGCGTGTTCGTGGCGGCATCCGATTATTTGAAGACGCTTCCCGCGATGATTTCGAAATGGCTGCCGCGAAAGATGGCCATCCTGGGCACGGATGGCTTTGGCCGAAGCGAAGGGCGCACTTCACTACGCGATTTCTTTGAAGTGGACTCGCGATTCGTGGTGCTGGCCACGCTGCACGAACTTGCGCAAGAAGGGCTGGTTGGCGAGGCTACCGTGCAGAACGCGATGAAGGATCTGGCCATCAATCCGGAGAAGCCGAATCCGGTGACTTCGTAGCAGATTTGCGTTTATACGGCGCGCGTTCGCATGCCAGCGGATGTTCGCTGATGTGGACGTTGAGGTCCTTCGCGCATCCTTGTCGGATGCGCTCAGGATGACAAGTTTTGCGGCGGGTCAGGTGGACACGGAATGTTCTTTCGACGTCGCGCTACCCTTTTGCTCGCATGCTTGTGGATTGTTCCAGGATTTATCGCCCAGCCGTATTCGCTTCAAACGACTGGCGCCGGCCCTTCAAGGCAACAAGCATTTCTGGAAAAACTGTCGGCGGC
>DASSGJ010000132.1:0-3683 GCA_035693545.1 Candidatus Acidiferrum sp.
CGGATCATGCCGTAGGTGCCCATTTTCAGCAGCACGCCGGCCAGAATGATCGAGCCTGCGGTGGGCGCCTCCACGTGAGCATCCGGCAGCCAGGTGTGAAGAGGGAAGAGCGGCACCTTGATCGCAAACGCGACGAAGAAGGAAAGAAACAACAGCATCTCGGTGCGAGGTGCAAGATGAAACGCGGCACTTTGCAGCGTCAACTGGATTGCGGGCAGGTCAAACGTGCCGGTCAGGTTGTACAGCCACAAAATGCCGACCAGCATGAACGCCGAGCCGGCCATCGTATAAATAAAGAATTTCACTGCGGCATAAATGCGCCGGCCGTGGCCCCAGATGCCGATCAGGAACGCCATCGGAATCAGCATCACTTCCCAGAAAAGGAAGAAGACGAAGAGGTCCAGCGCCAGGAAGACGCCGATGATGCCGACCTCCAGCAACAGCAGCATCACGTGAAATTCCTTGATGCGATGGTGCACGCCCTTCCACGAAGCCAGCACGCAGATGGGCGTCAGGAACGTGGTCAGAATCACCAGGAACATGCTGATGCCGTCCACGCCCAGGTGGTAATTGATCGGAGGGGAAGAGATCCACGCCTTGTACTCGGTGAGCGAATAACCCGGCGTTCCGATGGCTACCACACGCAAAAGGATCAGCGACAAGAGAAACTCGGCGACGGAAACAACGAAGGTCAGGCGGCGAATCCAGTACTCATCCTCGCTTTTCAGGCAGAGCAACGCCAGAGCGCCAATCGCGGGGAAGAAGATCAGAATTGAGAGGAGATGTCCGCTGAGTTCCATTAGCGTACTCCTCCAAAAAGGGCCGGATGCAGAATCGGCCAGAAGATAATGCCCAGCAGGACCATCGCGCCGACAACCACCCAAACCGCGTAACTTCGCGTGTTGCCGGACTGCGTGTGCCGGAGCGTATCGCCAACCGACGCCGCGCCGTCCGCCACGCCGTTCACCGCCCCGTCAATCATTCCGGCGTCCACAACCTTCCAGAACACATTGGTCGAGAGCCACATGAGCGGACGAACAATCACGGCTGCATAAAGTTCATCCACGTAATATTTGTTGTAGAGCAACTTGTGGACGCCTTCCGATGTTCCGCGCTGGACTCTCTTGGAGTACATTTGCCACGCCACGACCAGGCCCACAGTGGCCGCAAGCACGGCCACACCGGAAAGGATATGCTCCAACGATTGCGCCGCTTCTCCGCCTGCGGCCTCACCAGCGCCAAACACCGGTGAAAGGAATTCAGAAAAATAGTCCTTGCCGCCCCAGAGTGCGGGCGCGGCGAACCAGCCGCCAGTGAGAGAAAGGAACGCGAGGATCATCAGCGGCCCGGTCATGCTTAAGGGCGACTCGTGCACGTGCACTTTATGCTCGTCGTAGCGGTTCTCTCCCGCGAACGTCAGCCAAATCAACCTGAACATATAGAAGGAAGTCAGAATGGCGGCAAATAAACCGACGGCGTAGAGGGCCTTGCCGTTCTGCTCGTAGTTGTACGCGGAGAAGAGAATCGAATCCTTGGAGAAGAACGCCGCAAAGGGCGGGAATCCGGCGATGGCGATCGTGCCGAAAAGCATGCAGAGGAAGGTGGTCCGGATTTTCTTGCCGAGGCCGCCCATGTTCCACATGTCCTGCTCGCCACCCATGGCGTGAATCACGCTGCCGGCGGAGAGGAAGAGGAGCGCTTTGAAGAACGCGTGAGTCATCAGATGGAAAATGCCCGCGCCAAAAGCGCCTACGCCGCAGGCCAAGAACATATAGCCAAGCTGGCTGACGGTGGAGTATGCCAGAACCTTTTTGATGTCGGATTGAACCAGGCCGATGGTCGCGGCAAAGATTGCGGTTGCGCAGCCGATGATGGCCACTACGTACATCGCCGTGGGCGCGTGCCTGAATAAAACGTGCGAACGCGCGACCATGTAAACGCCGGCGGTAACCATCGTGGCCGCATGAATCAATGCGCTGACAGGAGTTGGCCCTTCCATCGCGTCCGGCAGCCAGACGTACAGGGGAAGTTGCGCGGACTTGCCCGTTGCACCGACAAACAGAAGGAGGCAGGCAACTGTCAGGACGCCGAACTGTCCCATGGGTTCGACTGCGACCTCAGGCCTTGCCGCGGCGGCAAACACCGTCGTGAAATCGAGGGAATGAAACGTGCGGAACAGTAGAAACATCCCCAACATGAAGCCGAAGTCGCCGATTCTGTTGACGATGAACGCCTTTTTCCCCGCGTCGGCCGCCGACTTCCTCAGATAGTAGAATCCGATCAGCAAGTAACTGCACAAACCCACGCCTTCCCACCCGACGAAGAGCAATACGTAGTTCGCCGCCAGCACCAGGATCAGCATGAAGAACATGAACAGGTTGAGGTAGGAGAAGAAGCGGTAGTAGCCCTCTTCATGCGCCATGTAACCGGTCGAATAGATGTGAATCAGGAATCCGACGCCGGTAACCACCAGCACCATGATTACGGTCAAGTGATCGAGTTGCAGGTCAAAGCCAGCGCGGAAGGTGCCAGCGACGATCCAGTCGAAAAACGGCTTTACCCAGGCTTTGTGGCTGGTTTCGTAGTAGCCGAGGAATTCGCGCACCGCCTCGACCGCGCAGAGAAACGAAATACCCGTGGAGCCGAGCGCGACGCTGTTCACGATGGGCTTTGACCACTTTGCGCCAAACAGCCCGTTGATCGCCGAGCCCAGCAGCGGGAGCAGCGGAATAATCCAGAGGTTTTCAAGTATCGGCATTAGAGTTTTAACAGGTCCACGTGCTCAACGTTCAGCGAACGCCGGTTGCGCGCCGTGAGGATGATGATACCCAACCCCACCGCCGCTTCCGCCGCCGCGACTACGATCACGAACAGAACAAAAACTTCGCCATCTGCCCTGCCACCATTCGTCTTACTCAGTGCCTGGTTGAAGGCTACGAACGCCAGGTTGACCGCATTCAGCATCAACTCGATGGCCATGAAAATGGTGATGATGTTGCGCTTGAAAACGAATGCAAGGACTCCCAGCCCGAAAAGGATGGCGCTCAAAATCAGGTAGTAGCTTGTCGGGACCATGTCAGTTCTCCCGCTGGGCGAGGACGATCGCGCCCAGGATGGCAACGAGGATCAGAAACGATGTCAGCTCAAACGGATAAACAAACTCGGAAAACAACAGCTTCGAGAGGTCTCTCGTGGAAGTGAGGGCCCCTTCCGTCGCAGTGGTAACAGGGAGATGGCCGGTCGACCGTGCAACAGCCGCCGCGATGATTCCGCCCAGCGCCAGCGCCAACGGAATTCCGCCGAACGTAGCCATCTTCGAAATGTTCGTCCGTTCTTCCACACCCGCGTTCAGCAGCATGATCACGAAAATGAAAAGCACCATCACTGCGCCGCCATAAACGATGATCTGTACCGCCGCGATGAATTCCGCCCCCATCAACAGGTACAGACCTGCCAGCGAAACCATTACCAGGATCAGCGACAGCGCACTGTGAATCGGATGGCTTTGCAGGATGAGGGCCACCGCGCCGAAAACCGCCAGGCCCGCCAGCAGAAAGAAAATCACCAGAAAGCCGCTCATCACTTCATTCTCCACATTAGAATCGCGCTGGTCAGCACGACGTTGGCGATCGAAACAGGCAACAAATACTTCCAGCCGAAATCCATCAACTGGTCATAGCGGA
>DASSGJ010000133.1:0-6457 GCA_035693545.1 Candidatus Acidiferrum sp.
GGCGTCGCTGCCGATGAAGAGCCCCCCATTGATTGGTCCCCTGCCTATACCCGATTGATTCGCGTAACTCACAAATCCCGAGACGCGCCCCCAGTGCGGAACTTCGAGACGCACTTCTTCGCCGAAAATGCGGGCTTTTGCGTAGGAGATGGGAAAACTCACGCCGGTCTGGAGCAGGACATCGTCGTCGGAATAGTTGTGAAAGTCCCGGCGGAAGACGTTGGCATCCAGGCGGAATTTGCCAAAGAAAGACTTGGTGAGGCCGCCTTCGTAGTAGTTGGCCCTGGCAACGGGAACAGGCAGGCGGAGAACTAGGGGATTCACTGAATCGAGTTCCGGAGAACTGGCGAGAAGAAGATTTTCCATGGCCGGTGTCTGGAAAACTCGATCGTAGGATGCATGCAGCAGCAGGTTGAGCGAAGAAATAAAGCGCGAGACTCCCAGGCGCGGGCTCACAGCGGAATCGTGAACTACGAAACCGTAATGATCGAACCGCAAACCGGCGCTGATGTTCCACGCGCCGTAACGCATCTGATCCTGAATATAGAACGATGGCTCGATATCCCACTTGCTGCCCGCGAAATTCAGGTTGAGCTGCGTGCCGGGGTCGAATTGCGTGGGGTCGGTGATGTGATATTGCAAGGCTTCGTGAACGGGAGTGAAGAAAGAGTCGGCGCCGGCTTTCCAGTCGTGATGGCCGCGGTGTCCCGCAATGTCGCCGCGAATGTGGCCTTCGCGATAGCCGCGGTCCTGGTTGACGATGACGGGGGTGGAAAACGGATTGGAGCGGAGGGAGAAACTGGAATCGCGGACGCCGCCGGAGAAGCTGAGAACAAGGTTGGAAGAGATGGTGTGCTGGAAATAAATTTGGCCGCTGGTTTCGACGCTGGCGGCATCCTGGCGCTGCAGGATGGCTTGCTGGGGATAATCGTTGGGGATGAGGTAACGCAGGGCATTGTGAGCGACGGTGAGCCGCAGACGGTCGTTGTCGGAGAAGTCGCGTTCGTAGGCGGCGGAGAATCCACCGGAGTTGCCATCGTTGCTGAAATTATTGGTGACCGGCGGATCGAGATAACGGCCGGAGTGCAGGCCGAAGGCACGGACGGAGTAGCGCTCCTTTTCGCGTGAGAAAGAAATTGCCGCGGAGCCATCCAGTTGATCGAAACTTCCGCCGGAGGCGGCGAAATCTCCGTGCCAGCCAAGGAGCGAATTCTTGTCGGTAGTGAGTTCGACGATCCCGCCGAGCTTGCGGCCATATTCAGCGGGATAGCTGGCGGTCAGTAATCGCAAGGATTCGACGGAGTCGGAATCCATGTCCGGTGCGAACGCAGGAGAGCGATTCTGCACCAGCGGCTGGCCGTCCACGACGAACTGCACGTCGTACTCGGAGCCGCGCGGGTGAAGGACGCCGTTGCCTTCGTAGAGCCAGCCGGGTTCTTGATTGACCAGATCGAGAAGATCGCGACCGGGCTGAAGGCTCAGTTGCTCGCGGATGGACTGCTTGCCGACGGAATAGAGCGTGCCGGTGCGGGTGGGATCGACGAGAGTGAGCTCGTCGGTGACTTGAACCTGGGTGGTGACCGGCGCCACGCCGAGGGTGATGCCGAGTCTTACGGGCACTTCGGAGTGGACTTCGACGACGTCGCTCCAGGCGGCAAAACCTTCGGCGGTGAGATTGAGGCGATAGACGCCGAAGGGCAAGTCTTGAAGAATGAAATGGCCGTCGGCGGGAATCTGGAAGCGGCGCTGAAAATTGTTGCCTTCACTTAAAAGTTCGCCGCGGGCGGAAAGGCTCGAACCTTTCGGGTCGCGAACTTCGAGATGGAGTTCGCCGCGGAGGCGCTGAGCGCGTGCAGGGACAACGGCCAGGCAGAGAAGGGCTGCCAGCAACGTGAAGCGACAGATCTGGTGATGAAAGCGGTGCGCCGTCATTGCTAGAAGAGTATGCGATACCTGGTGCTTCGGTTTAGCCTGCAAGAGCGCGGGTCCTTCCACGATAACATGCGCGACGGAGATCGCCGAAGCAACCGTTGCGGTAAGGAATACGGTGCGGCAGGGCTACCTGAAGGTGGCCGGTACGCGGAAGGTAACTATTTTGTCTCCAGACTGGAAAAGAGGTGCGCGGTGCCGGATGATGGAGGAGAATCGGTTCCTCGTCCTGCGTCGAGGCAGGGCGGATTAGAGAGAAGGCCACCGAACAAAGGGGCTCACGTCTTGGACGAGAAGAATGTTTATCTGACCGGTGCCGCCAGCGAATTCGGCTCCCGCATTGTTCCTTCGGAAGAGGTGGATGAAGCGTTTGGAATGCCCGCGGGAAAACTGCGGACACGAGCCGGCATTGTGTCGGTGGCCTATGCGGCGGAGGATGAAACGGAAGGATCGCTGGCGGCGGGGGCTTGCCGGAAAGTTCTGGAGCAGTGCGGGGAAGATGCACAGAGTCTTGACGGGGTAATCGCGGCGAGCGAAACGGATCATGCGTATCCATCCCTTTCGGCGCAGATCCATGCGCGGTTAAAAATGCGCGAGCACTCGACGGCGCTGGATGTGGGCAGCGGCTGCCTGGCGCTGTTGCAGGTGCTCTGCGTGGCGCAGGCCATGCTGATGTCTGGCCAGGCGAAAAAGATTCTGGTGGCGACGGCGGATGTGCACAGCCGGACGCTGGGGCCGGGGCGGACGGCGGGAGAGTTTGGCGGATTGTTCGGAGATGGCGCGAGCGCGTTTCTGCTGTCGAACAAGGCACCGGACAAAGGGAGATTCGCTTACCGGTTCGGGGAATTCTTTTTCGGGTGCGCGGCGCAATATGCGGAGGCAATTTCCATCAATGACACGGCGGGCAGCGGACTGGAGATTCAGTTTGACGGCGAGGCCCTTTCGCGCGCGGCGGTTTACCGGATGGAGCAGGTGCTGGGCGAAGTGGAGAAGCGCAGCGGAATTTCACGAGAAAAAGTGGGAGCTTTCGCAACGCACCAGCCGAACCCACGGCTGGTAGCGCTGCTGGCGAAGCAACTCGGCGTGGCTACGAGCGCTTTTCCGCCTATTGCGGTGACGAAGGGGAACCTGGGTTCTTCGATGTGCGGGGCGACACTGCAATCGGCGTTTGAGAAAGCCGCGGGGAAGCTTGCGAGTGAGCGGACGGCGGTGTTTCTGGCATCGCTTGCGCCGGGGTTGTTGTTTGGCGGCGGCTGGATGGTACCGGTGGGGAGTTGAATTGGTCCTGGCGCAGTAGAGTTCCTTCCGTTTTAAGAAATGTGTTCAGTGTGACCTAGATTGGGTTGAGGTGTTGCCATGGTCCCTCCACTCCATGGCCGACGTTCGCGTGGCGCGAACGGCAGAGAAGTCGGCCATTCCGGTCGGGATGATAAAACTCGGTGGCTATGGTGACGAGCGAGTGGCGGTGGTGAATTCCAGGTTGGGAGGGGGGACTACGCAGGATTGCAGCGGTGGCCAGCCAGGGTCGGTCGTGGAGTTGCGGCAGAGGCTGACGAGGGCGTTGGAGACTTCGGCGGGACCGACGGCGCCGTTGAGCGGTTCAGCATAAATTTTGTAACTGTGATTTACGGCGAGAGCGCCGATTCCGTACGTACCATCAAATTGCGCTGGGCCGGCGGCCTGGCAACTCCATCCACCCAAAGTTCCGGCGATAGCGGCGCCGCTTGCGGCGTCAACAGCGACGACGTGTGCGCCGAAGATTCCGGTGACGCCCGGGGGAGACGCAGGTAGCGAGAGAGGATTTACGGGGAGGATCCGCCCTTGGATGGAACCGATGAATTGCGTGTCGGCGGGATCGTGATAAAGGACACGAAGGCCGGTGCGATCGTCGTCGCCGAGCGGCGCATCGGGTTGCTGCGTGGTGGGCCGCATGCCGGTAAAGGTGCCGGGGGCGGGGGCGAAGGGAAACATCATCGCGCCCCAGATGGCGGAGTGGCTGAAGCCGAGGGCGTGGCCGAGTTCGTGGGTCAGGATGGATTCGAGATCGTAAGATTTCGGATTGGCGGCGAGAGCCGAGGGCGTAGAAAAGCTGACGAGCGAATCGCTGGGATTGAAATAGATGTCGGCGTCGAGGATCTGGCCAACCTGGGTGGAGGGCGCGCCGCTGCCGAGCTGGATGCCGATTTGGTCGGCGGTGATGACGCGGGTGAAGGCAAGAACGCCGGGAACGAAAGCCATGTCCGGCTGATCGAAGCAGATGGAATTGATGCCGTCGGAGCCGCAAAGATTCGCGGCAGAGTTGCGGGTGAGGGGAGCGATGGAAGCGGCGGTGAGCGTGGTGCCGTTGACGCGGCTCCAGATGCCGAGAGATTGCTGGATGACCTGTTCGATTTCGGTGAGGCTGCCGGTGGTGGTTTGATTCTGAGTGAGAATGGTTTTGGGATTGGTGCCGAGCATGGTGCTCCAGCGGAAGACGATCGCCGCGGAGGTAGTCAACTGATGCGATGCGACCGGGCAGGCGGAACCGCCAGAAACGCTGCCTGGCTGGCGGACGTCGGGAACAATCTGGTTGAAGGCGTAACCGTCGGCTGTGACGGCAGACCAAAGAGTTAGAAACAGCGCCAGAGCGATGGATGCACATTGACGGAGCGGGGATTGCATGATGTTTCCTTTTCCTATTGAGTTCATTCCGCCTCGCGAAGCAACTCGCGGCGAAGGCGCTGCTCGAAGACATCAATGGAGAGATTTCTGACACCGGATTTTGTGAAGGAACTGGAATCGGGATCGAAGACGGGAGTTTCCGCGGAATCCTGCGTGACGGTTTCGCCGCCGGAGCGCAGGTCATGATGAATGCGGAACGTCCCCTGGGTCCACCCGACAATCAGAAAGCGGCCGCTGGGATGCGCTGCGAGAAAAAGATAGACCTCTTCACCAGGGCGGAACTCAGGTGAGCCGTCGACGTGGGAATGAAGGTGCTGGAACTTACCACCAGGCTGGCGGACGACGATTTCTTCGGGAAGATAGCCTTTGTTGTGATTGAGGACGCGGAAAGTGGTGTCGGTCCAGATCTCGCCGCTTTCCACATGGACGTTCGCACGCAGGCAACTGACGCGCGCGATGGAATACGAGTGGTGCACCAAGTCCTGGAAGCGAAGACGGACGAGCGTGGTGGCTTGCGCGACGGCGGCGATTAACGCGAGTCCGATCAGGAAAAGCACCCAGAGAAACCGGCGGCGATCTTTGTAGCTCATGAAAGTTCACTCCCGTTCATTGAATCTCCAGCACACCGGAGGCTGCGGTTTTGTCGAGGTTGGCGTTCTGGATGAAAAGCGTCCGCGCACCGGTGAGCGCGGTGGAAGGAATCTGGACGGTGAGGTGGATGATCCCGAGTCCCGCAGGCTGCTTGGAGATGACGGAGACGTCGCCGGGACCGGAGACGGTGTACGTCATGCTGGTGTCGAAACCGGACTCGGAAAAGAGGCAGATGTCGGCGGCGCTGGTGCCGGATGTGGGACGCACGAGAGGAACGGGATTTCCACCCAGGTTGCACGCATTGGTGGAGGTGTTGAAGACACCAAGAGCGGCGACGTTGAGATCGAAGGAGGCAGAAGAGTTGTCCACGCCGGCAGTGGTGGGTTCGACGACGGTGATGTTTTTGCCGGAGATGGCCGGCGTTGAGTTGGTGAGGGAGATGACATCGTCAGTAACTCCGGGAGCTGCGACGACGAGGGAGACGCGGTTGGAAAGGGGCCCGGACGGGCTTTGAATCTGGATGGAGACGTTGCCGGGTTGCGCGACGTCGGCGCTGGTGACCGGAGCAGAGCAGGAGTTGGCGGAAGTGCAGGTGGTGACGCGCGAAGTGCCTGCGACGAGAAGCGTGGAGCCAGGGCCCGGGTTGGAGGGGACGAATCCGCTACCATTCACCGTGAGAGTGAACCCGTTGGCGCCTCCGGCGTAAACGCTGGCGGGATGCAGCGAAAGAATGTTGGAGCCGGTAGAGATGGCGACGTTGGCGGAGCCGGATTGCGAGGAGTCGTCCTGGCTGATGGCGACCACCTGGATGGCGTCGGGTGCGGGAGGTGCGGCGGGAGCGGTGAATGTGCCGCTGGGTGTGATGGAACCGCAGGTTCCCGCGACCGAGCAGGCCGAGCCTTGCACTTGCCAGACGACAGCCTGGTTGGCGGTGCCGAGGACGGAGGCGGTAAAACCCTGCACACCGAGCGGCGGCAGCGTGACGTTATTGGGGAAGACGCTGACGAGAATGTGGTTGATGACGGTGATCTGTGAGGAAGAGAAAATCGCGGGAGTTCCAGCGACAGCGGCCTGAACCGAAACCGGATTGGATGAAGGAATGGCGCCGGGGGAGATGTAGTCCACCTGCGTGGCCATGCTGGTGGTGATGCTCTGGCAGGGAGAGGAGCCGACGGCGCAGATTTGCCCGACAATGGTGTTACCTCCGGAGATTCCGTTGACACTCCAGACGAGAGAAGAACCACTGGCGCCGTTTTCCGTGACGGTGAGCGTGATG
>DASSGJ010000134.1:0-5015 GCA_035693545.1 Candidatus Acidiferrum sp.
GCATGCAGCTACCTTCCAGGTTGCAATGGATCGAAGCTGACTTGCCGGACATGCTGGCGTACAAAACAGCACTGCTCGCGAATGACAAGCCAACCTGCCAACTGGAACGGATCGCGGTAAATCTTGCGGACACCAGCGACCGGCGCCGCTTTCTCTCCGCGATTGGCAGTCGAGGCAAACGGGGAGTCGTACTCACGGAAGGTCTGTTGATCTACCTTTCGGCCGAAGAAGTCGCCCAGTTCGCGGAAGATCTCTCGGGCGTGGCTTCTCTCCAGCGCTGGATTCTGGATATGCACTCGCCGCGCCTGCTGGCCATGATGCAGCGCAAAACCGGCAAAGCGCTCGAAAAGGTGGGAGCCCCCTTCAAATTCGGTCCTGCCGAAGGTCCCGATTTCTTTCGCGCGCATGGCTGGACACCGGCCCAGGTCGAAGGCCTGCTCCGCACCGCAGCGCGCTTTGGCCGGCCACCCATTCTTCTGCGAATGCTTGCAAAATTTGTGGACGTGGGTGGTTGGAAGGCCAATCGGCCGTGGGCCGGCGTCTGCTTGCTGCAGAAAACTTCGTCCGCGAAAACTGACAAAGGTACAGCTTCATGAGCGGTGCTTCGTCTGAGCTTTCAGGGAAAAAATTAAGAATTGGAGTGGACCTCGGCGGCACGAAGATTGAATTTGTCGCGCTCGAAGCCGATGGACGGGAGCTGCAACGATTTCGAGTGCCGACTCCACGTGGTGACTACGATGCCACTGTGAAGGTGGTTCGCGACGGCGCCTTGAAAATCGAAAGGGAATTGCAGCGCAGTGCGACGGTCGGCGTGGGGATTCCAGGGACTATTTCCGGTATAACTCACACGGTGAAGAACGCCAACTCCACCTGGATGAACGGCAAACCCTTCGACAAGGATCTGAGCGCGGCGCTGGGCCGCGAGGTGCGTTGCGCCAACGATGCGAACTGCCTGGCGGTTTCCGAGGCCACAGACGGCGCCGGCGCCGGGCATCACATTGTTTTTGCGGTGATTCTCGGAACGGGCTGCGGAGGCGGGATCGCTGTTGATGGCCGAGTGCAAAATGGGCGCAACGGGGTCGCCGGCGAATGGGGGCATACGTCGCTGCCGTGGATGAAGCCCGACGAATTTCCCGGCCCGGCTTGCTATTGCGGGCACAGCGGATGCGTGGAAACGTGGATTTCGGGGACCGGCCTGGAAGCCGACTACGAGCGCGCCACAAAAACAAAAATTCCTGGCAAAGATATCGTTGCGCGATCCGAAGCCGGTGAAGCCGCGGCGCTGGCGTGCCTGGAACGTTATGAAGACCGGCTGACGCGGAGCCTTGCGCAGATGGTGGACATTCTCGACCCGGACATCATCGTTTTGGGGGGAGGCGTTTCCCAGGTGCCGCGTTTGTATCGCAACGTGCCGTCGCGATTGAAGGAGCATGTGTTTGGCCGTGAGGCCGACACGCCCATTGTGGTAGCGAAACATGGCGACGCCAGCGGAGTGCGCGGGGCGGCTTGGTTGTGGCCGCTCAGGTAATAAGGCATAAGTGTTGCTCACCGCTTTAGGGGCGAAATTGTTCGATGCGCTCGGTGGGATCGCACCGGAGTTGCGAAAAGCCTCAGGCCTGAAGGCCTGAGCTACAGGGAAAAAAAACGCCCTCGACGTTTGCCGAGGGCGTTCTGAAATCAGGTTTGGAATGGCTTACGTTGTTAACTGACCGCGGCGCATCAGCCGCACACAGAGCGCCAGCATCCCGCAAATCAGCAGCGCCAGCGTGCCCGGCTCCGGCGTTTGAACAATGAATTCCTGCACCTGACCGGTCAGGGTCAGCGGTCCGACGTTGGTGACGATTTCAAAATTGTCCAGGTTGATTGTGCCGTAATTCTCACTGGCCAGCAGGAGCCAGTTTTGCACGTCCAAGTTGCCTGAGCCACGCACACCGGGATTCATGATGTCCCACAGGGCATACTGCAGGTTCACTAGGTCGCCCGGGTTGGAAGCAAACTGCGTGGTTAACCAGGCGGCTTCCTCGTAGGCTAACGCCGGGTTGCCAAGAACGGCCGAACCCGTAACACTGCCGTAGCGCGTTTGTGAAAAATTGTTGGTGTTGACCGCCGTGCCGAGATTGGTCACGTTCGCCGACCACGTCTGTCCGAAATTTACGTCGTTGAGGATGTCGTCGCAGAAAAGCGTAACCGTCTGTCCGTTCATCGTGCCGTAGTAGGGGCTTACGTAATACTGTCCGTCGTTGGCTCCGTTAACGCCCTGAAAAACCATTGTCACCGGTCCATCCGCGTAAGCGAATGGAACCAGAATCATTGCTACCACTAATAGGCCCAGCAGCCTGGCAAATTTCATTCGTTTCTCCCCGTGGTCGTTACAAGGCTGCGGACCCTGCGGTGAGATGAACTGCAAGCTAGTTGCCAGTCTGATTAAGATGAGACATGTTGAAAACAAACAGGTTAGACTTGTCACTAGTGAAGGCTTTTCGGAGCGGGCGAAAATAGTTCCTTTTTGCGGGATTTAAGTGGGTGGTACACGGCCCTAAAGCGGTAATAATAATGAAGTTAGCGGTACTAGAGGGCGGTAGGAATTCGGTACTAAAACCAGGTGGCAGGTTTGGAATATTGCTGGTCTGGAAGGGGGGCCAAGCTTCACGTCTTCTGGCCTCCCCTGAAGCAGCAGGACCGCTACTTACCGGCCGCTTTGCTCAGCTTCGCGGTGAACGCTTCCGAGCGCTTCTTCATTTCCTCGGGAGCGACGTCTTCGATGTGTTGCGCAATCCCCCAGCGATGGCCGAAGGGATCGCGGATCTTTCCGTAGCGATCGCCCCAGAACTGGTTTTCAAGGGGCATTTCGATTTTGGCGCCGGCTTTTACCGCGCGATTGAAAACGGTGTCCACATCCTCGGTATACAGAAAGAGGTTGATCGAGTTCGGCGCATCCGCGGGCGGAGCGCTGGTCATACCGGGGAATTCGTCGCTCAGCATCAGATGGGAATCGCCGATCTGCAGCTCGGCGTGCATAATCAGGCCACCCGGCCCGGGCATGCGCATCTTTTCCTTGGCGTGGAATACCTCCTTATAATATTCGATCGCCCGGGCCGCGCCCTTGCAAACGATTGCCGGAGTAATGGAATGAAATCCTTCAGGAATTGCTTTAACTGCGCACATAATGCCTCCTTTAGGTTTTTGGGGTTGGGCGCGCAGGGAGGTTGAAGCAACGGGAGGGAACTTCACAGTTCACTCTGCGCGTAGAATTCCTGAATACTCCGCGGTTATGGTCAAGTCAAGAAGGAAAAGCAAATTTAAGCATAGCGTAATATTTTCATCTGTCCGATGCTGGCAGACATCCAAGGGCCGTACATTCCGACGGAGGTGCTTCGTGCGTTATGATTTTTTGCTGGAGACGTATGCCACGGAACGAATCAAGGTTGTGAGCGTGTGGAGTGAATTTCGCGACACGGATCTGGAGTTCCGGCCGAATCCCAACGATTCCCGCGGCCGCAGCGTCCACGAGCAGATGGTGCATCAATGCGTCAGCGAAGATATCTGGCTGCGCACGATGCTCGCGGTGGACGTTTCCGCGCCGCCGCTGCCGTCTCCCGAGACGCGCGTCGAGTTTATCCGGCGTTATGCGGAGGACAGCGCAAAACGCCTGGCGGTGATGCAATCGCGGCAGGAATCCTGGTGGGAAAGCGAAACAACTTTTTTTGGGGTGAAGCGCTCCGTGGCGTGGGTCATGACCCGCCGGATCGCGCACACGGCACATCACCGGGGGCAGCAGATGGCCATGCTGCGCATGCTGGGGCGCGATCTGCACAGCAACTACGGTCCAACCGCAGATACCGGCGGATTGATGCAGGACCACGCGCCAACTACCTATGCTTACCCGGGACTGGAAGAATTGCTTCGGGACCTGCCGGCAAGCGCGAACAAGAGTCCTATGCGTGGTCCGCAGGGGAAACCCATTACGGAGCGGCCGAAGAAGTAGGCGATTTTGCCGGTGCTATGGAAACCCTCACCCCTGAAGGGGTGAGCTACAGGAGTTCGATTAGTATTCTTTGTAGAGCTCGGGGAATTGTTTCTTCAAGTTTTGAATTTTTGGCAGGTCGTTGATCACGATGTAGGGGTTGTCGGTGTGGTGCTTCAGATAGTCCTGGTGGTATCCCTCCGCGGGATAAAATCCGTTATTCAGCGGCACCACCTGGGTCATGATCTTGCTTGAAAAAACTTTCGCCGCGTTCAACTGATTGATATAGGCCTCGGCAATCTTCTTTTGGTCCGGGTTTCCATAAAATATGGACGAGCGGTACTGGGTTCCCCAGTCCGGCCCTTGCTTGTTCAGCTCGGTGGGATTGTGTGCTACCGAAAAGAAAATCATCAGGATCTGGCCGTAGGTAATCTCGGAAGGGTCAAAGACAACTTTCACACTCTCCGCGTGGCCGGTGTTGCCGCTGCTCACGGTTTCATACTGGGCCGTGTCGGGCGTCCCGCCTGCGTACCCCGAAGTCGCGGAAATCACGCCCTTGGTATGCTCGTAGACGGCCTGAATACCCCAGAAGCAGCCGCCGGAAATCACGGCGACTTCCTTGCCTTTCGTCGCGGCCACCGGTTGATCCAAGGCCGGTTTCGGGAAACTGGTATTCGCTCGCGGAGCCTTTGCTCGCGAGTTGAACGCCGCAAACATCACCAACGCCGCCGCAATAATCGTAAAAGTCAGAAAACGAAACCGGCTTTTCATCATCGTGCTCCCCGCCGGCTTTGCCAGTTCGCCTGGCGCACCGGATCAACAGCAATATTCCTTGTTGGATGCCACCAAGAAGATTTACGCTTCATGGCAATCCTATAAATCGGGAAAGGGGCCGCGAGCTTGGCATCCACCCGGTTAGAGTGGGACGCCCCAGGGGAAGTTACACTGCATTTATACTCTAAATCCCGGCCGGAATCACCGGTTTCAAACGCATGACAAACCACACACCTCCCGTAAGAATGCCGGTCTTGTTCGTGGGCCACGGCTCGCC
>DASSGJ010000135.1:0-6759 GCA_035693545.1 Candidatus Acidiferrum sp.
ACTGACCGCAGGGAATAGACCTGCCACAGGTGACCACATAGGAAGGCCTACCTGGATGGAGCAGCAAATGCACGACACACTACAGAAGGAAATCGCCCTGTACGAGAAGCGCACGCCGAAATCGGCGGAAGCGCACAAGAAGGCGCAGAAACGCATTCCGTTAGGCGTGGCCAGCAATTACCGCGCTTATGATCCTTATCCGATATTTGTGGCGGAGGGGCACGGCAGCAAAATCAAGGACATTGACGGCAACGAATACATTGACCACAACCTGTGCTTTGGCACGCTGATGGCCGGGCATGGACATCCTGCGGTCGTTAAAGCAGTGAAGGCCATGGCCGACAGCGGCACCACCTTCGGCATGCCCCACGGCATGGAACTGGAGCTGGCGGAGGAGATTTGCGCGCGGTATCCGGTGGAAATGGTGCGGTTCGGCAACAGCGGCACGGAAGCCACGATGCATGCTTGTCGCATCGCGCGCGCCGCGACGGGCCGCGACAAAATCCTGCGTTTCGAAGGCGCGTATCACGGACTGCACGACACGGCGTTGGTCAGTGTAAAGCCAAAGATTGAAGATGCGGGCGATATTCATGCGCCGAACTCGGTGCCGGGCGGACTGGGCGTGATCAAGTCCGTGCTGGACAACGTGTGTGTGGCGACCTTCAACGATCTCGCCAGCGTTGAAAACCGCTTCAAACAATTCCCGGGACAGATCGCAGCGATCATCCTGGAGCCGATCCTGATGAACGTCGGCCTGTGCATGCCGCAGCCCGGCTTTCTGGAAGGCCTGCGCGCAATCTGCACGAAGAACGGCGCGTTGCTGATCTTCGACGAAGTGAAGACCGGCGCGAAGCTTGGCTGGGGCGGCGCGAGCGAATATTTCGGCGTGAAGCCGGACATGATCACGCTGGCCAAATCCATCGGCGGCGGCGTGCCGCTGGCGGCGTTTGGCGCGAGCAGGGAAGTGATGGACCTGATTGTCCAGCACAAGGTTTTCCACGGCGGCACGTACAACACCAACCGCTTTGCGATGGCCGCGGGGCTTGCGGTGTTCCGCGAAGTGCTGACCCGCGAGAATTACGCGCACGTGGACAAGCTCGGCAAGAAGCTTGCCGACGGCTATCGCGCGATCGTTAAGAAAAACGGCGTGCAGGCGTATGTCGCCAGCGCCGGAGTGAATGGCGCGCTGATGTTTTATCCCAAGGAGATTCGCAACTACCGCGACTGGTTGAACATTGACGTCGACATCTGGCGTCAGTTCTGGTTCGGCATGGTGAATCGCGGCGTGTTGGCGATGCCCTACTGGTGGGACGAGCAATGGACAATTTCCGTGCAACACACGGAAGCGGACATTGACAAGCACCTGGCTGCGTTTGAAGAGGTCGCCCCCGGCCTCGCCAAAGCCCAGCAGGAACGCGGCGCGCAGTTTGTTGGCGCGGCCGGACACTAAGGAGAACACAGTTTGAGCCACGAGGCCGCGCGCGTGGAGGCTGACCTTTCGCCTTCTTCAACGGGAACCACGCACCTGAAGCGGGTACTCGGCAAACGCGACCTCGTGCTCCTGTTTGTCGTCGCCGTTTTTAACCTGAACGTATTGCCCTCGATTGCTGCAAACGGCGGCGTCACCATCTGGCTGTGGGTTATTTCCCTTATTTTGTTTTTCTGGCCGCAGGGGATTGCTGTGATCGAATTGGCGCACCGGTATCCAGGTGAAGGTGGAGTTTATCTCTGGGCCAAGGAAGTGTTCGGCGACTTCCACGGCTTTCTTTCCGGTTGGTGTTATTGGACCAACAACATGATGTACGTGCCAACGATCATGCTCTACTTCGTCGGCGTTTCTGTTTTTGTGCTGGGGCCCAGCCATGCTTCACTGGGCGACAACAAGCCGTTCGCGCTGGCTGCAAGCGTGGTGCTGCTCAGCGTGCTGGTGATTTTGAACGTGATGGGGCTGGGCGTGGGAAAGTGGATCAACAATCTTGGCGGCATCGGGACGTTTGCCGCGGCGTTTTTGCTGATGGGGCTGGGCATTGTCGTGTGCTTGCGGTTTGGCACTTCGATTCACTGGTCGGACTTCAGGATTCCCGCCAATCCGAGATTTGTGATGAATTCGTTCGGCGTGATTTGTTTTGGGCTGGTGGGGCTGGAACTCGCTTCGATCATGGGCGACGAGATTGAAAATCCGCGCAAGACTTTGCCTGGAGCGGTGGCCTGGGGAGGCGTGTTTTCCGGGTTGCTCTACGTGGGAGCAACGTTAACTTTGCTGATTGCCGTGAGCAAGGACAGCATCAGCGTTCTACAGGGAATTGTGCAGGCGGTCAGCCACATGGCGGGGCAAGTCGGCGTTTCGTGGATTGTGGCGCCGTTCGCGTTGATGCTGAGCCTCTCGATTGCGGGCATCGGCTCGGCGTGGCTCGGAGGTTCGGCGCGCATTCCGTTTGTGGCAGGCCTCGATTCTTATCTGCCTTCGTGGCTGGGCAAGATTCATCCTAAGTACGCCACGCCGTATCCCGCGCTGCTGGTTCACGCCGGCGTTTCGCTGATTCTGGTAGTCCTAAACTTTACGCTGACGGGTTCCGGCGTCCAGGAAACTTTTCAGAAGCTGCTTTCGCTTGCCGTCGTGCTCCAACTGGTCCCATTCCTTTATATGTTCGGAGCGTTATTGAAGATTGCGCTCGACGAGAAATTCGTCTGTGGCCATTACGGCCGGGGAACCCTGTTGTTCGCCGGTGTTTGCGGCCTGTTGACGACGGTGCTCGGAATTGCGCTGGCGTTTTTTCCGGCGCAGCAAATTACTTCGCTCGTCTCGTATGAGATCTGGATGTTTGGCGGCACGCTCGGGTTCATCGGGTTGGCCGCGTTTTTCTTTTTTGTGTATGGCAGCCGGAAAGCCGCGCGGAAATTGGCAGAGGGCTCGACGCCGGCCTGACTTTGCAGTGGGAGGAAGATATGTCCAGTCCAGCAAAACCTGCGGTGAAAACCTACCAGAATTACGTGAACGGCCAGTGGGTCTCGAGTTCCGCGGGCGAGACCTTCCCCGTGTTCGATCCTTCCACGGAAGAGGTGATTGCGCACGTTGCCTCGGCGACTGCCGGCGACGTGGACAAGGCTGTGAAAGCCGCGCGTGCGGCGTTTGATTCCGGGCCGTGGCCGGCGACGACGGCGCAGGATCGCGGGCGCATTCTGTTTAAGCTGGCGGAGAAAATCCGCCAGAACCAGCCTATGCTCGCCGAACTGGAGTCGCGCAACACCGGCAAACCGATTGTGGAAGCGGAATACGACATCGGCGACGTGGCGACGTGTTTCGAATACTACGGCGGCCTTGCGAATAAGGTGAACGGCAGCGTAATGCCGGTTCCCGCGAACGCTTTGAGCTTTACCCTGCGCGAGCCGGTCGGCGTGGCGGGCCAGATTATTCCGTGGAACTATCCGCTGTTGATGGCCGCATGGAAACTCGCCCCGGCACTAGCAGCGGGCTGCACCTGCGTGCTGAAGCCGGCGGAACAAACGCCGCTGACCGCACTGGAATTTGCAAATTGGCTCGAAGAAGTGGGCCTGCCACCCGGCGTCGTTAACATCGTGAACGGCGTCGGTGAAGTTGCCGGGGCCGCACTGGTAAGCCATCCGGGAGTGGACAAGATTGCGTTCACCGGCAGCGCTGCTGTGGGCAAGATCATCGTGAAGAGCGCGGCCGACACGCTGAAGCGCGTGACCCTGGAACTTGGCGGAAAATCGCCCAACGTATTTTTCGCGGATGCGGATTGGGAAGCGGCCGTGGACGGCGCGCTGTTCGGCGTGTTCATCAACCAGGGCGAAGTCTGTTCCGCCGGCAGCCGCATTCTGGTGGAGAAAAAGATCTACCCGAAATTTGTCGAAGCCATGACGGAAAAAGCCAAGCGGATCAAGCTGGGCGCACCGCTAGACCGCGACACCAAAATGGGGCCGCTGGTCAGCAAGGAGCAATACGACCGCGTGACCTCGTACATGGAAATCGGCAAGAAGGAAGCCAAGACCGCGATTGGCGGCGGGCGGCCGAAAGCCTTTGGCAAGGGATTCTACGTGGAGCCGACAATTTTTTATGACGTGGATAACTCGGCGCGGATTGCCCGCGAAGAGATTTTCGGCCCTGTGGCTTCGGTGATTCCGTTTGAGAACGAAGCGGACGCGATCAAGATTGCCAACGACACGCCGTACGGGCTGGCCGGCGCGGTCTGGACGCGCGACATCTACAAGGCATTCCGCATCGTAAAATCCATGCGTGCGGGAATCATCTGGGTAAATCACATGCAGCCCACGTACGTCGAAGCGCCCTGGGGCGGCTACAAGCAGTCGGGCTTCGGGCGGGAGCTTGGGCCCTGGGGACTGGAAGAATACCTGGAAACCAAACAGGTGTACGTCAACCTGGACGAGACTCCGATCGGCTGGTACTGAGAAGAAAAAAGTTTCTGAATTCAATCGGGAGAAGTGAGAGCCATGAAGACAATTCAATTGCGCACAGAAGTTCCCGGGCCAAAATCCAAAGCGCTGGTGGCGCGCCGCGACGCCGCGATTCCGCGCGGGCCGCAGTTGGTGACGCCGATTTTTACGGCGAAGGCCGAGGGCGCGTGGATCGAGGACGTTGACGGCAACCGCTATCTGGACTTCGCCGGCGGGATTGGCTGCCTGAACGTGGGGCACCGCGCGCCGCGGGTGGAAAACGCGGTGCGGGCGCAGCTGGAAAAATTCCTGCACACCTGCTTTGGCGTCACGCCGTATGAGTCGTATATCGCGCTTGCGGAAAAACTGAATTCGCTGGCTCCCATTCAGGGCGCGAAGAAAACGTTTTTCGTAAATACCGGGGCCGAATGTGTGGAAAACGCGGTAAAGATCGCCCGCGCGCACACCAAGCGCCCGGCGGTGATCTGCTTTGAAGATGCGTTCCACGGGCGCACGCTGCTGACGATGTCGCTGACCAGCAAGACAAATCCGTACAAGGTTGGATTCGGCCCGTTTGCGCCGGAAATTTACCGGATTCCCTACGCCAACTGTTATCACTGCTCGTACGGCTTGACCTATCCGTCGTGCAATATGACTTGCGCGCGTCACCTGGAAGATACCTTCAAGCGCGTGGTCGCCGCGGATCAGGTGGCGGCCATTATTGCGGAACCCGTGCTGGGCGAAGGCGGGTTCGTTGTGCCGCCGAAGGAGTTCTTCCCGGTCATCCGCGAAATTTGCGACAAGTACGGCATTGTGTTCATCGCCGATGAAGTGCAAAGCGGCATTGGCCGGACCGGAAAAATGTTTGCGATTGAGCACTACGGCGTCGAGCCGGACTTGCTGATCACCGCGAAATCGCTGGGCGGCGGCCTGCCGATCGCCGCCGTCACCGGCCGCGCGGAAATCATGGACGCGCCGATTCCCGGCGGGCTGGGAAGCACGTTTGCGGGGAACCCCGCCTCTTGCGTAGCCGGGCTTGCCGCGATCGAAACGATTGAGAAGGATGGACTGCTGGCTCGCTCGACGGCGATCGGAAAGCGATTTGAGGAACGCGCCAAGGCCTGGCAGCAGAAGTGGCCGATTGTCGGCAACGTGCGCGGACTGGGCGGCATGTGTGCGATCGAACTGGTGAACAACCGGCAGACCCGGGAACCAGCCGGCGCGCAGACGAAAGAGCTTTCGAAGTATGCGTACGAGCACGGCTTGATCACCATCACGGCGGGCACCTATGGAAACGTGGTGCGCATCCTGGTGCCGCTGGTTGCCACGGACGAGCAACTCGATGAAGGGCTCGACGTGCTGGAGGCCGGATTGGCGCTGGTCTCTGAACAAAAGCAGGTTGCTCTTTCGCACGCTTAGAACTTTTCGCGCGGAACCCTTCGGCCTTGACGCGTAACCGGTATTTTCGCGCGCCATCCAATGAACGAGGTGTCTTATGTCGAGCACGGCCATGAATTCGGCGGTCGCCGCCGTTGATTTGAAAGATATGCGGCTGTTCCGCGAAGCTTGTTATGTGGACGGAAAGTGGGTCCAGGCCGCAAGCGGCGAGACGGTCGGCGTAGACAATCCTGCGACGGGAAAGATCATCGGCCAAGTTCCCAAGCTGAGCGGAGCGGAGACGCGGCACGCGATTGAAGCGGCCAACGAAGGGTTCAAGTCCTGGAGCGCGCGGACGGCCAAGGAACGCGCCATTGTGCTGCGCAAGTGGTTTGACTTGATGATGGGGAACCAGGAAGACCTGGCGCGGCTGATGACGCTGGAGCAGGGAAAACCGCTGACGGAGTCGCGGGGGGAAGTGGCTTATGCAGCCGCGTTTCTGGAATGGTTTGGCGAAGAGGCGAAGCGCGTTTACGGCGACACCATACCCGGCCACCAGGCGGACAAGCGCATCGTGGTTTTGAAACAGCCGATCGGTGTGGTTGCTTGCATCACTCCGTGGAATTTTCCCCTGGCGATGATTACCCGCAAGGCCGGACCGGCCCTGGCGGCCGGGTGCACCGTGGTCATCAAACCTGCGACGCAGACACCGTTTTCGGCACTGGCCTTGGCGGAGCTGGCCGAGCGCGCGGGAGTTCCAAAGGGCGTGCTGAACGTGATTACGGGTTCCGCGAAGGAAATTGGTTTGGAGCTGACCTCCAATCCGATTGTGCGCAAACTTTCGTTCACGGGTTCGACCGAGGTCGGAAAAGTCTTGATGGCGCAGTGCGCGGGCACGATCAAGAAGCTGTCATTGGAGCTTGGCGGGAACGCGCCATTCATTGTTTTTGATGACGCGGATCTGGATGC
>DASSGJ010000136.1:0-3415 GCA_035693545.1 Candidatus Acidiferrum sp.
TTGCTTCTGTGGTGACCGGTCTTAAGACCGGCCGTTACGTTGAGGACCGAATCTCGATGACTGGGGTTGAGATCCTTCAGCCCGCATAATTCACGGGCTTCAGGATGACGACCCTTTATCGGGTCGTCAGTTATAATTCCTCCGCGGGCGGCTAACGGATTCCCGTGGTTCCGGCGCGCGTTGTTTTTCCGCATAGAAGCCGCGTTCTTCACTGCGGCCGACGCGGCGATGCGCCCACAAGCCTTCGAGAATCATTTCAGCCGCCGCGGCTGCGTGGGCTTCGTCCTTTTTGTTGCTGACGCCCAACTTTGCCACGTGCTCCAGCAAGCCTTGGACTTTTGCCAGTTGCTCGCAACGCTTGCCGGTGGAAATGAGATCCGGAATCTTTAACTCGCCACCGGCTTCAAACCATTGCACGACCGGCTGAAAGCTGACCTCGGCGAAGTATTTTGAGAAGATCCGGCCGACCGCGGTGCGAATCAGCTCCCGCGCAATCACTTCCGCGCCTTTCAGCTCGCCTTCGTACTCCAATTCCATTTTTCCAGTAATCGAGGGAAGCGCCGCGTAAAGATCGGCAATGCGCGCAACCGCCTGGCGTTCGCCGGCGCGCGCGGCATGCTGCTCGCTGCTGCTCACGAGGCTCTCCAGCGTGGAGATCGGTAACCTCTGGCTGACGCCCGAGCGCCGATCCACGCGCTTGTCTTCTCGCGCCTGAAACGCAATCTCTTCCACGACTTCGCGCAGGTAATCAGGCACTTCCACCTTGATGCTCGAATCTCGCGCCGTCCACGCTTCCTGGGTCGTGATGGCAATCCCTTCCTCGACGGTGGAAGGATAATGCGTGCGAATCTCCGCGCCGATGCGGTCTTTCAAGGGGGTAATGATCTTGCCGCGCGCGGTGTAGTCTTCCGGGTTGGCCGAAAAAACCAGCAGCACATCCAGCGGCAGCCGCAACGGGTACCCCTTAATCTGAATGTCGCCTTCCTGCATGATGTTGAACAATCCAACCTGGATTTTGCCTGCGAGGTCGGGAAGTTCATTGATGGCGAAAATGCCTCGGTTGGCGCGCGGCAGCAATCCGTAGTGGATGGTCAGTTCGTCGGAGAGATCGCGCCCTCCGCGGGCCGCCCGAATGGGATCCACATCGCCGATAATGTCGGCAATCGTCACGTCCGGGGTGGCCAGCTTTTCCACATAACGCTGGTCGCGAGGAAGCCAGTTGATGGGCGTGTTGTCGCCTTCGGCGGCGACGCGTTCGCGGCAGCCCCGGCAAATGGGCTGCAGCGGGTTGTCGTTAATTTCGCACCCGGCAATCACCGGGATCTCCGGATCCAGAAACTGCAGGAGGCCGCGCAAGATCCGGCTCTTGGCCTGGCCGCGCAGGCCCAGCAGAATAAAATTGTGGCGGGAGAGCAGGGCATTGACGATTTGCGGGATCACCGTGTCCTCGTAACCGTGGACGCCGGGGAAGAGCGGTTCGTTGCGTTCAATCGCCCGCAGCAGGTTGCGGCGGATTTCATTCTTTACGGAAACGCCGGCGGAGCGCGAATCGAAGTCCGGAATCCGCTTCAACTCGCCAATCGTGCGGGGTTTCGGATGTCCTGCGGAATGCACTGAGGTACTTGGCGTCATGGGGCCCCTGTCTGCGGACCACTCGCGAAAGTCCGCTTACTTCTAATTTAATCCGTGCCCGTTGCTGCCGGCACTTTGCCGCATTGCCTTCTCTTTAAGTAGATGCGGCGCCCAGTCACACAGGTACCTGAGCAGGCGTTCCTGCCGTTCGCTCTCGGTGCGCAGCTCCAAAATCTGCTGCTTGCAAAGCAAATCGATTGGCAGGGTGGAAGCAACGGCGTAGGAAAGCTCGCTGCCGAGCTCTTCTTCCAGGTTGCGCGGCAGGCTGTTGAACAGCAGCGTATGGCAGGTTTCGTATTCCTCGATCAGCTTGCTTTTGCACCTGGGCTCAATCGGTGCTTCGCGGTCTTCCAGATAATCCACTTGCCCTTCGAGCAGCGGATCTTCCGTAAAAAGCTCCACGATACGAAAAGGGTCCCTGCCGACAGTCAGGATGTCCATCCTCCCGTCCGGATAGCGTTTCACCACTTCCAGGATCTCCGCTGTGCACCCGACACGGGTGATACCGTCGTCCATGGCCAGCAGCATCCCGAAAGGAGACCTGCCATCCAGGCACTCGCGCACCATACGGCGGTAACGCGGCTCAAAAATGTGCAGAGGAAGCTCTTCGCCGGGGAAAAGTACGACGTTCAGAGGAAAGAGCGGGATGCGATCTGGCCGCATGGCTACTGCCGCCCATGATAGCAGAGCCGAGAAAAAAGGGTGAATCGAGGCCGCAACCCGAATTAACGGGGATCAGCTAGCCTTCTTTACCTCGCGCGTCGTCCAGTCACCGGTCGGATAGTACATCTGAATTCCAATCACAAAGGAATTGTCCTTGTAGGGCTGGCAATGCACGATGCGGGCCCGGGAATAGAGATTCCCCCGGATAGATCGGACCGAGACTTGTTCGTCGGGCTGCCAGCTTCTTCGCGTCACAACGCGAGCGCCATGGCAACTGATATCGATGGTAGGAGCGATTTCAGAGGTCAGGTTCTCAGGGCTGCTCAGTTTCACGAACATCTTCAACGCGAGGCGCTGTTCTTTTCGGCCTTTGAGTGGCGTGCCCACTTCTGCTCCTCTGGGCCGGGCGGTCCACACTCAAATCCTATCGCAGGGGCTCTGATGCGCAATGGTACGAAAGGGCAGTCGCCCGGCGCAAAACCTGTACCTCCGCTGAGGGTTATTGGCTCTTTGTAGCACGAAGGGCTGGCTTGGCTACTCAAGTTGCGCCAGCAGGCCTTCCATTTCAGAACGGGCATGCTGGTTGCCCTGCCTGCCAGCCGCGGCAATCCCTTTGCCCAGCAATTCTTTTGCTTCTGCCGTGCGATTGTGTTCGGCCAGGGTCTGTGCGTACATTTGGTATCCCGGAACGTAGTCTGGGTTGGCTTCCAGCAACGTCTTGAAGTGCGCGTCGGCGCCGGGGATGTCGCCTTCGCGCAGGCACTCCAGCGCGATCCCATAGCGCGAAAACGCGTCGTTCGGATTCTGAAGAAGAAACTGTTCCAGCTTCTGCCGCCGGGTTTTGTTTTGTTCCGTCATAGTGGTCTTGCGTATTATACGTGTAGCGCAATTCCAGGCCAAAGGAGCCGCGCAAGGGAGAGCGATGAGGGCAAAGCACAAGGCGACAGCGGCATTGATGGATGAGTGGAGAGTAAAGGGTAAGCCGGTCAGCGCATCCGCCTCGCAAATGGCGGAGGTAGTGCTGCCCGCGCAGACCAACGCGCTCGGCAAACTGCTCGGCGGGCACGTGATGCACATGGTGGACATTGTGGCAGCCATGGCCGCCAGCCGCCACGCCAAC
>DASSGJ010000137.1:0-2825 GCA_035693545.1 Candidatus Acidiferrum sp.
CGGTTCCGTCGCAGCTGTTCCCGCAGCCGTCGCCGTTGGCATGGCCGGCGCAACCGGCCTCTTAGCATTCGCAGCTGCCTGCACATCCTCGGAAGTAATCGTCCCATCGGGCCCCGTGCCCTGAATCCCGGCAATCTCCACGCCAAGCTCTTTCGCCAATCGTCGAGCCTTCGGTGAGATCTGCGCCGTAGCTCCCGCCGCTGCCACCGGTCTAGCTTGTGCAGGAGCCGCCGCAGCAGCCTGCGCCGCACTCGTCGCCCGAGCCGCAGGCGCAGCCGTCGTCGCCTTCACCGGCGGTTTCTCTCCCGGCGCCACCAGCCACGCAATCGTCTGCCCAACCGGAATCACCGCTCCCACATCCGCCGTAATCCCAGCCAGAACCCCATCGCCCGGTGCTTCCACTTCCACCACCGCTTTGTCCGTCTCAATTTCCAGCAACGGCTCGCCCTTCGCGACGCTCTCGCCTTCCTTTTTGCGCCACGCCAACAGCTTTCCGTTTTCCTGCGCCATCTCCAGCGCAGGCATCACCACGCTAATCGCCATAATTTTCCTGTAAACCGGGATTCACCGCTTCAATCCGTAGCCGCTACTCCTTCTCTCTTCGCCCCCGCCACCATCTCCTTCACTTGCGAATTGGGAGCCGCCTCATTCTCCCGCGTAGTCGAAAGCGGCCCGTCCACCGTGAAATAGTGCGCGCCCGCCACCATCAACTTTTCCGCAGGGAACCGCGTAATCACTTCATGCCCCGTCGCCGTAACGACGATTTCCTCTTCGATGCGCGCCGCGCTCCATCCATCTTTCGAAGGCCAGAACGTCTCCAGCGCAAACACCATCCCCGGCTTGATTTCGTGCGAGTGCTCCAGCGAAACCATCCGGCTGATCACCGGCTTCTCCCAGATCGCCAGCCCAATCCCGTGCCCGAATTGCAGCGCAAACGCCGCCTCTTCATCCGGAAATCCAAACTCCTGCGCTTTCGGCCATACCGACGCAATCTCCGCCGTCGTCCTCCCCGGCCGCACCAGTTCAATCGCCGCATCCAGATAATCCCGGCACCGCTTGTACGCATCAATCATCGCGTGCGAAGCGTACCCAATCGAAAAGCACCTGTAGTAACAAGTGCGGTATCCCATGTACGAATGCAAAATGTCGTAGTAAACCGGATCCCCGGGCCGCAGCACTCGGTCGCTGAACACATGCGGATGCGGATTGCACCGTTCGCCCGATATCGCGTTCACCGCCTCCACGTACTCCGAGCCCAGGTCGTACAGCACCTTGCTAGCAAGCCCCACGGCCTGGTTTTCGCTCATCCCCGGCTTCATCGCGCGATACAGCTCGTCGTACGCCGCGTCCACCATCATCGCCGAATGATTCAGCAGCGAAATTTCGTCTTGCGTCTTGATCACCCGCGCGTCGGACATCAACTGCTGCCCGTCCACAATCTTGATGCCCTCTTTTTGCAGCGCAAACAGGATCGGCGGCTCCACCACGTCGATTCCCAGCGGCTCATTCAGCAGCCCGTGCGCTTCCAGCTCCCGTTTAATCTTCTTCGCCACATTTTCCGCGCGCCCCATCTCCGGCGACATCGCCCCGCGCAACAGCGGAATCCCCGGCCGCGACCTCTCCCCCAGCCAAGGGCAATTCTGCTGGTGATGCCGCGCCGCCGAACCAAAATCCCAAAGAATCGGCTCGCCGTTCTGCGGCAGCAAACAAAACCGGCTGATCTTGTCCTGCGCCCATGTGCCAATGTGCGTCGCCGTGATATACCGCACGTTGTTCATGTCGAAGCACAGCAGCGCGCCCATTTCAGACTTCGCCAGCAACGCCTTCGCGCGCGCCAGCCGTTCCTTGCGCAAGCGGTCAAAATCAATGCGGTTTTCCCAATCCACCGCCATCGGGCCGTATGTCTTCAGTGCCACGCTACGCCTCCCGTCTGAAACTTTTCAGGCTTTCCCGCAAAGCTTGCGCGCCGCTTCAAATACCGTCTGCTCCGTCGGCACCGTCACATCTTCCAGCGGCGGCGAAAACGGAATCGGCACATGCATCGCCCCCATCCGCTTCACCGGCGCCTCCAGATTAAAGAACGCGCCCTCGGCAATCACCGACGCGATCTCTCCTGTCACCCCGTATCTTCCATACCCTTCATCAATCACGATCACTCGCGAAGTTTTCTTCGCCGACTCCACCAGCGTCTTTTCATCCAGCGGCCACATCGTCCGCGGATCAATCACTTCCGCGCTGACGCCCGCGCCCTCCAGCAGTTTCGCCGCTCCCAGCGCCACTTCCACCATGCTGCTCGTAGCCACCAGCGTAATGTCTTCTCCTTCGCGCTTCACGTCCGCCACTCCAAACGGAATCGTGTACTCCTCCGCCGGCACCTCGCCCTTCTGCTTGTACATCATTTTGTCTTCAAAAAAGATCACCGGGTTGTCGTCGCGAATCGCCGTCTTCAGCAAACCCTTCGCGTCATAGGGCGTCGAAGGCATCGCCACCTTCAACCCCGGCACATGGCACAGCCACGCATGCAGCGATTGCGAATGCTGCGCCGCCGACCGCCGCGTCGCTCCCAGCGTAGTCCGCAGCACCATCGGCACTTTCCACGTTCCGCCCGACATGTAATGAACCTTCGCTGCCTGGTTCACCAACTGGTCCATCGTCAGCGTCAGGAAATCCCCGAACATGATGTCCACAACCGGCCGCAACCCGGTCATCGCCGCGCCCACACCCATCCCGGTAAATCCCGCCTCCGAAATCGGCGTATCCAGCACGCGCTCCGCTCCAAACTCTTCCACCAGCCCGGACAGCACCTTGAACGGTGTCCCCGCCTC
>DASSGJ010000138.1:0-3086 GCA_035693545.1 Candidatus Acidiferrum sp.
TGTCGGCCCATCGAAGATGATGGCAGCCGCACGGAGTTTTTCGGCAAACGCAGCAACACTCCCCGGGTGAGCGGCCCAACCAATCAACCGGGGCTCCGTCAGGGAGTGCAAGTTAGAAGCGATGGGATTTTTCACGCCGGGCTGCGCCGGGTCGGGCGCGATGATCTCCAAATAGCGGCGCTCACCGAGAGACAGCAACGCGTTTTGTGTGCCGCGGCCTGGATGCACTCCTCCAAACGTTGCGCGGACGCCTGTGTGCCTTTCTACAAAATCGATCCCGGCCTGCAGATCGGGTGAGCCGAGAAGAATGTGGTCGAGCAAGGTGGGCACCTCGATTGCAGCAAAGAGCCGGCGTGGTCGGATGGCCGCTCCTGCTGCGAGAGTCAGAAAGAGGCGGCGCGAAATGTTCGCAGAGAAGTTCATGAAAAAGGCGCTGGCATAAAAGCCAGCGCTACATTTTCCGCATACCTGACCGAATGTGACAAGCAATTAGTTGATGGCGCGCGAGGAAATTTCTTCCAGGAGCGAGGTGACGGCATCGGCGATGGGGCGGGGGCCCTGGTCGCCCTTGGTGCGGTGGCGAACGCTGACGGTGCCGGCTTCGGCCTCTTTGGGGCCGACGACGAGCATGTAGGGAATTTTCTGCATCTGAGCGTCGCGGATTTTCGCGGGCAGCTTTTCGTTGCGGTCGTCGAGATGCACACGAATGCCGTGATTCTTGAGCGTTTCGTAAACGTGCTTGGCGTATTCCGCGACTTTTTCGCTGACCGGGCAGATAGCCACTTGCACGGGAGCGAGCCACAGCGGAAATGCGCCGGCATAGTGTTCGATGAGGATGCCGAAGAAGCGCTCGACGGAGCCGAGCAGAGCGCGGTGGACCATCAAGGGCTGGTGGCGGGCGCCGTCTTCGCCGACAAATTCGAGTTCGAAGCGCGCGGGAAGATTAAAGTCGAACTGAACTGTCGTGAGTTGCCAGGGGCGGCCGATGGCGTCAATGAGCTTCACGTCGATTTTGGGGCCGTAGAAGGCGCCTTCGCCCACCATTCTCTTGTAGGGAATGTTCATGCGGGTCATCACCCTCGCGAGGGCTTCCGAAGCATGTTGCCAATCTTGTGCTTTTCCGGGGTAGTTTTCCGGGTGTTTGGGATCCCAGTCCGAGAGCTCGATCTCGAATTTGTCGAAGCCAAAATTCTTCATGACGGCGAACGCAAAATCCATACAGGCTTCGACTTCGGATTCGATTTGCGAAGGCATGCAAAAAATGTGGGCGTCATCCTGGGTGAAGCCCCGAACACGCAGGAGTCCGTGGAGTACGCCGCTGCGCTCGTAGCGATAGACGGTGCCGAGTTCGGCGAGGCGGACAGGGAGATCGCGATAGCTCCGCAGCTTTGATTTATAGATAAGGATGTGGCCCGGACAGTTCATCGGCTTCAACTGGTAGTCAGCCTTTTCGACCTCTACCGCGCCGAACATGTTTTCTTTGTAAAAACTCGCGTGCCCGGAAGTCTTCCAAAGGTCGAAGAGCATGATGTGCGGAGTGAAAACCATGTCGTACCCGCGTGCCTGAAGTTCCTCGCGCAACCAGTTCTCGACGATTGTGCGAATCAGACCGCCCTTTGGATGCCAGAAGATCAGTCCTGGGCCAGCGGCTTCCTGGACGCTGAAAAGTTCGAGCTCCGTTCCAAGTTTGCGGTGATCGCGGCGCTTGGCTTCTTCGATACGGTGCAGATATTCGTCCAGCTCTTTTTGCGTGTAGAACGCGATTGCATAGATGCGCTGGAGCTGGGCGTTCCCTTCCTGGCCCTTCCAGTAAGCGCCGGCGGCATTGGTGAGCTTGAACGCCTGGATGCGTTTGGTGGAGGGAATGTGCGGCCCGCGGCAAAAATCGATGAACTTCCCGGTGGTGTAAAACGAAACCATCGGTTCGTCGGCCTTTTCTTCGACTAGTTCGCACTTAAAAATCTGGTTCGAATCTTTGTAGAGCTTCAGGGCTTCGGGCTTGGGCAGCAGCTTGCGCTCGTTCTTTAAATCCTGCCCCGCAAGCTCGTGCATCTTTTTTTCGATTCGTTCGAGGTCTTCCTGCAGGAAAGGCTTGTCGCGCAGGAATTCGTAGAAAAATCCGTTTTCGACCGGCGGGCCGATGCCCAGCTTTACGTCCGGATACAGCTCGGTTACCGCGGCGGCCAGCAAATGCGCGGCGGAGTGGCGGAAAACGTAGAGCGCGTCAGGATCTTTTTCCGTGAGGATGCGCAGCTTGACGTCTTGCTCAAGAGGGCGGCGAAGGTCATAAAGCAAGCCACCATCAGGGTCGGGATCCACGGAATTCGAAAAGATGCCAGTTTTGGAGTTGGCGCCATTCCCATCGGTGGCGTAGACCTTGGCAACCAGCGCGGCGTCGGCAAGCCGCGGCGAAATGGATTTGGCGATTTCCACGGGCGTGACACCCTTGGGAAAGTCCTTCACGCTGCCGTCGGGTAAGGTTATGTGAATCTGGTCCATGAGAGTCTTCCTGGCCTGCAAGCAAAACTGCAGAGAGTGTAGCTATTTAGAGTATCGGCGGGTGCGAAACGGGTCAAGCTACCCTATATGTTTAGAGCGATCAGAGGAGCACGACGCCAGGAAGATTGGCGAAGTGCGCATCGGATGTTACGAGTTGAGCGTTGTAATGCTGGGCCGTGGCATAGATGATAGCGTCGGCCATAGGCAGGTGAGCATCCAGACCGGTCCTTGCCGCTAGAATGGAAAGGTCCAAGTCAAGGGCAATCACGCGGTCTCCGAATCCAAATGCCAGAGAAAGAAAATTGTCGGCGAGGTTTTTCCCCTGTTCCCGGAACAGCTTTTTGTAGACCTCGAATACGATGACAGACGGAAGGAGTAAGTGTTCGGGAAAATTCAAATACCGGGCGAAACTATCCGCCTTAGGGCCAGAGCCCATGTACTCGACCCAGCCCGAAGAGTCGACGATCGCCAGCCTAGAATCGCTCGGTGTGGTCACGATCTTCATCTTTCCATTGCATGCCCTTTGCGATGCCCCGGAACTCTTTGATCGAGCGCGGGCGATGCAGACGGATCGACCTGTCCAAAAC
>DASSGJ010000139.1:0-7421 GCA_035693545.1 Candidatus Acidiferrum sp.
GGTAGCGGCGGCTTGGCTAAATACCAGACCGCCGCAGCAAAAACAGCCAGGACAACCGCTACGAAAGCGCCTTTCCGCAGGGACAGCCTCACGATTTTCCGCGGCGCCTCAAATTCCACCAGCTTCGGCTCCGGAAGAGCCACCTCGCGGGAATCCGACCATGCTTCCAGGGCGAAGCCCAAATCAGAAGCCGATTGGAAACGCTGCTCCGGGCTTTTCTCCAGACAGCGCTGCACCACTCTCTGCAACGCCGGTGGAAGATTTGGCGCAATCTGCGAAATGCGCTGAGGCTGTTCGTTCAGGATGGAGCTCATGGTTTCGGCGGACGTTGCCTTGCGAAACGCGCGTCTGCCGGTGAGCATCTCGTACAGAATTGCTCCGAAGGCGAAAATGTCGGCGCGATGATCCGCCCTTGCTCCGCGCACTTGTTCAGGCGCCATGTAGCCGGCGGTGCCCATCACCATGCCGGGCTCCGTTCTTTCGATCAGGGCGGGAACATCGCTGTCCACGGCCGGTTGGTCTTGGGTGAGCTTCGCCAAACCAAAATCGAGAATCTTGACGCGCCCGTCTTTGGTCAGGAACAGGTTCTCCGGCTTCAAATCGCGGTGCACGATTCCCTTTTCGTGAGCGGCGGCCAAACCCCGCGCTATCTGTCCGCCATAATTCACAACCCTGTTCACGGGCAAGGGCCCATTGCGGAGCAGTTCGCGGAAGTTCTGCCCTTCCAGCAGTTCCAGAACCATGTACGGCGTGCCCTGGTAGGTACCCAATTGGAAGACGGCCAGGATGTTGGGATGGTTCAGAGCGGCGGCAGCCTGCGCTTCCTGCTCAAAACGACGCAGCCGGCCGGGATCGTTGGAGACAAACTGCGGCAGAACTTTGATGGCCACGGCACGTTTGAGACGGGTGTCTCGCGCCCGATAAACCTCGCCCATGCCGCCAGAGCCGATTAGCGTCTCAACTTCGTAATCATCGAGCCTGGTTCCGGGTTTTATGGTCGCAGCCAACGATGAAGACTTGAGGAAGCTCGACTTCATTTCGTCACTGGCCGAGAGGAGCGACTCGAGTTCCCGGCGGAGGGCGGCGTCGGAGGCACAGGCACGATCGAGGAACGCAGACCTGTCTCCGGGCGCAAGCTCTAACGCCTCATACAGGACGCCACTTAACTTTTGCCAGCGTTCAGGAGTCATGGGCCGGTGTCGCGCGCATCTCGCGGGATAGCCAGATTCTGGCCGTGGCCCAGTCTCTTTTGACGGTTGCAGGAGAGACTCCCAACACGCGTGAAGTCTCTTCGATGGACAAACCTGCAAAGAAACGAAGCTCGACGATCCTGCTTTGCTGAGCGTCGAGTTTGGCCAGGTTGTTCAGTGCGTCGTCGAGGGCCACTAAATCCACGGTCTGCTTTGGAAACAAAGTCATCGCGCTATCCAGATTTACGCTATCCATCGCTACTTTGTTCCTGGCGTTTCGCTTGGCGGCATTTCGCCGCCTGGCGTATTGGACCAGAATCTGGCGCATCAAGTTAGCGCTGACCGCGAAGAAATGCTCGCGATTCTGAAAGTCCATGGGATGTTGTTTCATGAGGCAGAGATAGGCCTCATGCACCAAGGCGGTGGTTTGCAGGGTGTGATCGGGGCGTTCGTTACGAAAATGGCAGTGGGCGATTCTGCGAAGCTCGCCATACACCAGCGGCACCAGACGACGCAAAGATTCCTCGTCACCGGCCTGCCATTTGGCCAGTAGCTCACTGACAGGCTGTGCCGGCGGTTCTGGCATGAAGAGCCCTCTGCGGTGCGAGCTTCCGTGACTGAAACAGTAGCCGCTTGCTTCCCCTAAGTCAACTCATTGAAAAGACAGTAGGTTAAAGACCTGCGCCCTCCGGGGACTTTTTCGGACCGAACTCCGGGAAGCGGGAGTTCTTTCAGCCTGTGAGCCAATTTAGCCCGGAATTGCACTTTAACAAGTAGGAACAGGTCGGTCAATCGGACTCGATGAGGGGATGAATCATGAAAGCAGCATTGGGAATTGCATTGCTTTTGGCCGCGCCGCTTAGCAGTCTGGCGACGCCAGCGCCACAGAAGCAGGCCGACGATTCCGCACCGTGCCTGATTGCGGACGTTCCACGGAGCGGCCTGCAACCCGGAGCTTCGGATACGCAACAGCAAAGAGAGATGGGAAGCGGTGCGGCGTACTCCGAGAATAAACAAGGTATCGCCGCGATCACCGGCGTGCCGCCAGATTTGAAGAAGGCGGAGCACTGGTTTGAAAAATCAGCGCGCAGAGGCTATGCGCCGGCGCAAGTCAACCTGGCGATGATGTATTTGCAGGGGTGGGGAGTTGCGCGCAATAACGGCGCGGCACTCTACTGGCTCACGCTTGCCGCGCAACAGGGACAACCCATGGCGTTGTTTGATCTCGGCCAACTCTACTTCAAGGGCTGTGGCGTGCGTCAGGACTATGCGGAAGCACTTCGACTGTTTCAGGAAGCGGCGCAGAAAGGAAATGCGGCGGCCGAAGTCAACATTGGCTTCATGTATGACGTTGGCTTAGGCGAGCCGCGCGATGCGGCCGCAGCCGCGGAGTGGTACCGCAAGGCAGCGGAGGCCGGAGAGCCGGCTGGAGAATTCAATCTTGGCGATTTGTACAGGCAAGGAGAAGGGGTGGCGCAAAACGACCGTAGCGCGTTCGAGTGGTTCCAGAAGGCCGCGGCGCAAGGGCATCGCAAAGCTCAGGCCATGATCGGCTTCATGTATGCCGCTGGCCAAGGAACCCCGAAAGACCTCGAAGCCGCCTATGCCTGGACCGCCGCCGCGCAGTCAGGGGGAGAGCCGCATATTCAGGATTCACCATCGCTCGCCGAGATCGAACGCGAACTGCCATCTGACGCAATTCAACGAGCGAAAGGACGTGCCCAGTTGCTCGCCCAGTCGTCCAAGCAGCCTGCCGCCTTTGCCTTGCTTTACTGAACTCAGATGGTCCGCCACGTCGCCGAGTTCTTCGCACTTGTCCGCGCCGGTCACTATCTATGAGGAGTATCCCGAAATTGCGAGCTTACTTGGCCGGTGGCGCATTCTGCCCAACCTTCTTGACCCGGTATTCGATATCCTCAGGTGAGAATTCCTGAACACCGACGGAAAGAGAATATTCCCCAAACGTAGACTATTGTTGATATGGCAGCGTCAGTTACATCCATGGTGAATGCAGTTTCTCAGCGGGCAGCGCCGTGTCTTAATTTGCGCTGGCGAGGGGCATTTAGCACAACTTTTTCGCCCAGGATCCGGCGAACCGGAGCGGAGGCGAGAAACGTCTCCCGAAGCGGTTCATCAACGGCAAAAGAATTTGCGATTTTCAGGATGCAGAGCTCCGCACGTTTACGGTGCGTCTCCGCCGCTTTCTCATCCTTCATTAGAAGATAAAACTCCCAAGCCGTCCGGTCGAGACGCCATGCGGCCATGGGAATGTCAAATTTCTCGACAATCGCGAGCCCGCTGCGGATGCTTTTCTCGCCGTCTTTCGCATCCTTGCAGGCAATGGCAAGTCTCGTACTTACCTCCCAGGCAAGAGTTTGCAAGCCAGGATCATCCGTGGAAAGAGCAGCCTCGAGGGTCTCTCCGGTTTCCCTGCGGGCGTCCGCAAGCTTCCCTGAGGCCAGCAGGACTTTTACGACCCCGAGCCGCGCGTGCATTCGCCAATACCAGTGCAGAAAGAATTTTGGAGTAACCTCTTCGCTGATCACCTGCCTGAAATTGTGCAGTGCTTCGTCGCACTTCGCGTCCAGCATCGCGGCAGTCCCGGCCGCAAACCACGCGATGGCCTTGGGTTGTCCAGTGGGGTAACCCGAATTAGAACGGATCATCGCGTCGCACAACTGCTGGGCACCAGCGAAATCCATGACCACGGTACGCAGCCAGGCTTCCCGGATCTTCAGCACCCAGGGGTCGTTGCCGTTCTTCTCCGCCCTGTCGATCGCGGTCCGGATTAGTTGAAGCGCCTCGCCAAGCCGGCCCAGATGCATTAGCGCGACGGCCTTTGCCCCAAGCGTCAGAAGGTAAGCGACAGTATTGCTGGTTTCGCTGATTTTGAGGATGCCGTCTTCGGCGATCCGCAGGGCTTCCCGATACCGCCCTTGCAGCGGATGAAGATGCGCATAATGCATTTCTGGATATAATCCGCCACTTAGCCGGTCGATGGTTTCTTTGGCGGAATCAAAAAGTTCCGCGTCTTGCGATCGCCACGTGTGGTAGTACAAGCGCGCGCAAGGCGCCAGGATTTGCGTGCGCGCGCGCAGCATTGGGTCGTCGAGAGAAGCGCTGATCTGATCGGCCTGCTCGATCGCCGCGACGGCGCGATCCACATCCGTCAGACCCAAAGGATGCACCAGACGAATCAGCGAAGTCACTTGGGCTACTCCGAGGGAGGCCTCCGCCGCCAAAGAGACTGCCTTCTCGTATGCCTGCGCGCAATCAGCCATGTTTCCGACCGCGTAGTTGATGTCGCCGATCTGCACCAGCGCCTGAATCTCCAGTTCCACCCGGTTGCCCGCGGAAACCTTGCGAACCAGTTCGAGCGCGTGCCCGAGAATCTCGATGGAATCCCGGTACGCGAATCGCCTCGCGGCATTCTTCGCCGCGATGATCAGGTAGTGAATGGCATGCTCGAAGTCGTGCCCTCCCTCGAAGTGCAGCGCAAGCTCGGTCGCTTGCTCCTGTTCGCACGGGTCGCAGAACGCCTTGAGCCTCTGCGCCAATTGCAGATGCAATTTCGCGCGCGCGGCTTCGGAAAGCCTGCTGTATAAAACCTCCCGATACAGCGAATGCCGGAAGTCGTAGTGCGCGGAAATCTGCCCGTTGGGCAAAGCGTTGATGCCGGCGCTCTTTATGAATTGCAATCTTTCGGCAAGCCGCTCACACGCCTCTTCTATATTGTCCGTTTCCAGTTCGGCTGCGGTCGAAATAGCCCAGACGGAAAAGCGTTCTCCCGCGACGCTGGCGCTCCTTAGAATGCGCTGCTCCTCGGCGCTCAACTGCTGGAATTGCGCTTCGATCAGTTGGTCCAGCGTCTCCGGCACCCGCGGCTCCACATCTTGCAGCGCTACTTTCAGCGTCCATCTCCCATTGGTCTGCTCGATCAGTCTCCGCTTTACCATGTCCATCAGGATGTTCACCAGGAACAGCGCGTTGCCGCCGGAGTGGCGATAGAGCACATTCGCAAATCCCTCGGGAAACTCTCCACGCGGAAATTGGATTTCCAGATATTCCGCCACATCTGGTTCTTCCAGCCGTTCCAGGCTGATTTCGTACCCCAGGTTATGGAGTATCAGATCCTGCTTTAATGCTTTTAAGGGGCTCTTCGAAAGAATCAGATCCGCCGGCCGGTAAGTTCCGAGAAGCAGCAACTTTGCAGGTCCGCGGCGGCGGGCCACCGCGGAAAGGAAATCCAGTGTGGATGGGTCCACCCAGTGAAGGTCCTCGAGGACGAGTACCAGCGGGTCCTGGGCAGTCAGAGTCTCCAGGGCTTCGCAAATTTCGCGCACCATCCGCTCGCGCGTCGCGCCGTGAATTTCCTTTTGCAGCGCTTCCCGCTGCTCCGGTTTTATCAAGGACGGAAATTGGATCAGCCAGGTCGGCGCCTGCTTTGCCAGGGTTTGTACGACATGACCGCCGCTCGCTTCACGCACCCAGTGCCCAATCGCTTCCAGCACCGGATAATACGCTTCCTTGCCACCGAACCCCTCCACGCACTGGCCGCGAATCACCCGCAGATTCGGTCGATTGGCAATCGCCTGGTGAAACGCATCAACAAGGGTTGTCTTGCCAATGCCCGCTTCGCCGGTGATAAAAACCACTTGCCGTTGGGAATTGAGCGCCTGGCCCAGGTAATCGTCCAGTTCGGCCATCGCTCCTTCACGGCCGACCATTCTCCGGGTTGCGCCGGTACCGCACCCGGCGGGCGCCCCGGAAACCACTTCGCTCACTGGCGCGACAAACTGGTATCCCCTCCGTGGAAAGGTTTCAATAAATTCAGGCTTCTCGTGGCTGTCACCCAGAGCTTTGCGAATTCCCAGAATATATTTCTTGATCACTTCTGGATTTACGTAGGTTTCCGGCCACAGGGCGTTGAGGATCTCTTCCTGGGTCACCAACCGGTCCGCGTGCTCCACCAGGTAACGCAACACATCGAACGCTTTCGGCGTCAGCGACACACGTTCCTCTCCGCGCCACAGGCAGTGATTCACGGTATCGAGCCGGAAGGCATGAAACTGCTTCATCTTATGAGTCCAATTCGCTTCTCTTGCTAGGCTGGCGATGCCCTGGAAGCAGTGGTTATCGTGAGTCTACGATATTTACCTGGAGTTGACACTCACGATGATATTCCACCCCGTTTCCCCGATTTGATTCCCCGTACACGGGGTTTGGCACAGAACCCGGGCTTCACGTCACCGAAAATGGACCGAAAACGTCACCGCAGGGTCATGTCCCCCGATTTCTCCCCCGCTATTCTGCCCCTGTAACCGGTAGGCCTATGAGCCAGAACTGGAATCTCACTTTAAAGGACGTAATGAGCATGAAGAAAATGTTGGCCGCTGTTCTCACTCTGCTGTTTGCATCTTCCGTTTTTGCTTTTGATCTGGACGATTCGGTGGTCCGTTGGCGGAACATCGTGGGCGTGATTACCGCGCCTGGGATTGACAACCCCGTCGGAACCATCCACGCCGGAGCAGGCCCCTGGACCGTTCGCAGCGGCCACGCCAGCGTGAACCTCTCCACCGGCGCGGCTGCCTTCGAAGTCGAAGGCCTCACACTCAACGGCGGAAACGCCACCGGCACTCCGGGTCCCGTGTCGGCGGTTATCGGCACGCTCGTCTGCAATCCCGGCACCCAGGCCGTCGCGATCCTTGATACCACCGCGGTGACTCTCAATGTGCATGGTGACGCGGAATTCTCCGGTCATCTCCAGAACATCCCCGTAACCTGCGCCAACCCGCTTTTCCTGGTTCGTATCGCCGCTCCAGCCGGTGCTGCCGGCCGCTGGATTGGTGCGGCAACAGAGCGCTTCATTGGCGACGACGAAAAGTAGGCGATTTCGTCGTGCTCTCCAAGGCGAGGCCGGTTTGGCCTCGCCTTTTTCTTACCAAGTCAACCGGAGCGGCGAAGATGGCGACCTTCGCACCTCACCGGGTCACCGAAATTGGACCGAAAGAGTCACCCGCGGGTCACGTCTTCGGTTTGTTCGCCGCTTACTCTCATAACATGCGCGGAGCATTTGTAGTCCAACTCGGGCCCGATTCGAATCCGGGCGATGGGCAGTTTGAAGGATGGGTCGAAGAAGTGGATTCCTGCGTCGAGCTGAGGTTCCGCTCCACAGAGGAACTCCTGAAATTCATGGCCCTGCGTTTTGACCTGGTCAAGGGTTGTGCAGGC
>DASSGJ010000140.1:0-5118 GCA_035693545.1 Candidatus Acidiferrum sp.
AGGCAAGAAGGAAGGCGGGGCCACCTGAAGGTGGCCGCTACGAAAAGGATGAGAGTGGACATTTATGGCTGATGAGTTACTATTATCAATTGAGAAGCTTGTGTATGGCGGGGAGGGATTGGCGCACGCCGACGGGAATACCGTGTTTGTGCCCTATGTGCTGCCGGGGGAGCAGGTGCGGGCGGCGGTCCGGACGCGGAAGAAGAAACTTGTTCACACGAATCTGGTGAAGGTGGAACAGGCGGCGGCTACGCGGATCGCGGCTACTTGTCCGCATTTTCAGGTGTGCGGGGGATGCGATTACCAGCACATTGAGATTGCGGAGCAGGTGCGGCTGAAGAAAGAGATTCTGAAGGAGACGCTTTCGCGGCTGGGAGGAATTTCGTGGGACGGGGCGATTGCGGAGCATACGGCGCAGCCTTACGGGTATCGAAACCGGGCGCAATGGGCGTATCGGGAGGCTCTGCCGCGGGCGCTGGGATATTTTCAGACGGAGAGCGCGCACATCGTGCCGGTGGACCAGTGCCCTGTGCTATCGCCGGCCTTGCATGAGACGTTTCTGAAATTGCAGGAGATGGCGCGAGCGAATACTTTGCCGACGGGATTGCTGGAGATTGAGGCGTTTGCGGATTCGACAGACACTAAAATTGCGTTGAACGCAGCGTTTGAGAGATTTGTGAAGCCCGCGAAGGGGTTGATCGCGGATTTCCGGGCGGCGCTGCCAAACCTGGAGAGTTTGCTGCTGCTGGATCAGAGCAAAAATCGGTTTGAGTTGTTCGGGCCGGGGTATCTGGAGCAGAAAGCGGGCGGGTTCACATTTCGCGTGAATCATCTGTCGTTTTTTCAGGTGAACCGGTTTTTGATCGAGGAACTGCTAAAGGCGGTGGTGGGCGGGAAGAAAGGCGAGTTTGCGCTGGACCTTTACGCGGGCGTGGGATTTTTCACTATTCCGCTGGCGAAGGCGTTTTCGCGGGTGGTGAGCGTGGACGCGAACCTGGCGGCGACGCAGGATTTGCGGGAGAACGTGAAGGCGGCGGGCGTGGAAGTGGTGTCGGAGAACGAGCATACGGAAGAGTTTTTGAAGAAATTTACGGAGCAGCCGGACTTTGTGGTGCTGGATCCGCCACGGGCGGGATTGGGAGCGGAGACCGCGGCGCGGCTGGCGAATCTGGGAGCGCCGGAGATTGTGTATCTTTCGTGCGATCCGTCCACACTGGCGCGGGATTTGGCGGTGTTGATGGGGTCGGAGCGAAAGCAGAAGACGGAAGTTGTTCCCGGACACCGGTATGAGATTTCGGAAGTGCAGTTATTTGATCTTTTCCCGCAGACGTATGCCATCGAGACGTTGGTGAGGTTGCGAAGAGTGACATGAGGATTCCGGCCGTAGCGATTGCCGCCGCGTTTGCGGGCGGCATTTTGCTTGGCCGGGGATGGCAACTTTCCCCTCGGGCTTTAGAAATTTCCTTCCTTTGCATCAGTTCCCTGCTGATTGCTGCGTGTTTTTTTGCGTGGCGCGAAAAGGTTTGGGCGGCGGCGATTTTTTCGCTGGTGGGATGGGTGTCTCTGGGAGCGCTGGCGATCGTTGTGACGTCGCGCCCTTTGCCGGCGCAACACGTTTTGAGCCGGATTGCGGCAGGGGAGATTGAATTGAAGACGCCGCTGCGGTGGCATGGGCATTTGCGCAGCGAGCCGGCGCGGTTACCTTGGGGCATGGGGCTGGAGTTGGAACTTTCGGGGGTGGAAACCGCGGCGGGGATGATTCCGGTTGCGGGCGGAATGCGGATTGGATTCACGCCCAAGGAGGGTGAGGCGGCACTGGCGGAAGTTCATGCGGGGGATGAAGTTTCGGTGATGGCGCAGGCGCGACTGCCGCTGGTGTTCCGGGATGCGGGGGCGTTTGACCGGCGGGAGTATCTGGCGCAGCAGAATATTCATTTGCTGGCGACGCTGCGGGCTGGTTCCCTGCTGGAACGAATTTCGGAGCCGCCGGCGACTATGGGGACGCGGCTGGCGCGGTTGCGGGCATTGCTGCGCGATAGGCTGGACGGGCTTTATCCGGATGCGCCGCAGACGGCGGGAATATTGCGCGCAATGCTTTTGGGCGATCGAAGTTTTGTGGACCGGGCGGAGTCGGTGGATTTTCAGAAGACGGGTGTGTTTCACGTGCTGGTTGTGGCGGGATTGCATGTGGGGGCGTTGGCGTTTTTTTTGTACTGGCTGGGAAATAAGTTGCGATTGCCGAGGTCGCTGGCGACGGCGCTTTTGCTGGCGGCACTGTTTGCCTACATCGCGGTGGTGGAGCAGAGGGCGCCGGTGCTGCGGGCCGGATTGATGACGGGGATTGTGGTGTTGGCAGGATTCTTTTACCGGCGGCTGGAGATTTTGAATTCGGCGGCGGTGGCTGTGATCGTGTTGCTGGTGGCGAAGCCCGCGGAACTTTTGGATACGAGTTTTCAGCTGTCGTTTCTCGCGATTGGTTGCATTGGCGGAGTTGCGGTGCCGTGGATGGAGCGGCATGTGCAGCCGTATGCTGCGGCGTTACGCGGATGGCGAGATGTAACGCGGGATGGGGCGTTTTCGGCGGGGCAGGCGCAGTTCCGTTTAGATTTGAGGGCGGCCGCGGCAGCGATGACTTCTAAATTGTCGGCACGACACGCAAAGTGGATTCAGGATTGCGGTGTGAAGGGATTTAGTTGGTCGCTGCGCGGGTTGGAGATGATCGCACTATCGGCGGTGTTGCAATTCGGGATGCTGCCGCTGATGGCGCGGGATTTTCACCGGGTGACGCTGATGGGGCCAGTGGCGAACCTTTTTGCGGTGCCGTTGACGGGCGTGATTGTGCCGCTGGGATTTTTTACGTTAGGTGGAGCGGTGATTGCGCCACCGATTGCGCGGGTGCTGGCGGTGCCGCTAGGGTGGCTGGTGGCGCTGCAGGGGCACGTTGTCGGATGGTTCGCGGGTTTCGCGCTTGGGAGCTACCGGATTCCCGGGCCTCCGGTGTGGGTGACGATTTTGTTTTTTGGGTGCGGGATTTTGCTGGTGACGAGCCTGCGGGCGGAGAGCGGTTTGGGGAGACGAGTGAAGTGGATGGCTGCAGCGGGACTTCTGGTGGCTTCGGTGGCGATTGCGACGTATCCCTTCCCTGCTACCGTGGATCGCGGGGCGTTGGAAGTGGATGTACTGGACGTGGGGCAGGGAGATTCGATTCTGGTGATTTCGCCAAAGGGGAGCACGCTGCTGATTGATGGCGGGGGGAAGTTTGCAGGATTTCGGGGGCATGAGGAAATGCCGGGGCCGGATCCCGGAGAGGAGGCGGTGTCGGCGTATTTGTGGTCGCGCGGGATTCAGAGACTCGATGCGGTGGCTTTGACGCACGCGCATCAGGATCACATTGGCGGGTTGAAGGCGGTGCTGGAGAATTTTCAGGTGGGGCGGTTGTGGCTGGGACGGGAAACGGAGACTCCGGCGCTGGGACAGCTTAAGACAATTGCTGGGGAGCGGGGCGTTCGGATTGAGCACGAGTTGCGAGGGCAGAGTTTTTTGTGGGACGGCGTGCAGGTGGATTTTTTGTGGCCGCAGATTTCGCCAGAGGAGATTGCGCCGAACGCGAAGAATAATGATTCGCTGGTGGTGCGGCTGCAATACAAAGAACGAAGCGTGCTGCTGCCGGGCGATGCGGAAAAGCAGGCGGAGTACGCGATGCTCGCGGAGACGGAGGCTGGAAAATTACACGCGGATGTTTTGAAGGTGGGGCATCACGGGAGTAAGAATTCGACGATGCCGGAGTTTCTGGAGAGTGTTGGGCCGCAGATCGCGATTATTTCGGCGGGGGAACAGAATCCATATGGGCATCCGAGTGCGGAATTGCTGGAGAGGTTGCGAGGGAGCGGGGCGCGGATTTTGCGGACGGATGAAGAGGGAGCGGTGCAGGTGGTGACGGATGGGCATAGGATTCGGGTGAGTTGTTTTGCGGGGTGCGGAGAGGAAGAGTTGCATCAGGGAAAGAATTAACGCAGAGTTCGCAGAGAACGCGGAGGACGCTGAGAAGAGAAAGGCGCACAGCCAGGAATGGCTGTGCTACCTGGGGCGTCAGGCTACCTGGAGGCGCCAGATGACGACGAGGAGCAGCAGCAGGAACAGGAAGCCGAGGGCGGCCTGGTATTCGTGGTTTTTGCGGTACTGGGCCCAGGAGAAGGAACTGGCGGTGGCGGCGGGTTGTTTTGGCGCGGTCAACTTAGGCAAAAAGAGAGGGACTGAGCTGGCGTAGGCGTCGAATTCGGCGCCGTGATGGCCGCGGAGTTCGATTTCTTCGCGGCGCATGACGAGCGAATAGACTAGGGTGAAATAAATGAAGAGAAGAGCGGCGGAGAGCCAGGAGTTCATGGCGATAGCGGCGCCGAGGGCGAGGATGCTGCTGCCGAAGTAGAGCGGGTTGCGGGTGCGGGCGTAGGGACCGGTGGTGGTGAGGACGGCCTGTTTGTGGAGATAGCCAGCGGCGTAGGCTCGGATGGAGAGGCCGAGGAGGCCGACGCAGGCGCCGAAGAGGATGGGGCACGGGGCAGGACGAGAAAAATATAGAACAACGACGGCGAGGAGGTAGCCGATGCGAACGCGCCAGCGGGCGAAGAAATCGAGCGGAGTCATGCGGAGGCTCCGAGGCGGAGTTTCACGGCGTCGAAGACTTGCGCGACGGAGATTTTGAGTAGAGAGGGATTGGTTTCGGTTTCGCGCTTGTGCGTGGTGTCGGCAGCAGGATCGCGTAGAACAAAAGGTTGCGGCGGATACGGGCCGTTGCGGGCGGGATTGGTGGGGCCGAAGATGGCGACGGGTTTTGTGCCGAGGGCGATGGCGAGATGGAGAGGGCCGGTGTCGCCACCGACGATACAGCGTGCGCCTTGAAGCAAAGCCATGAGTGGGCCGAGTTCGCCGTCGTAAAGGAATGGATCGGCGTCGCCGCTCGCGGATTTTACGGCGGCAGCGAGAGTTTCTTCGCCGGGGCCGTAGTTGATGACACAACGCAGGTTTAGCTGTTCACGAATTTTCTGGCAGAGTTCGCCGAAGCGTTCGGGGGGCCAGCATTTGGAGCGCCAGCCGCCTCCCGGGCTGAGAACGACGTAT
>DASSGJ010000141.1:0-13209 GCA_035693545.1 Candidatus Acidiferrum sp.
TGGAGCGCACCGAAGCCTTCGAGCGCGAAGTCCTGCTCGGTGAAATTCGTCGCCACAATTTTCACATGACCAACGTTGCCCGAGCCCTCGGCCTCGAACGCAGCCACCTCTACAAGAAGTGCCAGCAACTCGGCATTGACCTGCAATCCCTCCGCAAACCAGAGTGAGCAAGAGGGAAGGGTCTCCTACGCTATTCTTGTAGGACTGGGACCCCTGCCATCCACTCGCTTAAAGTTTCGTCCCATTGCAGAAATGTGGGAAGTCTCAGAACCTGACCGTCAGTTGTGACAAGAAGGCTGAAAGCCCCTTCGTCGGTGCGAGGTGTGACTCGCCCTTCCCTTCGACCGCGAATATTGCTCCGCATAACCTTGTGGCTCCAAATCCAGCTCACAATTTCGAGGGAATCGCCATCAACAAGTACGCGCTTGCTATTTTCGAATTCCACCCAGATTGGGAACACCAACATAAGCGGGGTGGACCACAGGTAATCGATCAGAGGAAGGGAATTGTTCCTCAATTGGACTAAGTCACGAACGAACAGGATTAGCATTCCGGCAAGCGGTGTGCACGCGATTGCGAGACTTGAGTAACGCGAGGCGCGGTCCACTCGATAGACGCGGGGCCAATCCGTTGTGGTACCCATAGATGCATTTTGTCAGAGACGCGAGTTTCACCTCACAGCAAAGCGGACAGGATTTGCGCAAAAGTTACCTAGCCAGATGATCTGCATCGCTCCGGGACCCTGTCTAACACATTGATTCTTAAACTGATAAGGACAATGCCGATTCTTCTTGACAAATTACATATTGCTATATAGAAATAGCATATCGCAATACACCGAAAGGCGGCCCACCATGACTCTTGGTGACAAACTTCGCTCCCTTCGAGCCATTGAAGGGTCTTTGCGCGGCCTTGGGCGCCCTATGACGCAGGCCGAGCTAGTGGAGGCCATGAAGGAAGAGTTGGGGCGCGGGCTGAGCCAGGCCTATGTTTCGCAACTGGAAAGCGGCGCACGGCCGCACATGACCAACACTTCCCGCGAACTGCTGGCGCGCTTTTTCCGCGTCTACCCAGGCTTTCTCGTGGACGATCCCGAAGGGTATTCGCGCGAACTGCAATCCGCGCTTCGCATGACGGATTCGACCGTGGATGCCTGGTTGTATGCCGGCGCCGATCAGTTCAGCTCGGATCCGGAGCTTGAGAAAGCCCTGCTGACCATCGCCGAGCATCCGGATTCTCGCAACGCGCTAATGCTCCTCGGAGAAATACTTCGCACGCCCGGCCTGGCCGAGCGGCTCAGCGAAGTCCTGCAACCTTCCGCGGTGACTGGCTCCGGCCATCCGCCGCCAATTCCTTCACAGAACTAACGCCTAAAGGGCCAACGCACGGTTCGTCCAAGCGACGGGGTCCGCCAAAGGCGGATAGATGTCGCTTCGCGAGGTGTCGTATGACTTGGTCTGACTTTTATCTCTTCTGCTTTCTGGTGGGTTTTTCGCTCAGCGTGCTGTCGTTCCTCGCCGGGGCTGTGCACCTGCATCTCCCCGTGAAATGGCATCTGCCGTTTCATGGCGGGCATCACGGTGGCGGCATCGCGAAGGGCGGCCTCGCAAAAGGTGGAGCGCATCTCTCCTGGTTCAACGCTTCCAGCATCCTGGCGTTCCTCGCCTGGTTCGGCGGGACGGGCTACCTACTTACGAAGCATTCGAATCTCGTGGCGATCTTCTGCCTGGCGATCGCGATTGCCGCAGGTCTTACCGGCGGCTGGATCGTCTTCCAATTCATGGCGCGCCTGCTGCGCGACACAGAAGTTCAGATGAACGAATGGGATTACCGTCACGAAGGTTCGGTCGGCAGGGTGAGCATCTCGATCCCAGCCGGAGGCACCGGGGAAGTCATCTTCGAGCAGCACGGCGTAAGGCGCAGCTCCGGCGCGCGAAGTGACGATGGCTCTCCGCTCGAGAAGGGCGCCGAAGTGGTCATCAGCCGCTACGAAAAGGGCATGGCCTACGTCCGCAAGTGGGACGAGTTCACGGGTGAAAAAGTTTAAGGGACTGAAGAACGCTGCAAACAGTTCCGGTCGGGTGAAAAGGGAGGTCTTTATGTTCGAGTTCTCAAGTGTTTGGGTCATCGCCGGTCTGGCGGTGCTCGCAGTCTTATTCCTGATGGTTCTAGCGGCACGGATGTATCGCAAAGCGGGTCCGCACGAAGCCCTCATCGTTTACGGCTTCCGCGGCACTCGCATCATCAAGGGCGGCGGCACGATCATCTTTCCGATGGTGGAGCAGTGCAAGGAGCTCTCCCTCGAATTGATGTCGTTCGACGTGGCGCCGCAGCAGAGCCTGTATACCAACCAGGGCGTAGCGGTCACCGTGGAAGCGGTGGCGCAGCTCAAGGTGAAGTCGGACCCAGTGTCCATTCGCACCGCGGCCGAACAATTCCTGACCAAGCGCCCGGAACAACGCGAAGGCCTCATCCGCCTTGTGATGGAAGGGCACCTGCGCGGCATCATCGGGCAACTCACGGTCGAGCAGATCGTGAAGGAGCCGGAGATGGTCGGCGGCCACATGCGCTCGACGTGTGCCGACGACATGAGCAAGATGGGGCTCGAAGTGGTGAGCTTCACCATCAAGGAAGTGCGCGACAAGAACGAGTACATCACCAACATGGGCCGCCCAGACATCGCGCGCATCAAGCGCGACGCCGAAGTAGCCGCGGCCGAAGCCGATCGCGACATCGCCATCAAGCGCGCCGAAGCCACACGCGCCTCGGCGATTGCGAAAGCGCAAGCAGACCAGGAGCGCGTGGCGGCGGAAACCGCTTCGATGGCCAAGCAGGCGGAAGCCGAGCGCGATCTGGACATCAAGAAGGCCAACTACCTCGAAACCAGCAAAAAGGCCCAGGCACAAGCCGACAAGGCCTATGAAATCGAAACCAACCGCCAGCAGCAGGCAGTGATGCTCGAGCAGGTGCGCATCCAGCAGGTCGAACGCGAAGCGCAGGTAAAGGTGCAGGAAGCCGAAATCGCGCGCCGCGAACGCGAGCTGATCGCCACCGTGCTGAAGCAAGCGGAAATCGAACGGCAGCGCATCGAAACGATCGCCAACGCCGAACGCCAACGCCTGATCAGCGAAGCCGAAGGCCGCGCCTCCTCCATCCGCGCGCAGGGTGAAGCCGAAGCCGAGATCATCTTCAAGAAAGGCGAAGCGGAAGCCCGCGCGATGAACGTGAAGGCGGAGGCCTTCCAGGAGTACAACCAGGCCGCTGTGCTCGACAAGCTGATCACAGGTCTGCCGGAAGTGGTTCGCGCATTGAGCGAGCCGCTCAGCAAGGTGGACAAGGTGACCATCGTTTCGACCGGCAACGGCGACGCCGCGGGAGCCTACAAACTCACCGGCGACGTAACGAGGATCGCGGCGCAGGTGCCCGCACTCTTCGAAGCCCTCTCTGGCATGCAGATGTCGGAGTTGCTCAGCAAAGTGCGCCTGATCGGCGACAAGGCGCCCAAGCCCGAACCGCCGGCGATTAAAGCGTAAAGCCATTCCGCCGGAGCGCTTCGCAAGAGGCGCTCCGGCGCAGCAATGGCCAGGCATCAGCCTGTGTTCAAAGTCGAAGTTGGCTAAGGGGTGTCTTATGGAGGAAAGGGTCATGAGTCTGACGTCGCAGCAAAAGCGGGGACTGTTCTGGGCGCTGGGGATACTCATCATGCTAACGCTGAGCAGTGTCGCCTGGGCCCAGATCAGCACCGTGCTTCATTGTTTCTCGCTGTTTTGAATTTCATGTAGTGGCCGGTCTTTGGACCGGCCAGGCCTGTAGCTTAGGCCTTCAGGCCTGAGGGTTTCCATAGCGCCGGCAATCGCCTCGCCACACGGGAAACCCTCACCCCTAAAGGGATGAGCTACAAATCATCGGTAATTTCGAAAGGAGCAGCACCATGGGACTTTTAGAACGCGTAAGCACATTAATTCGGGCCAATCTCAACGACATGGTCGATCGCGCGGAAGATCCGGAAAAAATGATCAAGCAGGTGATTCTCGACATGGAGAATCAATACCTCCAGGTCAAAACGCAGGTCGCGGTGTCCATCGCCGATCAGCACATTCTGGAAAAGAAACTGCGCGAGCAGGAAGACACCGCCAAGGACTGGATGCGAAAGGCGGAAGTCGCCGTGGAGAAGACCCAGGACGACCTGGCGCGAGCGGCCCTTGATCGCTACCAGACCGCGTTGCGGCTCACCCAGAGCTTTCAGGAACAGGTCAACGACCAGAAAGCGCAGGTGGACACGTTGAAAAACGCGCTGGTGAAACTGGAACAAAAGCTCGACGAAGCAAAGTCGAAGCGCGAGGTGCTGATGGCCCGCCACCGCCGCAGCATCGCGCTCGATAAAGCCGCCAAGGCGCAAGTGGCCGTCGGCGAAGGCTCGAAGAGCGCAACCTTCGACCGCTTGAAAGAACGAGTGCACCACACGGAAGCCACCGCCTCCGCCGAAGTGGACCTCCTCAACGACGACGTAGCCGAGAAACTGAATCGCCTCGACCGCGATACCGAAGTCGAGCGCCTGCTGAACGATCTGAAGGCCCGCAAGGGCCTGCCGGCTTAAGTAGATTTCGACGGGATTGGAACGGCACTCGCAGGAGCGCGATAAAACTTTTGCACGCTGCCCAATCGTTCTGGGTTACAAGTGGTGTCTTGCGGGCATCATCGAAAACTGCAGGATGAAAAAGCAGATATTGATTCCGGCGGATATTCCAAAAGCTTGCAGCCGCCCGATGCCGTCCACCTCTTCAAATACCATCATCAGCACGGCCGTCCAGCCGACGGCGGCCAGGAGCATTCCCGCAACCGGGATCAGCATCAGGCAGTTCACAAACCAACCCAAAAGTAATGGCCGCATCAATTCGATAAACTTTCCAGTCGCGCCAAAAAACCATTTTGCGATCAGGTGGCAGAGTCCCAGCTGAGCGAAAGTGATTAACCCCATCACGAACAGACCGACCGTTAGCCCCACAACGGTTCCGATTACCATCGCAATTGGATTTGCGTTCGCCAGCACCCTGCTGAGCACCTGCAAAGATGTGGGTAGGAGAATGACAAGCATCGCAGCGAGCCAAAAAAGTACCGCGTAGAGGGTCGCTCTGGAATCTTTGGCCGTTCGCCGTATCGCGATATCGTCCCAGCGGATGATCTTATAGGCTTCGCCAAGGTAGTAACCAAGTCCCCCGTCCGTTGGGGCTTGCAGCCCTGCTGCCAAAATATCCTGCCCTGCAGCTGAGAGAGGACCGGGACAATTGTGAGAGAGGCCATATTCCAAGCCACAAACATTGCAGACCATGTTGGCTCCAAGAAGGCGGAAAGGGACAGCGGGACTTTAGCACACCTGGATACGTATTCGAAATGCTACGTTGTTGCCGGGGCTGCGGGAAAACAGTGGTCGTGACAGAATACAGGCGATGGATTCATGGATGATTGGGGCGCCTGCGGCGATTGCGGCGGGGGTTGCCGGATTGACCGCGTACGGAGCGGCCTATCCGCGCGCGCAGCTTTTTGGGCCAACAGTTTGCCGTACCAATTGGCCGAATAAGCTGGCCATCACGTTTGACGATGGGCCAAATCCCGCAATCACGCCGAAACTGCTGGATCTGCTGAACAAGCACAACGCGCGTGCAACATTTTTCCTGGTGGGGAAGTTTGTTCGCGAGTGCCCCGCTTTGACAAAAGAAATCCTGGCGCGGGGACATGCCCTCGGCAATCACACCGATACGCATCCCAATTTGTTCTTGTGCGGCCGCGGGCAAACCGAAGAAGAGTTGCGAAGCTGCGTGGGCGCAATTCATGAGGCCGCCGGAATCGAACCGCGATGGTTCCGTCCGCCATTCGGTTTTCGCAGCCCGTGGCTTCACGAGATTGTGAAACGCCAAGGGATGCAGACCGCGATGTGGACTTTAATCCCTGGCGATTGGCGGGCCAAGCCGGCGGAATGGCTGATCCAGCGCATGAATCCGATCGCCGAGCATGCTCGCAAAAAACTGCCACCCGGCACGGGCTACGGCGGCGGGCAGACCGGCGACATTCTTTGCCTGCACGACGGGTATCACCGCCAGCAGAACGGCGACCGCGCCCGCACCGTCACAGCACTTGAGTATTGGCTGCCACGTTGGAGCGATTTGGGGCTCGAATTTGTTACAATGGACGAAACGGTGAGCAAGACCGTCGAGGCCTAATGGACGAACGCAGCTTTTATACGGAGAAAGAAGAGATACGCAAGGTCAAGCTGGTGTGCCCCAGCTGCCGCGGCGAATTTGAAGCGCCGGTACGCTGGAAAGTCTGCCGCAAACGCAAGGAACTCCCCCGCGGCGCAGGCGAAGAAGACCGCCGCAAATTTGCCAAAGCCACTTCCTACATGGTGCGCCTGGAAGATCTGGTCGCCTGCTACAAGTGCCGCAAGCGCTTTGAACTCACCGGTCAGTCCACTGTGCTGATCAACGACAATCTCGGCGACCCGAATGAAGATCCTGAGAATTTTGGGAATCGGTGAGCAAGAGAAGTTTCTAAATCTCCGGATACATCTCAAAAAACGCGTCAATCGACTGGCGAAAGGTATCTTCAATCTCTTCCTTGCTGCCTTCGATGAGGTGCATCGCAACGCGCGCGGTCCGTCCGCTCTTTAAAACCACGGTGGCCTCTTTCACTTCCCCCAAGTCGTCCACCGGCAGCAACCTCATGCCGTAAATCAACGCCAGTTTCGCCATCCCTTCCTCCTCATAACGTCCTCAGACTAAGCGTGTCTGAGGTCCCGGTCAAACTGCAGATCCCCGCTTTCCCTGGTGCGCAATCGGCAGGCGCTGTCACCGACGTCCAGTTAGTTCAGTCTCATATTCACAAAAAAGCATTAATCCCCGGAAGCATCTCTGTGTCAAAATCTCGCATCGGACGATGTACACGGAGGTGCCTGATGAAATGCCGCCTGCTTTCAACCAGTTTATTGGTCATGCTCTCCAGCGGAACGCTTGCCCTCGCGCAGGCTCCGGACGGGCCGCAGACCGATCCGCCGGTTCCCGCCGCGAAACCCACGCCGGCACCTGCTCCGCGAGCCGCCGGCAACGTCCAAGTCATCACCGTGCCCGCCGGAACCCGGCTCGGAGTGACTCTGGAAAATGGCATTTCCACCAATTCGGCGAAGCCGGGCGACTCGGTTTATTTCCGCACTTCGTTTCCCGTGACCATGAACAACAAAGTGATTATCCCCGTGGGTTCGTATTTGCGGGGAGAAGTGACTGAGTCCAAGCGGCCCGGCCGCGTGAAGGGCAAGGGAGAACTCCGCATCCGTCTGAACACCCTGATTTTTCCGAATGGTTACACCGTTGACCTGAATGCCGAGCCGCACAGCACGGACGCTGGCGGAACGAAAACAGACTCGGAAGGAAAAATCACAGGGCCCGGTGGCAAGGGCAAAGACGCCGAAACGATTGCGGCCACGACGGTAACAGGCGCGGGTATCGGCGCCATCGCAGGCGGCGGCAAAGGCGCGGGAATTGGCGCAGGGATTGGAGGAGTTGCCGGACTTGCGGCAGTGTTGCTCTCTCGCGGTCCCGAAGCGCAACTGCCTCGTGGTTCCTCAATGGACCTGATGCTTGAGCGCGACTTGCAATTGGAAACCGAGCAGGTTCACTACACCAACGTAGGCGAGACGCACACCGTAATCGTCCAACCGGTCCAACAATAGCGGGAGAAGACTCAGATCACGCGCCGCGGCTCTGGTGCGCTTGCTGAAAACGCATCGGGCTGAATGGCGCCCAGTCTTCAGTCACCTTTTGCGTGGTCACCCATTCACGGATTAGCCGAGCTGTCACTGGGGTCAGCAGGATCCCGCTCCGAAAGTGCCCGGTGGCGATCAGCAGTCCTTCCAGATCCGTCGAGCCAAGAATGGGAAGATGGTCGGGCGAGTCGGGCCGCAGACCCGCCCAGGTTTCTTCGATGTGCGCGGATTCCAGCGCGGGCACCAGCGAGATCGCCCCAGCCAGAATTTTCTTCATACCGGCCACGGTCACGCTGCGATCGAACCCCTCGTATTCCACCGTTGAGCCCGCGATGATTCTGCCGTCATTCCGCGGCACCAGGTACATGTGCCCGGACCACAAATCTTTCTTCAAGTTTACCGAAGCGCAACGCAAAGCCATCATCTGGCCTTTTGCCGGGGTCACCGGCGCGTATGCCGCTGCACCCTCGATTCTCGCACTAAAGCATCCCGCCGCGACCACCGTCCACTTTGCCTCCACGCGGCCGGCTTGGAGTTGCAGACCTTTGCATTTGCCGCCGTCGGTCCACAAAGCCTTTGCGCCATTTCCGGGAACAAACTCCACCCCTTTGCGGCGGGCGGCTTCGATCGTGGCTTCGGTAAGCAGCCGGTTGTCGAGCGAAGCTTCATCGGGCCGGTGGATGGCCGCGCGAAGATCAGCGGTGAGTGCAGGCTCGATCTCCCGGGCTTCCGGGCCACTGAGCGCTTCGGCGCGCAGACCCGCGCCGCGGTGGAGTGCCAGGATTTCCTCGATTCCGCTCTGTGCGGTTCCATCCAGCAGAAGGTCGAGAGCTCCGTCCTTGCGATAGCCGACTGTTTTACCGGAAATTTCTTCCACCCGCTGGATGAACCCGGGATAGAGGCGCACGCTAGCCATGCTGATGGGCAGCAGGGAAGCCATCGCGGAACTTTCGGGCGCCGGAGAAATCATGCCCGCGCTGGCCCAGGAGGCTTCGCGGCCGGGCTGTTGCGCGTCGAAAACCGCCACGTTGAAACCTTCGGCAGCCAGTTCGAATGCAATCGACGCACCGATGAGGCCACCGCCGGCCACAACTGCATCGTAGTGTTTCATTGACCCATTCTAACGCAACACCAATCCGGAAACGCGGTGAGCGGCCGCACTCAGGGGTTAGGAGCAAACTCTTTCGAGAGGACTTCGGCTTTCTTGGCGTGCGTGCGCGCGCGTTGCCAATCATTTTCCTTCATCGCTTCACGCGCGCTTTCCACAAAACCGCGAATTTTGGACACCAGGTCCTGTTGCGCGGCATTCAGGTTCTTTCCTTGCACCAGTCCCAGATTTCTCTCCGCTACCAGTAGGCTCTGTTGTGTATCGGATTTCGCCGCGGACAACTGCTCATCGCTGAGTTCAGGCGCGATGATGGCGTCCCGAGCTTTTTCGCCGGTGGTGGGACCGGGAGTTGACGTGGAAGCGACCCGCGGCTTCGGGGGCGCACTTCGAGGAACAACCAGGCGCGGCACCGGTGCCGGCTCGAACGAAATATCCGGCGGATCGGACAAGCTGACCTCAAGCGTTTGCGTCACTATCGGGTGCGCCATCGCAAGGTGCTTTGTAGGGAAGCTGCCGTGTTTTTCCGTGATACAGCCTCCACACATCAGCGCGCACGCGCACGCCAGCATCAGAAAGCGCTTCGACGCACGCTCGTTCGTGTAAATCAGGGCGGGGATGATCTGCATGCTTAAGCGGCGAGCGGCAACTCGATTCGAAATGTCGTTCCGCGGCCAACCTCCGAAGTAAAGTTTATCGAACCATTGTGAAGCTGCACAATTCGGAAGGTGCTCGCAAGTCCGATGCCGCTTCCGCCCGGCCGCGTTGTAAAAAACAACTGGAACACTTTTTGCTTGTCTTCCGTGGGAATTCCTTTGCCGGTGTCGCCGACAGTGATCTCCGCCATTTCGCCGCGCCGGCTGAGAGTCAATTGAAGTTGCCCGCCAGTGGGCATGGCTTCAACTGCGTTCAAGACAAGATTCAGCACAGCCTGCTTCAATAAATCACGGTCCACGAAGACCTCGGGAATTCCGATCGGCAGCAACTGCGCAACGTGTACATTCGCTTTTTTCAGTTGTGGTTGCGCAACTTCAAGAACCTCACGGAGCAAATCTGCAAGCTGTGTGGGCTCAAGCCGCACGTCCATCGGGCGCGAAAAATCCAGGAAGCGTTTCACTACGGCGTCCAGGCGGTCAATCTCAACGTCAAGCACGTGCACGGCTTGCAGCGCTGCTCCATCCGCCTCTGCCGGAAGCGATTCTTTCAGGTTTTCCAGCCAGAGCCGCATCGAGTTCAGCGGATTCTTCACTTCATGAGCCACGCCGGCCGTGATGCGGCCCACCGCGGCCAGACGTTCACTCACCTGCAATTGTGTGTTGATGCTTTCGATTGAATCGAGATCGCGCAAGGTGATTAAGGCGCCCATGCGGTCGCCAGCTCCCTGGATCTCTTGAACACTCACTCCCACGCGCCTCCGGCCGGCGGCCGTATCCACTTCGGTTTCGGACGCCACTTCGGTCAGGTGATTGCCGTCGAGGTGCAGCGCTTCGAACAATGGATGCCCCGGCGGAAAGATGTCGGTCACCAGTCTGCCCAGGAAGTCACCCGCGGGAGCGCCCAGAAATTTTTCGGCTGCCGGACTGACCATTACCGCGCGTGCGTCTTTCGTGAAGAGCAGCAGCCCATCCTCGAGGCCTGCCATCACGGAATTCATGTTTTCCCGCAAGGAACTGAATATTTCGTGCACGCCCCGCAACTGTTGCCCCACTTGCTGAATTTTCTGCCGCACCTGGCCCAGTTCGTCGGTGCTCTCCTCCGGAGCCTTTGTCGAAGTTGCAGGGGCATCGTACACGCCTACGGAAATGCGCTCGAGTTGCGCAAGGATGTCCCGGATGGGCGCCAGCGCGGCGCCGCTGACCACCGCCGCCAGAAAAGTGGAAAGCACCAGCGCCAGCAGGGCGATTGTGCCCCAACGCCTCAAGCGAGGCTTGATGTCGCTGAAAAGCAGAGCCGTTGAGACGGCAACGCGCACTTCACCAAATGGATTTCCACGAAGCTTAAACGGGTAGTCCACTTCATAGATGCGTGTTTTTTCGGTGAGAGCCCGCACCTGCCGTACGAATGAGCTTTGTACCAATTGGGAAAATGGAGGCTTGCGCAAGGCAGTTTTCCCCGCCAGTGCCGGATCACTGGATATGAGAACCACGTCGTCCTTGTCCACGATAGTCACTTCGTAAATGGAGGGAGAATCGGTGGCCGACTGCAGTTTCGCCTCGAGCGCCTCGTTGATTTCAAAGGCGTGGGCAACGTAATCGTGGATTTCCTGGGGGGCCTCGGATGCTGGCCGCAATCCCTGGGACTTGGCGTCTTCGAGAGCGCGGCGCGCGGAATCGAACGCTTCTCGTGCCAACTCCGTCGCGCGTTTGTCCGTATCGTGAAGAACCTGCTGCAGGAGCAATTCCGAAAAAACCAGCGACAGCACTGCAGTGGACAGGAGCACCAGCCCCGTCATGATCATCGTCAGTTTTGCGCGCAGCCCAAGCTGCATACCGTGCTAGGACTCCGTTTCTGCCTTCTCGCTGCCGTACTCTTTCAGTTTGTTGTGCAGGGTTTTCAAACTGACGCCGAGCAACTCCGCTGCACGGGTTTTGTTGTTGCCTGTGGCTTGCAAAGTTTGCAGGATCAGTTCGCGCTCCATCGCGTCCACCGTGGTGCCCACCGGGAATTTGATGGAAGACAGATCGCTCGGGCCCTTGCTGGCAACTTTTCCGAACTCGCCGGGCAGGGAGCTCCGCGAAATCAGGTCTTTCTCGGACATGATCGCCGCACGCTCCAGCACATTGCGCAGTTCGCGGATATTGCCGGGCCAGGTGTGGCTCATGAAAATGTCCAGCACTTCCGCGCCGATGCCACGCACACTCTTGCCATGTTTCGCGTTAATGTCGCGCAGGATGTGTTCGGAAAGCAGCGGAATGTCGTCCTTGTGATCGCGCAGCGGCGGCAAGTGGATGTGAAACACGTTCAGCCGGAAATATAGATCCTGGCGCAAGCCGCCGTTGGCGACGGACTGTTCAGGATCTTTGTTGGTTGCCGCTAGCACCCGAACGTCTACCGGTGTTTCGGTCTTGCTTCCCAGCCGCCGCACCTTGCGGTCCTCGAGAACACGCAGCAGTTTCGCCTGCGTTGGCGCGGGCATCTCCCCGATTTCGTCGAGCAGCAGAGTCCCTCCATCGGCAAGTTCAAAGCAGCCGATGCGGCGCTCCGCAGCGCCCGTGAACGCTCCCCGCTCGTGGCCGAAAATCTCGCTTTCCATGAGCGTTTCGGGAATCGCGGAACAGTTGATGGCAACAAACGGTCCGCCCGCCCGGGGCGAAAGCTTGTGAATCGTGCGAGCCACGATTTCCTTGCCGGAACCGGTCTCTCCGGTGATGAGCACGGACGCGGAGCTTGGCGCGGCCATCTCGATGATGCGCATCACTTCCTGCATTGGTTTCGAGTTGCCGACGATGTCGCCGAGGCGTCCAGCCTCGCGCAATTGCCGTTGCAGCACGGCGAGGTTCTGCGCATCCCGAGCCTTGCTCAAAGCGCGATCGAGCAGCGCGCGCAGCACCGGCCCCTTCAGCGGCTTCTCGATGTACCAGAAAGCGCCTGACTCGATTGCGGCTACAGCGCGTTCTTCGCTGCCTTTACCGGTGATGATGATGGCGGGAACATCGTGCAGCTCTTCGCCCAGTTGCTTCAGCAGGTCCAGGCCGTTCATGCCCGGCAGCTCCACGTCCGCGATCAGCGTGTCCGGTTGAAAGTTGGAAAATTTTGCGAGCGCGTCCTCGGCCGTGTTCACGCCCAGGACTTCGTAGCCCCACCGTTGCAGAAGCTGCTCGTAACCCTTGCGAGCGTTGTCCTCATCCTCGACGATCAGGATGCGGTCCTTATGCTCGCCGGTCTCCACCGTGCGTACCGCTTTGCTTTCGTCGCCCATGCGCCTGTGCCTCGTCTCCTCACACCACAGCTGTATTGTCGCACTTTGGGTGGGTGATTCGACTGTAACAAGCGCTTATCGGAATGCCAAGCGCCATGCGGCGCGCGGGCACCCGCGGGATTTGGGGCAATCGAATTCGTGGACCGAGGTAGTTCTATTCGCGGACGAGGTAGAGAGCGCGTTCCAGTTCGAGTTCGAGCTTTGCGCCTTTCGGAAGGTCGATTTCCTGGCCGCGCCCGGCCTCCATCAGGTAGGCTGCCAGCGCTCCAAGTGCGGCACCTTCCGCGGCTTCTTTCTTGTCCTTATCTTTCACCCCGTGCATCGCGCCCATCGCCGCGCCGGCCGCCGCGGCTTGCGCCGCATCTTTTTGCGTACTGCTGCGGCCTTCGATCACACCTTCCTGCAACGCGCCAGCCTTGATGCTGTGATCGC
>DASSGJ010000142.1:0-7959 GCA_035693545.1 Candidatus Acidiferrum sp.
ACCGGCGCACTGGGAACGACCGACAAATTTCCCGTCCAGTTGGTTCGTTTGGACGATGAACACGGCCGCAAGCTGTGGTATTTCTCGCGCGCCACGCTGGACCACGTTCCGGAAATGTACGATTCGCTGACTTTCCCGGAAATCGAAAAGCAAATTCCGCAAACATTGGTCACGCACCGGCTTCTGTTCATGCCGCTGTGGCAGTGGATCGCCATAGTCGTATTCCTGCCGATCGCGTTGCTGGGCGGCCGGCTGATCACGATGGTGATCGCGTTTGTGGTCAACCGGTCGCGGAAGGCGCGAAGCAAGCCGCTGCTTGCCCCCCAACGTTTCTTTCAGGTCGATCCGATCACGCTGACGGTCGCGATTCTGTCGCATTACATCTTTGTCGGCTACATCGGCACGTCGCTGCTTTACCGTCTCTACTACCGTCATCTTGTCTGGATTTTTCTGGCGTTCGACTTCTATTGGATACTTACGCGAATTACCAAGGCCATTTCCGCGCAAATCGGCGCCAGCTTTACAAAACGCGGGATGCTGGCGGAGCGTTCCATTGTTTCGCTGGTGCGGCGCTTCACGCAGGCTTGCATCTTTCTGCTGGTGACGCTGCTGGTCCTTCGGAATCTTGGGGTGGACGTTTCCACGGCGCTGGCCGGCGTGGGAATCGGCGGTTTGGCCCTGGGTCTCGGCGCGCAAAAGACGTTTGAAAACATGTTCGGCGGCGTTTCCATTCTTTTCGACAAGGTCATCCAGATCGGCGATGTCTGCCGCATTAACAATCAGACCGGTGTTGTGGAAGACATCGGCCTGCGCTCCACCCGATTGCGGACGGGCGAGCGCACGCTGCTTTCGATTCCGAACGGCATCATGGCTTCCGCGGTGGTGGAGAATCTGCGTTTTCGTGACAAGTTTCTGTGCCAACAGATTCTTCGCCTGCGCTATGACCTTTCGCCGGATCACGTGCGCTATGTCCTCGGGCAAATCCAGAAACTTTTGATCGAGGATCCGAAAGTGGAAGATTCTTCAGCACGCATCCGGTTCCTGCGCTTCGCCGAGTACGCGATCGAGGTGGAGCTTTTTTGTTACATCCTGGAGCAGGAATACACGGCCTATCTGGCGACCCAGGAGCAACTGCTGCTGAAGATAATGGATACGATCGAGAAGGCGGGAGCAGTGGTGGCGCTGCCCACGCAGACGACTTTTGTGAATCAGGATTCGTGGATTGATCCGCTAAAGGCGAAGACCGCGCAGGCTGCAGTTGAAAAGGAGCGAGATCCAAGCGTTCCCGGGACGCGCATCCCGCCTTCGTCAGATTAGCTAGGCCGAGGCCGATGCAAGCGAAGCCGCTTACTGCGGCCCGAAGGTATTGCAGGCGGTGATCGAACCGCTGTTCAGTCCTTTGTTGAACCAATCCATCCGCTGCTGCGAGCTTCCGTGCGTAAACGTTTCCGGCTGCACGCGGCCTCGCGTCATCTGCTGGATGTGATCGTCGCCGACCGCAGCGGCCGCGTGTAACGCCGACTCCACGTCTCCCGCTTCCAGCAGTCCGCGTTGTTGCGTCGAATGGGCCCAGACTCCCGCGAAACAATCCGCCTGGAGTTCCGTCTTTACCGACAACGGATTTGCCTGGGCGGGATTGCTTCTCTGCAGTTGCTGAACTTTGCTCTCGATACCGACGATTTTTTGCACGTGGTGGCCTATTTCGTGCGCCAGCACATAAGCCTGCGCGAATTCGCCCGGCGCTCCGAACCGGCGCTTCAATTCATCATAAAATCCCAGGTCGATATACACCCGCTCGTCGCCGGGACAGTAAAAAGGACCGGTTGCCGATTCCGCTCCCCCGCATCCCGACTGAGTGTGATTCCGAAACAGCACCAACCGGGCATGGCGGTAGGGAACACCCGCTTGTTGCGGCAGCAATTGTTCCCAGGTTTTCTGGGTGTCGTCCAGAACGAAGGACACAAACTGCACCAGCGGTTTTTCCGCTTCGTCGCGCGCGGGATTCGGCCGGTGAACCGTTGTCGCGACCGGTACGCTCGTGCCCCCTCCCAGCAGGGCGAAGAAATTTTGCTTAAAGATAAGGCTCAGGATGAAAAGAATCACCACTCCGCCGATGCCGATATGCATCCCGCCGAAGCCGAACCCGCCTCCGCCCCCGCCGCCGTCATCCTGATCTCGGCGATCCTCAATGTCGTCGCTTGTGCCGCCAGGTGTCCAGCGCATCAGAGTTCTCCTACCCGGGGGTTCCGGTTAACGGCCCAGGGACCGCTTCGAAATCGTACCACCTCGGCCGGAATCAAAGAGCGCCAACCTGAGCGTAGGGGCGGCTGAAGCGATTCGGAAAAATGTGCACGGTCTCCGGTCAGATCCTTAATTCGCCCTAATATCGGCTCTTTTTCCAGTTGCTTTGTACCTCGCAAGACTGTATACATTTTATCAATTCGCTCGCAGTCTAGATTCCAGGTCCCCGGTATAGTAACGTACGAGTTGTTTGCATTGGTCCCCAACCGTGTGGAGCAATTGGGTGGATATGCGCGTTTTTTCGTCTACAGAGTCCAAAGTGGAACAGGGCCCACCTAAGGTTTCAATCTCCCGTAGGGACCTGGGTGTTTCCCTTCTCGTCTTTATAGCTTTCTTATTCTCGGCTCAATTCGAGATGCGGATCATTCATTCCCAGACCTCTATGGGGGTGATTTGGCTGCCAGCCGGGATTGCCCTCGCTGCTGTTCTTTTGCAAGGCCGCCGCGTCCTTCCCGCCATTTTTCTGGCTTCCATGTGTGTTGAACTCACCTCTGCGGTGTCATTGCCGGGGTCGCTGACCATCGCTGCTGGTAACACCGCAGAGGCATTGCTGGGGGGCTACCTGGTCAACCGCTTTGCGGGCGGCGCGAACGCCTTTTCGCGGCCGGCCTATGTCTTACGTTTCTCAATACTGGCAGGCGCACTGGCGACCTTCGTCAGCGCCCTTGTCGGCACCAGCGCGCTGTGGAGCGCCGGGCAGAGCTGGCCCGAATCCCTGACCATTCTTGGAGCCTGGTGGGCGGGGCATGCATTGGGTGTGGTGGTCCTTGCGCCATTCCTGATTCTGCTTTTGGACGGCAAGCACCAACCATTGCATTTGAGCGAACTTATCGAAGCAAGCGTGCTGCTGGTGGGGCTCAGCGTTGTCAGCGTGGTCAGCTTTGGACCGGCGGGAATCTTTACGGACCGTGTGGATACGCCGCTTTTTCTTTGTGTGCCATTCCTGGTTTGGGCCGCGATCCGTTTTTGCCCCCTGGAAGCTTCCGGCGCCTGCATCGTTCTCTGCGGATTTGCCACCTGGGGTTCGTTGCATGGGTACGGCCCTTTCAACACTACGACGGCGATGCCGCTTTCGCTGGCAGCATATCTTTGCGTAGCCGCCACCATGACGCTGACAGGCGCGTCCACGGTCGCGAATCAGCGCGAAGTCTCCGAAAAACTTCTGGAGACGGTCTACCGGCTGGAGAAAACGAAAGATGCGGAGATCACCCGCATTACCTCGGAGCTGGATTTCCTCCGCGACGAACTGATTCGGCGCGTGCACGCCAAGTCTCGTTCTGAGCGGAATCGCCAGATCACCGAGCAACCTCGCGAAGGCAGCGAAGTAATATGGTTCCTGGAAGCTGAAACGGAAAACATTCTTTACGTCAGCCCGTCCTACGAAACTGTGTGGGGGCGCCCGCGCGAAGACCTGGGCCGCGACGCCCATGCCTGGCTGGATGCCGTGATTCCCGAAGATCGCGAGTTTGCCATCCAATTCGTTGGCCAGGATTTTCCGGGCGACCGCGTAGAAACATCGTACCGGGTACGGCGGCCGGACGGCTCCATTCGCTGGATTTTCGATCGCGGCTTTGTCATTCGAGACCCCGCAGGGCGCGTAGTCCGCTACTTGGGGTTGGCCAGCGACGTTACGGAATTGGTGCAGTTGGGCGATTTTGTTCCCGCTCAACTGGTGCACCGGTCCCCGAATCCCCCGTCGGGAGAAAGTGTCAGATAGTTCGTTAAGGAGAAACAGGAATGATTGGAGAGCGTTTGCGGGACATCCGCAAAGAAAAGCAACTATCCCAGGGAGATTTGGAAGAGCGCACAGGACTATCCCGGTGCTATCTCTCCCGGATCGAAAACGGGCATACGACACCCTCCATCGAGACGCTCGAGAAACTTTCGGGCGCGATGGGAGTGCCACTTTACCAGCTGTTTTATCAGGGCAACGGCCCGGCCAAGCCGTTGGTGATTCCTCGAAAGAAGGATTCGCCTTCCGAGGAATGGGGGCTTTCCGGCAAGTGGGGTGGCTTCCTGAATCGCATCCGTGGTTTGCTGGGTCAAATGGAAGAAGGCGATCGCAAACTGTTGCTGGGAGTCGCGGTCAAGCTGGCTCGGAAGAAGTAACGCTCGAAACTGCGACATCGCGCTCCATCTGTTGTTTCGCGATCCGGATGCTGAGCTATCCGCCGGGAACGCTCCTTCCCGGCGATTTCCCCGTCAACGGAGCTTGGTGGCTTCCGCCTTGGCCTGCTTCAGTACGGGTATCTCCGCGTCGGCGCCTTTCCACAGATCCAGGAATTTCGCGTACGCTTGTTTCGTCTGACTTGTTGAACCGGACATCGCCAGGGCGCGTGCCATTCCCAATTTCGCCAGGGGTCCCGACCAGCAGCTCCCAACGATTCCTGCGTCCGTGGTGAACTTCTGGAATTCCGCCAGGGCCTGGCGGCTGTTTCCTGTACCGAGTTCAGCTTCCCCTCTTAAAAACGCCGGAATCATGCACGAATCGCTCAGATTCCCCGTGAGCTGTCCTTTTTCGTATGGCGTAACTCCTTCCAGTGAATCGATCGCATCCGCAAACTGCTTCTTCCGCAGCTTGATCTGCGCTTGCACCACCGGCAGCCAGGCCTTTTGTATCACCATGTTCGATACGTAGAGCGCCCGCAGATCATCCATGATCTTTTGCGCTTTTGCGTCGTCTCCGAGACGGGCAAAAACCAGCGCCGCCAGCGCCCGCACGTCCTTGCTCTCTGGGGCAAGCTGCAGCGCTGCATCCGCATGCTTTCTCGCTTCGTCCGGATATCCGAACACTGCTTCGCGCATGCCGGCTTCCACTTCCCACACGCCCGCGGATTCCGGCAATTCCGCTTTTCTCGCCGATTCCACTGCGCGTCTGGTGTATTCGCGAGCGTTTTTCAGCCGCCCGAAATACGCCTCGGTATCGGATTGCGCCGCCAGCAGGGAATCCTCGCCATTGGTTCTGCCCGCGGCCCATTCCAGTTCCCGTTGCATCAGTGAGGAATTGCCTTTGGCGAAAGCCACGGCATACAGGTTGGCATGCAGCGACGGGTCGTCCAGCTTTCTTGCAAAGGCTTCCTGAAGCACTTTCTCCGCTTCGTCCGGCCGCGACAGCGCCAGCAGCGCGGTCGAATAATTTTCGTACCAGGCGGCCGAGTCAGGATCGATCTTCAGCGCGGCCTCGGCGTATTTTGCTGCGTCGGCGTAATCTCCGATCACGAAGTATTCGCTGGAGAGATTGCCCATGGCAACATCGTCTCGCGGATAGGCGCGGATATATTCCTTGTAGCCTTCGATGGCTTTGGCGATGTCCCCTTGCGCCAGATCGTAATAAAGAGTCGCGATGTTCAGGTGCTCGCGATAGGTTTGCCGGTCTCCAGCCTCGTAGGCCTGCCGGATCTCTTCGCTGGCCTTGCCCATCTGGTTCAGGTTGTAATAGCTGACTGCCAGCCCGGAATGGGCGACAGCGAATCGCGAGTCCAGTTCAATCGCGCGCTTATACAGCGGCACCGCTTCCAGATCTCCCTTTTCTCGAATCGCTTTTCTCGCCTGCTCATAGGCTTTCAGCGAAGCGGGGATCGGTGTGGTGGCCCTTTCGAGAGGCACGTCATATTTCCGCACCGACGCCACGCTCTCACCCAGGTCTTCGCGTAGCTGGCGCGCCGCCTCTCCCAGGTGTTGCACCACCAGATCCGCGCGCGCCGCTCTGGCGCTTGCCTTGGCGATGCGGCGTTCTCCCGCGCACCGGTAGACTGCCAGCTTCACCAGGTATCCGCTTCCATCCCGCAATACGTTTCCCGTCAAGTACGCTTGCGCCCCCGTTTTCGCGCATACCTGAGGAGCCAGCGTTTTGGTCAGCGGGGCGCCGTCCGGTTGCCCCATCTCCCGCAAAACATTTCGAGTTTTCTCGTCGGACGTCAGATTCAGGCGAGGGGACTGGAGCAGCGCGATGCGCAGCGCTTCCCGGAGCGAGCCGTCGAAATTTCTCTCCCCGCTTTCGTTGGCAATTTCGCCAAGCAAGAGGGAGTCGGTCTCGGAAAGCTTCGTTGGGCGCTGCCACCACCAGTAGCCCGCGCATAGGGCGCCGGCGACGAACGTGGCCGTCAGTAAAATCCTGATTTTCATTGGAAGGCCTGCTTGCTGATTCAAACTTACGACGTTTCCGGCACATGCCGGCCGGCTTCTCGCGCGTTTGTGTTCAACCCGAAACCCACCCTTGGCAGACGGTTTTTGGATTGCGCTCCTTTTCTCACAACCTTTCACCTAAACCCGTGGTTGCGGGTTAGAATTCTTCCTGTAAGTGCCGTCATGACTTTAAAGACCGAGCGCCGAACGCAACTCCGCAAACGTCCGCTGAGCCTCGTCTACGTCGAACTTCCCCCTGCGAACGGGGGAATGATGCGCGACCTCTCGGAGCAGGGGTTTTCTCTGCGCGCCATGATGCCCCTGCGGCCATCCGAGAAGATTCCTTTTTCGTTTGCGCTGGAGAGTTCGGCCAGGATCGACGGGGAAGCGATTGTGCTTCGCGTCGAAGACGGCGGTCATGTCGCGGCGCTGGAATTCGCCGGCTTGTCTGCGCACTTCCGCGACCAGATTCGCCGCTGGCTGGACAAATTCGATGAACCATTTTCGCCGGAGTCCGAGCCGGCCCAACCGTCGCCATCGATGCGCACCTCGCTCACCGAGTTGCGTTCCAAGATTCGTGTCCGGAAACAACCTTCAGAGGCGCCGCCGGTTGCGGAAAACGCGCCTCCTCCAGCTTCTCCGTCACCACAGGCGATAGCCGAGCCACCCAATGTAGAACCAACACCTCCGCCGCTCGCGTCAACACCAGAGATTGCACCTCCAACCCCGCCGCCGAGTGTGGAGATACCTCCCGAACCAGAACCACAGCCCACGCTGTTATCACCAGTCGTGGCAAGCGCTCCATCAGCTTCGCCAATGGTTAGTACGCCGCCCGAGCCGGAACTGCCTCCGGCGCCGCCGGCCGTTGAACCTCCACAACAGCCACCGCCGACGGTGATGGCGCTGCCAAAACGATTTCCTCCGCGTCCACGAGAGAAGCAGCCGGCACCAACCCCAGCGGTTTCTCCAACAACAGTGGAACAGTCTGATGCTCCAGCCTTGCCGCCGCTGCTGAAACTTTCCTCGGTGCGCCCTGCAGCTTTACCCGTGGAAACTCACGCCGAGCCCGTAGCTCCCGTCGAGATTCCCAAACCGGCCGCGGAACCTCCGGAAAAAATTCAGATTTCTGTCCCGAAGCCCGAGCCTCCGGTTGCAACGGAAACGCGAATCCCTGTGCCTACGCCCGCTCCGGCAGCCCCTCCCCGGCGTTTGATTCCGCCTCCCCTCGAACCACTGTCCTCATTTGAAGGCGAGCCCGATTCCGATAATCCAAATTGGATGGATAACTTCACGCTGGGGCGCGCCGTCGGAATCATGCTGTTTCTTACCTTGTTTGCCGGCTCTTACGTCTACCACCGCGAACTCGGCCAGGCGATCATCTGGCTTGGCCATCAAATCGCCGGGGACGATTCGCCGGAAAGCTCCAAAGTCGCACGGCCGGAGATTCCTCCTGCCATGCATGCGACTCCCCCGGCAATTCCCGCGCCCCGCAGTGTCGAAACGCCTGCGCCGGGCAGCGAGAAATCTTCTGAA